>JBAVXH010000407.1:0-20054 GCA_049698215.1 Xanthobacteraceae bacterium | reverse complement strand
AGCCGAGATTGACCAGCGCCGAGACCGCGTCGGCGACCGGCTGCGGCGCGCGGCGCTCCTCCACGGCGCCGGCGAGCCGCACCACCGCGGGATCGAGGTCGGCATATTTCGGCGCCTTGTCCTTCAGTTCGGTGACGACACGCTCGGCGACCTTCGGGCCGACGCCGGGCGAACGCGCCACCATCGCCTTGTCGCGCATCGCAATCGCGCTCGCGAGTTCGGCCGGGCGCAAAGTCGAGAGGATCGAGAGCGCCACCTTGGCGCCGACGCCCTGCACGGTCTGCAACAGGCGAAACCACTCGCGCTCGATGTCGCTCTGGAAACCGAACAGGCGGATCTGGTCCTCACGCACGTGCGTCTCGATCGCGAGCGAGACCGGATCGCCGGTGGGCGGCAACGATTGCAGCGTGCGCGCCGAGCAATACACCACGTAGCCGACGCCGTTCACGTCGACGATGATGAAGTCCTCGCCGTAGCTGTCGATGATACCCTTGAGCTTGCCGATCATCTTGCGGCCGCCCTCAACAGCACACTGCTGCGGTGATGCGCATGCGTCACCGCGATGGCGAGCGCATCGGCGGCGTCCTCGGACTGCGGATCGGCCTTCGGCAGCAGCACGCCGACCATCAATCTGATCTGCGCCTTCTCGGCATGGCCAGCGCCGACGATCGTCTTCTTCACCAGGTTCGGCGCATATTCGGCGACGCTCACACCCGCCTTCGCCGGCACCAGCAGCGCGATGCCGCGCGCCTGGCCCAGCTTGAGCGTCGCGGTCGCATCGCGGTTGACGAAAGTCGCCTCGACGGCGGCCTCGTCGGGGCGGAACTCATCGACGATGCGCGTCAAGCCGTCATGGATCGTAACCAGCCGCTCGGCGAGAGACAGCCGCTCGTTGGTCTCGACCGAGCCGCAGGCGACAAACATCAGCCGGTTACCCTCGCAGCCGATCAGGCCCCAGCCGGTACGGCGCAGGCCCGGGTCGATGCCGAGGATGCGAATCGCCTGTCCCATCGCGCCCGTTGATAGCACCTCGGGGAGACACTTTCCCTGCCGCGATCCACTCCTCCCCATCCCCGATCGGGTCGGGCATAAACTCCAGCGGGAACCCGGAGCGAAAAGAAAAGAACTGGATTCCCGCTTGCGCGGGAATGAGCGGAGTATGCTGTGTTCCAGGATTCTCTGCCGGACTTCCCCGTGATCGACCTTCCCGACCTGCCGGCGCTTTCAGCCGCGCTGACCGACCGCCGCTTCGCCGCCGCGCTTGGCGTCGCGGCGCTCTCCGGCTTCGTACGCGGCTTCTCGGGCTTCGGCTCAGCGCTGATCTATATCCCGTTGATCGCCGCGATCTACGAGCCGCGCATCGCCGCGCCGACCCTGCTGCTGATCGATCTCGCGGGCAGCGTGCCGTTCACGATCCGCGAACTCCACCGCTGCAACTGGCGCGAGGTCGGGCCGGTCACCACCGCCGCGGCGCTCGCGGTTCCGCTCGGCACGATGGCGCTGCTCTGGATCGACCCCATCGTGCTCCGCTGGTTCATCGCCGTGCTTGTGCTGGGGCTGCTCGCGGTGCTCGCGTCAGGCTGGCGCTATCACGGCAGGCCGACGCTGCCGGTGTCAGTCGGTGTCGGCCTGTTCGCCGGTTTCGGCAGCGGCGCAGTGCAGATCGCGGGGCCCGCAGTGATCATCTTCTGGCTCGGGGGCGCGAGCAACGCCGTCACGGTGCGCGCCAATCTGATGGTGTTCTTCATGCTGATGGGATTCATCACCGGCGCCGTCTATGTGGTGCAGGGCATCATCACGGCGGATATCCTGGCGCTGTCGGTGGTGCTGGGGATTCCCTTCACCCTTGCGATGTGGGCGGGCGCGCGCTGGTTCCACGGCGCATCGGAGAGCGCTTATCGCCGCGTCGCCTACGCGATCATCGTCGCAGCCGCGATCGTCAGCATGCCGCTGTGGGACGGATGGATACGGTGATGATCGACCTGCCCACCGCCTCGACGTTCGCGGCCATCGCTTCCGACCCGCGCTTTGCCCTCGCGCTCGGCGTTTCTGTGCTGTCCGGCGCGGTGCGCGGCTTTTCCGGGTTCGGCTCGGCGCTGATCTACGTGCCGCTGATGAGCGCGCTCTACGGGCCGAAGATCGGCGCGGCGAGCTTCCTGCTGACCGACCTCGTCACCGGTATCGTGTTCTCGATCGGCGTGTGGCGGCAGGCGGTGTGGCGCGAGATCGTGCCGCTCGCCGTCTCGGCGATCATCGCGGCGCAATTCGGCGCGCTGATCCTGCAATACGCGGACCCCGCCCACCTGCGCTGGGTGATGGCGGCGCTGGTGCTGGTGATCGTCGTCGTGCTCTCGACCGGCTGGCGCTATCACGGCCAGCCGATGCTGATCGTCACGATCCTGGTCGGCCTCGTCGCCGGCGTGCTCGGCGGCGCGGTGCAGATCTTCGGCCCGCCGGTGGTGCTGTTCTGGCTCTCCTCAATGGCGGCCGCCGCGGTGGTGCGGGCGAACTTCGTGGTGTTCTTCGCCATCATGGCGGCAGCACTGGCCGTCACGTATCTGTGGTTCGGCCTGATCACCGCCGACGTGATCGCGCTCGCGGCGTTCCTTGCGCCAGCGCATATCCTCGCAATGTTCGTGGGCGCGAGGTTCTTTCACTTTGCATCGGAGCAAGTGTACCGGCGGACGGCCTATGCGATCATCGTGCTCGCGGCACTGACGAGCATGCCGCTGTGGGATGGGTGGCTGAGGTAACGCTATCCTGAAAGTGGCGAAGTTTCAGTCTCCTTGCGCGCCAACCCCGAACCATCGGATACAGTCGTGAACGACTCAGCCCGATAAGCACAGTTGCCGATGCCAACTCGCGCCATAGACCGCCTCAGAGGAGCGAATCAGAATCGTTGGCCGCATATTGCTGCGGCCGAGGTGACCAGTCATGAAAAGATGGCTGATTTGTCGCGACTGGCGAATGGCCTACTTTCAACCGACGAAACTGCGCTTGTGGTCTTCGGTTCATTGGCGCGAGGCGAGTTCACAGCCGGCAGCGACCTTGATTGGACGGTGCTTATCGACGGTCGCGCCGATACCGGCCACTTGGAAATCGTGCATCAACTAAAGCAAAAGCTGACCGGCGCGCGTTTCATTGAGCCCGGCCCTACCGAAACGTTTGGTGGATTGGTCTTCAGCCACGACCTTATCCATGCGATCGGGGGCGACGAAGACACGAACAAAAACATGACGCGCCGCCTGTTGCTGCTGCTAGAATCGGCGCCCGTTGCAGTAGGCCCGAGCGAATCAGTTCGTGATCGTATCTTGCAGGGAATCCTTCACCGGTATGTCTGGGAAGATGCAGGCTTCCTTAAGCCGGATGATCAGACTAAGAAAATCCCACGCTTTCTCCTCAACGATGTGGTGCGCTTCTGGCGCACGATGGCTGTGGATTATGCGAATAAGTATCGAGCGCGAGCGGGGAAGAAGTGGGCGCTGCGAAACATCAAGCTCCGGATGTCGCGAAAGCTGTTGTTCGTTTCCGGGCTCTTCATGTGCCTATCCTGGAAGCTAACTCCGTACGAGCCGATAGATCAGAAATTGCTCACCGAGAAGTTGGTTGCCCACCTTCAAACTTGGACGGAAAGAGCACCTCTGGAATCGCTAGCCACCATTATCGAACAATACTCACCTTCGCTCGCAACCGATATCTTCGATTCCTACGATTCGTTCTTGCAGATGCTCGACGACGACAGAAAGCGAAACGCGCTCGAAGACTTGGCACCTGAAAAAGCCTATAACGATGACGTGTTCCGCGAGGCACGAAGCTTCTCTAAGAAATTTGATGACGCTCTCACCAACCTCTTGTTCGAATCCAACGACGATGTTTCGCAACTCGTCAAACGATACGGGGTCTTCTGATGCCGACGATTGGGTTTTCAACAGGAGCACTGGCGTTGGGCGATTTTGAGCGCGGTCTAAGTATGCTTGCTTCAAAGGATGCGGATGCCGTCGAGTTATCAGCTCTTCGTTCCGTCGAACTTCTTCCGCTGCTGAATGCAGTCTTGTCACGTCTGGGAGAACTGCAACAGCGCTATCGATACATCTCTTTTCACGCGCCCACAGATTACCAAGATGAATGTGAGCTTGTTGAACGACTCAGAAGCATCACTGAAAGAGGATTCAATGTCGTAGTCCATCCGGACACGATTTGTGATTTGTCGCTTTGGCAGCAACTCGGAAATCGTCTGTGCATTGAGAACATGGATTCTCGAAAGGCGACTGGTAGAACCGCCAAAGAACTCCGCGGGTTCTTTGATAAGCTGCCTCAAGCGAGGCTGTGTTTTGATGTTGCACACGCCAGACAGGTGGACCCGACGATGACAGAGGCCACTCGCATTCTGTCTGAGTTCGGCGATCGCCTAGCGCAGGTCCACCTGAGCGAGATAAACGGCAAAGGAAAGCACTTTGTAATGTCTTTTATTGCCAAGCGCGCCTACCATCGCTTGGCTGACGTCCTGGCAAGCGTTCCAGTAATCTTGGAATCGCCCGTCAACGAAGAAGGGATCGATTCCGAACTTCAGGAGGCACAAAAAGTGCTTACCCAGTCACGTTCGGACGCAACGAGCCAAATAGCCTCCGTCGGCTAAGCACTCATCTTCGCCACCAGCGCGTCCGACACCTCGAAGTTGGCATAGACGTTCTGCACGTCGTCCTGATCGTTGAGCGCATCGATCAGCTTGAGCACCTTCTCGCCCGCCTCGTCGTCGACTGGAACGGTATTTTTCGGCTTCCAGGTGAAGGTTGCCTTGCGCGGCTCGCCGAACTTCGCCTCCAGCGCCTTCGCAATCTCGCGCAGCGACTCCGTCGTTGTGTAGATCTCGTGCCCGTTCTCGCTCGAGGCCACATCTTCGGCGCCAGCCTCGACCGCGGCGTCCAGCATCGCGTCGGCGTCCGCGGCCTTGGCGTCGAACTCCACAACGCCGACGTGGTCGAACATGAACGAGACCGCGCCGGTCTCGGCGAGATTGCCGCCCGCCTTGGTGAAGCTCGCGCGCACTTCGCCGGCCGAGCGGTTCTTGTTGTCGGTCAGCACCTCGACGATCACCGCGACGCCACCCGGGCCGTATCCCTCGTAGCGCATTTCGTCATAGTTCTCGGCATCACCGCCGGTCGCCTTCTTGATCGCGCGGGTGATGTTGTCGTTCGGCATGCTCTCCGCGCGGGCCGCCAGGATCGCGGCGCGCAGCCGCGGGTTCATCGCAGGATCGGGCAGGCCCATCTTGGCCGACACGGTGATTTCGCGCGCGAGCTTGCCGAACACCTTCGATTTGATCGCATCCTGCCGCCCCTTGCGGTGCATGATGTTCTTGAACTGGGAATGGCCGGCCAAGGGAGCCTCCGGGAACAACACGGAATGGATGATTTCGGCGGGCCTTATAGGTCCGCGCGCCGCAAAAATCTATTCCCAGAATGCGGGGCGGGCTTCCTGGAGCTTTCCACCGAGCCGCACCGGCGCGATGCGGGTCGCAAGACCGGTCGCGTCGTTGGTCTCGACCGCGACGGCGCAAAACGTCGCGGGGCCCAGCGCCGGCTCGAACTTGCCCGACGAGATGCGCCGCACGAAGCGATGCAGGGGCTCCGCCTTGTTCATGCCGATGACGGAATCGTAGTCCCCGGTCATGCCGACATCGGTGATGAACGCGGTGCCGCCGGGCAGCACACGGTGGTCGGACGTCGGCACATGCGTGTGGGTGCCGACCACCAGGCTTGCACGGCCGTCGCAGAAGTGGCCCATACCCTGCTTCTCGCTCGTCGCCTCGCAATGCATGTCGACCACGATCGCATCGGCCGCAGCCTTGAGCGCGCAGGCGGAGAGTTCGCGCTCCGCGAGCGCAAACGGATCGTCGAGCGGGTCCATGAAGACACGGCCCATCAGGTTGATCACCAGCACGCGCGCCCCGCTGGCGGTTTCGAACAGCACCATCCCGCGCCCCGGCGTGCCCGGCGGATAGTTGAGCGGGCGGACGAGCCGCGGCGCGCGCTCGATGAAGACGAGCGCCTCGCGCTGGTCCCATGAATGATTGCCGCCGGTGATCGCGTCCGCGCCGGCGTCGATCATCTCGGTGTAGATCGCCTCGGTGATGCCGAAGCCGCCGGCGGCGTTCTCGCCGTTTACGATCACGCAGTCGAGCTTCCAGTCGCGCCTGAGCACCGGCAGACGCTCGGTCACGGCCGCACGGCCCGAACGCCCCACCACATCGCCGACGAACAAGAGACGCATTCAACTCCCGCGCAGGTCGATCACCTCGCGCTCCGTTAGCACGAGATCGAGGCGCGCGTCGCGCGCGGTGACCGGGACTTGCTCGATTTCCTGCGCCGCAAACGCGATCCCGGCGGCGATCGCCGGCTTCATGGAGCGCAGTTTCGCGATGGTCATGTCGTAGTAGCCCGCGCCGTAGCCGATGCGATGGCCGCTGCGGTCGAAGGCGAGCAACGGAACGAGCAGGATGTCGGGTGCGACTTCCGGTGCGTCAGCCTTCGGCTCGCGGATGCCCCATTGTCCGGAGGCGAGTTCATCGCCGAACGCAAAGACGCGCATAGTCAGCGGCTTGCCGCGCCCGGCGATCGCTGGCAGCGCAAGCTGCGCGCCAGCCGCCGCGAGCTTGCGCATCAGCGGCAGCGGATTGATCTCGGTCTTCAGCGGCATGAAGCCGGAGACGATCGCGCCCGGCTTGATCGGACAAGGAAACGCGCGCGCCGCGATCATCTCCGCGGCCTGCGCGCGCTCAGCCGCGGGAATCGCATCGCGCCGGATCAGCGCGTCCTTGCGGACGATAGTCTTCAGCTCGGAGACGGCGTCGCCGGACATTGTAGGGATCGTCACCCTGAGGTGCGAGCGAAGCGAGCCTCGAAGGGTGGCTGGCGAAGCTCAGAGCTTGCGGCCATCCTTCGAGGGCCGCTTGGCGGCCACCTCAGGATGACGGGGAAGAGTGCGGAGCCGCAAAAGCCGTCGGATTTCGACCCCGGGAACCTACAGAAGTAGGTGGGCGCCATATGTCCGGACCCACGGGTCCGGCCAGGGACAGCTCCCTTAGGGATCGTAAGGCCCCGGGAGTATGTATCCGTCGCACCCCGCAGCCCCGCCCGCGCAATGTAATGGTTCGGCGCGCGGTACGCCACCATAAGGTCGATTAATCCTGCGCCTCGATACCCAAGCTGCGCCGTTCGCGGGTGTCCCGAGCGACAAATGCGGCAAAGAACGCAGCGATATCCTCGACCGGCGACGCTTGCTCGCCTCGAATTGCGACCAGGTCCGACATCCGGTCGATTCGAAATGTCCTGAGCTCTTCACGGAATGCACAATAGCCGCGGACATAGAGGCGGTCCCCGTCCCGTCCGCACTGCCAGCAAAGGACCGATCGACGCGAGATTTCTCGATCACGTGTGACATAGCGAAAGTCGATCAGCAGCCCCTCAATGCTCTTCGGATCGCTTTGACCGAGGTGAAGTTCTATTTCCCGGTCTGAATGCTCGTCGTAAGCCCGGATCGGCCCTCGCACCGCCAGACGCCAGCCCGCGCTATCTGGCGTCGACGCTGTCCGTCGACCACCTATGGCCTCCATTCCTCGGGGCTTTGCAGTCATCTCTGATCCTGGTGACTCGCAACAGGGTACCGGATCGCGGCGGCGCGCTCAGCGCTATCCGATCCCGACGTTCTCGCCGCGGCTCTGGTTGAGGCTGCGTGTCACGCTCTCGATGCGTTCGGAGGCGGAATTGAGCGCATTGGCAACGGCGATCTGCATCGCCTGGGCGCGCTCGCTCGAAGTAACACGCGCGTCCTGCAATGCGCTGAGTTCCTCCTCGAGCCGGCGCAGGCGTTTCGCCGCCTCGCTCAGCTCATCGCCGAGAGTGAGCGCCGCCATCACGATCAGCCGCATGTCGCCGATGGCGCCGAAGCTCGCCTTCAATTGCTCGATGCGCTGATCGAGGTCCTTGGCAAGCCGCACCAGGTGATCTTCCTGGCCGTCCTCGCAGGCCATGCGGTACTGCCGGCCGTGGATCGTGACGCTGACGTGGCTCATCGCCGTGCCTCGAGCACGGAGCGGATGTTTTCCATCGCGCCGTCGAGCCGCTGCGCAATTTCGCGGTTGGTGGCTTCGAGCCTGCGGGCGCGGGCGGTCGCGGCATCGAGGTCGGAAGCGAGCTTGGAGCGGTCGGTGCCGAGTGCGTGCACCTGCGCGGCCAGCGCGTTCTCGCCCCGATCGGTGTCGCGGCGGTGCTCAAGCGCCCCTTCCAGGGCGTCGAGAGCCGCGGACAGCCGCTTGGTTGCGGCCTCGATCGCGCTCGCGTCAGTCATGGCCTCCCCTCGCGCGGGCCAGCCGCCACGGCCCGCCCGTGCGCCCCGAAATCCCTGAAGCGCCAACGATTTGCGCTCGAAACTTACGTTGCGCTGCACCGTCGCGTCAACGCTCGCCGATCATGGGGGCAAAACAATGTCGTGGATTTGTCGTGGATTTGGCGCCGCGGTGGTGAAAGCGTCACACGCCAGATGGCCGCAACGGGGAGTGCCACGCTAGGATCGCACTCCCGCCTCCTCGTCAGGAATTTCCGGATGAATCAACTGCACTACAAGTCCGCGACCGAGCTTGCTTCGCTCATCCGCCGCAGAAAGGTGAGCGCGCTCGAACTGCTCGACCATTTCCTCGCGCGCATCGAGAAATACAATCCGAAGCTCAACGCGGTGATCTGGATGGACCGCGACAAAGCGCGCAAGCGCGCGAAGGCGGCCGATGCCGCGCTGAAGAGGGGCAAGCGCCTCGGGGCGCTGCACGGCGTGCCGATGACCATCAAGGAGAGTTTCCAGGTCGCGGGCTCGCCGACCACCTGGGGCGTGCCGGCGATGAAGGACAATGTCACGGTGACGACCGCCGTGCTGGCGCAGCGCATGATCGATGCCGGCGTGACTCTGTTCGGCAAGACCAACGTGCCGATCCTGCTCGCCGACTGGCAGAGCTACAATGCGATCTACGGCACCACCAACAATCCGTGGGACACAAGCCGCACGCCCGGCGGCTCGTCGGGCGGCTCCTCCGCGGCGCTTGCGGCAGGCCTCACGGGAATCGAGGCCGGCAGCGACATCGGCTCGTCGATTCGCAACCCGGCTCACTATTGCGGGGTGTTCGGCCACAAGCCGACCTATGGGCTGGTCACGCCGCGCGGCCAGGCCTTGCCGGGCGTCGTCACGCCTTCGGACATCTCGGCGGTCGGGCCGCTCGCCCGCTCAGCGCAGGATCTCGATGTCGCGCTCGACATTATGGCGGGACCTGATCCGGACGATGGCGCGTATCTGAAAGTCGCGCTGCCGAAGTGCGAAAAGACTTCGCTGAAGCAATTCCGCATCGCCGTGAAGTTCACCGATCCGGCGAGCGAAGTGGACGGCGAGTATGCCGACCAGCTTCAGGCGATGGCCGACAAGCTCGCCAAGGCCGGAGCCAAGGTGAAGGAAGCCGAGCCCGCGATCGACACGGCGCGGCTCTATGATGTGTATGTCCGCTTGCTGCGCGCCGCGACCTCGGCGCGAATGCCGGATTCCGACATCGATGACCTTAAGCGCGCGGTCACGGAAGGCGAGACTGACGAATTCCTCGCGCGCACCGTCGACGGCGTGACCATGCCGCACCGGCGCTGGCTGCAGCTCAACAACGAGCGGCACCAGATGCGGCTCGCCTTCAACGCTTTCTTCAAGGACTACGATATCCTGCTCTGCCCGGTCGCGGCATCCGCCGCCTTCCCGCATGACCACTCGCATGAGGGCAAGCGCTGGCGTCGCCGCATTCCGGTCAACGGGAAGCAAGCCTCACCGACCGATCAGCTGTTCTGGGCGGGCTACTCAGGTCTTGTCTACTTGCCCTCGACGGTCGGGCCCACCGGGCTCACGCGCTCCGGCCTCCCGGTCGGCTACCAGGCGATCACCGCGCAAGGCAGGGACAAGACGTCCCTTGCGTTCGCCAAGCTCGCCGAAAAGACGTTCGGCGGCTTTACGCCGCCGCCCGGCTTCGACTGATCAGAACGGCGCCGCGCCCCAGCGCAGCGGCGGCGCGAACTCATCGTCGCGGTGCTTTCCGCCGAGACCCGCCGCCATCCAGGCTGCCGCCGCGCCTGCCAGCAAGGCTGCCGCAAGCGAGAAGCCGAGGATCACGGCACTGCGCCGTGCCTGCGTGGCCGCGACGCGCGCACCAGTCAGGACTTGGCCGACGCGGCGCTCCGCTTCCGGCGCCGCCAATCCGGAAATCGACGATGTGATGCGAACGAGTTGCGCTCTGTCTTCGGCCGGCAGTTCGGTGCGGCCGAGCCCTCGCATGATGATGCGGGCGGCTTCGCCGCGAAGCTCCGGTCCGGCGGCTTCGGGGCGGAACAGACGATCAAGTTCGAACGCCAGGAAGGACGGGGCGCCGGCCGTGTCACGCGGAGGCGAAGCGGCGTTTCCGGACGCGAACGTGGTCGCGGTCAGCGCGAGCAGCACGGCCCCCAGCATCACGCCGAGCGCCCAGGCGATCAGGCCATGCACGCCGTCACGGAATTCGACCTCATCCGGCGAGGCGTTCCAGGTTGAGCGGACGCGTCCCGCGATATAGCCGCCGAGCGCGAAGCTCCCGACCGCAACCACGATGATCCAGAACCCCGACAGGATCGCGAGCCACACCGAGGCGTCGCGCCACGTCGGCGAAGGAGACGCCACCATCAGGCCGACCGCGGAGGCAAAGCTCATCATGACGAATGACGTTGCGGCCGCAACGATCGCTCCCGCGATGCCCGGTCCCCAATGGATGTAGGACAGCGGACCGCCCGGCGTCGGCACCGGACCGGCGGCCGGCTCTCCCTTCACGGTTTCGATCATGACCATGGCGGTTTCCTCAGCGCAGGCCGAGGAACGACAGGATGGCCATGATCACCACGATCAGGCCGATCAGATAGATGATGCCGTTCATGTGCTCCTCCACGGCCGGAGCGATGAGTCCGGCTCTCATGGGCAACGAACCGGGCCGGGCCGGAATGGTTCCGTCGCGATGCCCAAACCGAGGAGATCGGCCCGGCCGGCCTGTGTTGGGACAATCCACCGGAGTCTTGGGCCCGGCATTTGATTGCCCGGGCTCGCGTGTTATCCAGCCCGGAAGTGCTCAAGGAAACGCGATGAATCCTCCGGCCGCCGCAATGCGCGAACCCGAAACCCTGCCGCAAGGCCGCGCCGAGCACGACCGCATGGCGAATGCCATCCGCGCGCTCGCGATGGACGCGGTCGAGCAGGCAAAGTCCGGCCACCCGGGCCTGCCCATGGGTGCGGCCGACATCGCAACCGTCCTGTTCACCCAGTTCCTGAAGTTCGATGCGGCCGACCCGCAATGGCCCGACCGCGACCGCTTCGTGCTCTCGGCTGGCCACGGCTCGATGCTGCTTTATGCGCTGCTCTATCTCCTCGGCTACGAGGCGATGACGATCGAGCAGATCAAGCGCTTCCGCCAGCTCGGGTCGAACACGCCCGGTCACCCCGAGAACTTTGAGACGCCCGGCGTTGAGACGACGACCGGCCCGCTTGGCCAGGGCCTCGGCAATGCGGTCGGCCTGGCGATCGCGGAGCGGCACCTCGCGGCCGAGTTCGGCGACATCGTCGATCACCACACCTTCGTGCTCGCCTCCGACGGCGACCTGATGGAAGGACTTTCGCAGGAAGCGATTGCGCTCGCCGGGCACCTCAAGCTCAACCGGCTGATCGTGCTGTTCGACGACAACGGCATTTCGATCGACGGGCCGCTGTCGCTCGCAGACTCGGTCGATCAGGTGAAGCGCTTCGAGGCCGCCGGCTGGAACGGCTCGCGCATCGATGGGCACGATCCTGCCGCCATCGCGAGCGCGATTGCGGCGGCGAAGAAGTCCGACAAGCCGACCATGATCGCGTGCAAGACCATGATCGGGTTCGGCGCGCCGACCAAGGCCGGCAAGGCAAGCTCGCACGGCTCGCCGCTCGGCGCCGACGAGATTAGGGGCGCGCGCGAGAAGCTCGGCTGGAACTCTCCTCCGTTCGAAATCCCTGCCGACATCCTGAGCTGGTGGCGCGCCGCGGGTCAGCGCTCGAAGTCTACGCACAAGACATGGGACGAACGGCTCGCCGCATTGCCGACGGACAAGCGAAGCGAGTTCGCGCGCCGCATCAATGGCGACCTGCCGCTTGGGCTGGACGACGCGGTGCGCAAGTTCAAGCAAGAACTGGCCAACGCGCCCAAGGAAATCGCGACGCGCGTTGCCTCCGAGAACGCACTGGGCGTGCTGACCTCCGTCGTGCCCGAGATGATCGGCGGCTCGGCCGATCTCACCGGCTCGAACAATACGCGCCCGAAGGGCATGGCGGCGATGTCGGCAAGCGACTACGCGGCGCGCTTCATTCACTACGGCATCCGCGAGCACGGCATGGCGGCCGCCATGAACGGCATGGCGCTGCATCGCGGCGTCATCCCGTATTCGGGCACGTTCCTGGTGTTCTCGGATTACTGCCGCCCCGCGATCCGCCTCGCCGCGCTGATGGGCGAGCGCGTCGTCCATGTGATGACGCACGACTCGATCGGCCTCGGCGAGGATGGCCCGACGCACCAGCCGGTCGAGCATCTCGCGGCGTTGCGCGCGATCCCGAACCTGCATGTGTTCCGCCCGTGCGACACGGTCGAGACCATCGAGTGCTGGCAACTTGCGCTGGAGAACCGTGACGGTCCAAGCGTGCTCGCGTTGACGCGCCAGAACCTGCCGCAGCTGCGCAAGGACTACGTAACGCGCAACCTGTGCGCGGCCGGCGCCTACGAGATCGCGGCCTCGATTGCAGGTCAGACCCGGGTTTCGATCTTCGCCACCGGTTCGGAAGTTGCGATCGCGGTCGAGGCGAAGAAGCTGCTCGACGCGAAGGGCGTGCTGACGCGAGTGGTTTCGGTCCCGTGCCTGGAACTGTTCGCCGCGCAGGATGCCTCCGAGCGCGCGGCGATCATCGGGACGGCTGCCGTGAATGTCGCAGTCGAGGCTGGCGTGCGCCAAGGCTGGGACGCGATCATGGGCCCGGATGGCGTGTTCATCGGCATGCACGGCTTCGGCGCCAGCGCCCCGTACAAGGACCTTTACCGGCACTTCGGGATCACGCCCGAGAAGGTCGCCGAGGCGGCGTTGAGCAGGCTCGGAAGTTGAGCTAACAAGCCGCCACGTTTTTGGTGTCATGCCCCGCGAAAGCGGGGCACCCAGTAATCACGGCAGTTCGGTGTTTACTGGGTCGCCCGCCTCCGCGGGCGATGACGATCGCTATTTTGGAGGTGAGACATGTCCGTCCGGGTTGCCATCAACGGGTTTGGCCGCATCGGCCGCAACGTCCTGCGCGCCATCGCCGAGTCCGGCCGCCGGGACATCACAATCGTGGCGATCAACGATCTCGGCCCGGTCGAGACCAACGCGCATCTGCTGCGCTATGATTCGGTGCACGGCCGTTTCCCGGGCACCGTCACGGTCGAGGGCGACTCCATCGACCTCGGCAACTTCGGCACGGGCAAGATCAAGGTTTGCGCTGAGCGCGACCCATCGAAGCTGCCGTGGAAGGATCTTGGCGTCGACATCGCGCTCGAGTGCACCGGCATCTTCACCTCCAAGGACAAGGCCTCCGCGCATCTCGTCGCCGGCGCCAAGCGCGTGCTCGTCTCGGCGCCGGCCGACGGCGCGGATGCGACGATCGTTTACGGCATCAACGACGACAAGATCACGAAGGACCATCTCGTCATCTCCAACGGTTCGTGCACCACCAACTGCCTCGCGCCGATGGCAAAGATCATGAACGAGGCGTTCGGGATCGAGTCGGGCTTCATGACAACGATCCATTCCTATACCGGCGACCAGCCGACCCTCGACACGATGCACAAGGACCTCTACCGCGCGCGCGCCGCGGCGCTGAACATCATCCCGACCACGACCGGCGCCGCCAAAGCCATCGGCCTCGTGTTGCCGGAGCTTTCTGGCAAGCTCGACGGCGCGGCGATCCGCGTGCCGACGCCGAACGTCTCGTTCATCGACTTGAAATTCACAGCCAAGCGCGCCACCACCGTCGAAGAGGTCAACAAGGTTATCGTGGCGGCGACGCAATCGAACCGATTGAGCGAAATCATCGCGTGGACGAACGAGCCGCTCGTTTCCTCCGACCTCAACCACGATCCGCACTCGGCCACGTTCGGGATCGATCAAACCAAGGTCATCGGCGGCACGTTTGTCCGCATCGTCGCCTGGTACGACAACGAGTGGGGCTTCTCGAACCGCATGGCGGACACGGCGGTGGCGATGGGGAAGCTGATCTAGTTTCGCTCTATCCACGTCATGGCCGGGCTTGTCCCGGCCATCCACGCCTTAGATCTGTTCACTAAGGCAAGACGTGGATGCCCGGCACAAGGCCGGGCATGACGAAGAGAATGCCCATGCCTGATTTCCGCACTCTCGATTCCGCCAACCTCTCCGGCAAGCGCGTGCTCGTGCGCGTCGACCTCAACGTACCGATGGAGAACGGCAAGGTGACAGACGCAACGCGCATCGAGCGCGTCGCGCCGACCATCACCGAAATCGCGCAGAAGGGCGGCAAGGTCATCCTGCTGGCGCACTTCGGGCGGCCGAAGGGCCGCGATCCGAAGGAATCGCTGAAGCCCGTCGTGACCGAACTCGGTCATATCCTCAAGCGACACGTCGCGTTTGCGGACGACTGCATCGGCGAAGCGGCGGAGAAAGCCGTCGCCGAGATGAAGAACGGCGACGTGCTGCTCCTGGAAAACACCCGCTTCCACAAGGAAGAGGAAAAGAACGATCCGGCCTTCGTGGCGCAACTTGCCAAGCTCGGCGACGTTTATGTCAACGATGCTTTTTCCGCCGCGCATCGCGCGCATGCTTCGACCGAAGGCCTGGCAAGCAAGCTGCCGGCTTATGCGGGCC
The DNA here is from genome assembly GCA_049698215.1 of Xanthobacteraceae bacterium. GTDB lineage: Bacteria > Pseudomonadota > Alphaproteobacteria > Rhizobiales > Xanthobacteraceae > PALSA-894. The sequence goes on along the minus strand of JBAVXH010000407.1, from coordinate 5,073 downwards.
GCTCCATGCAGGCCGAGCTTGAAGCGCTAACGAAGGCGCTGGAGCAGCCGCAGCGTCCGGTGATCGCGGTCGTCGGCGGCGCCAAGGTCTCGACCAAGCTCGAGCTCCTGGAAAATCTGATCACCAAGGTGCAGGCGCTGGTGATCGGCGGCGCCATGGCGAACACCTTCATGTATGCGCAGGGCGTCAACGTGCAGAAGTCGCTCGCCGAGAAGGACATGGCCGACACGGCGCGGCGCATCCTCGCCAAGGCCGAGGACGCGAACTGCGCGATCATCCTTCCCGTCGACGCGATCGTTGCGTTTCACTTCCAGGCGAACGCGCCCTCGCATGCCTACGGCTTTGACGCGATCCCGGCCGACGGCATGGTGCTGGACGTCGCCTCGCAGTCGATCGAGCGCATCAAGGGCGCAATCGACGATGCCGCGACGCTGGTCTGGAACGGCCCGCTCGGCGCGTTCGAGATGCCGCCGTTCGATGCCGGCACGGTGGACGTGGCCCGCTACGCAGCCGCGCGCACCAAGGCTGGAAAACTCGTCTCGGTCGCGGGCGGCGGCGACACGGTCGCGGCGCTCAACCATGCGGGCGTCGCCGACAAGTTCACCTATGTGTCAACCGCGGGCGGCGCGTTCCTCGAATGGCTGGAGGGCCGCAAGCTGCCGGGCGTCGAGGCGCTTCGCGCCTGAGCGCTACGCGGCGGGCGGCTTCATCAGACCGGCCTGCGTCAGCGCCTTCGTGATCACGGCCATCACGTCGATCGGGCCAGCGCGTGGCGCATCATCGAATTTTGATTCATCCGTCTTTCCGTTGAGGATCTCCACGCGCTCGTCGGGAATGATCTCAACATTATCCGGCACCAATGGCGTACGACCCGCTTGCTCGTGAACTGCCGCGGATTCTTGCACGCGTTCCCGTGCCTCGCCGGTCAGCCCGAAGAACTGCGCGATGTGCCATGACGAGGAAATGCCGGCTTCGAGCAGGAACGGCCCGGCGACGCCGCACTGTCCGTCCCGCGTGCCGGTCGCGAGCGGTGTGCCATGCGCCATGCCGGTGATGGAGTAGGACTCGACCACATCGATCCCGTCACGTCGCCACACCTTGTGCGGATAGCCGCCGACCTTGCCTTCCACGGGCGTCGCGTCGATGCCGTGAACATTGATCCATTGCTGCACCAGCGCATCCGCATTGACCGGCTTCACCGTCGCGTCGGCGTCGCCATGCCAGATCGAGACGCGCGGCCACGGACCGTGGTGTGACGACGCACGCCGTACCAGGTCGCCCCATTCCTTTGCCGTATGCGCCCTTCCTTGGAACATGCTTTCGAAAGCCTGCTGCACATTGCCCGCAGTCCCATAGGGCAATCCCGCGATGATCGCGCCGGCCGTGAACACCTCCGGATACGTGGCGAGCATCGCGGCCGTCATCGCGCCGCCGGCGGAGAGTCCGGTGATGAAAACCTTGCTGCGATCGACACTGTGCGCGCCAATCGTCTTCTCGATCATCTGGCGGATCGAGAGTGCCTCGCCGCGGCCCCGCGTGGTGTCGTCCGGCAAGAACCAGTTGAAGCAGGTCTTGGGGTTGTTTGCTTGCGTCTGCTCCGGCAGCAGCAAGATGAAACCGCATCGCTCCGCGAGCGTCGACCATCCGGCGCCGACATCGTAGCTGGCGGCCGACTGCGTGCAGCCGTGCAGAACGACGACCAGTGGCGGCGATGCGCTGAGCTTTGTCGGAACGTAGCTGAACATCCGCAACACGCCGGGATTCGATCCGAAGCCCGTCAACTCGGTGAGGTGATCGGATGCGGCCGATGACTGTGCTGTGCCAGGTCGCGCGGCCGTCGAATGGAGCAGCGTCGACCAGTGGCGCCGATAACGCGACAGCGTCGCGATCGTTTGTCCGAGTTTGCGCACGCGTTGCTCCTTGTTTCGGCAATCGGCCCAACGCGCTGCTTGCGGATTGGTTGCTGCATCGCACTATTGAATGCTGCAATGCAGCATATAGGCGGTATCCCGAGGATTGCCAACGCAAAGTCGGGTTCCACGAAATGACCTCGCCGGGGATAGTCATCGCGCGCACCCTTGCGCTATGAGATGCGCGGATTTAGCCCGGACAAGAAGCAAGGAGGGGACGCATGAACCTCGCTGAACTGAACAAGGTCGCCGAGGCCATGGTCGCGCCGGGGCGCGGCATTCTGGCGGCGGACGAGTCGTCCGGCACGATCAAGAAGCGTTTCGACACGATCGGCGTCGAAAACACCGAGGACAATCGCCGCGACTACCGCGAGCTGATGTTCCGCACCTCCGAGGCGATGTCGAAGTACGTCTCGGGCGTCATCCTCTATGACGAAACCATCCGCCAGAAGGCCAAGGACGGCACGGCGCTGGTCAAGCTGATCGAGCAAGCGGGTGCGCTCCCCGGCATCAAGGTCGACAAAGGGACCAAGCCCCTGCCCTTCTGCCCGGGCGAGGTCATCACCGAAGGCCTTGATGGCCTGCGCGAGAGGCTTGCCGAATACCGCGGCCTCGGCGCGAAGTTTGCCAAGTGGCGCGCCGTGATCGACATCGGCGCCGGCATCCCGAGCTACACGGCGATCAAGGCGAATGCGCACGCGCTCGCACGCTATGCGGCGCTCTGCCAGGACGAACAGATCGTGCCGATCGTCGAGCCCGAGGTGCTGATGGACGGCGATCACGACGCCGACCGCTGTTACTCGGTGAGCGAGTGGGTGCTCAAAACGACCTTCGAGGAGCTGTATTACAGCCGCGTCGCGCTGGAAGGCATGGTGCTCAAGCCCAACATGGCGGTGCCGGGCAAGAAGTGCGGCAAGAAGGCCTCAGTCGAGGAAGTCGCCGAGAAAACCGTGCGGCTGCTCAAGGCCTGCGTGCCGGCGACCGTCCCGGGCATCGCGTTCCTCTCCGGCGGCCAGTCGGACGAGGAGGCGACTGCCCATCTCGACGCCATGAACAAGCTCGGGCCGCTCCCCTGGAAGCTCACCTTCTCGTACGGCCGCGCCTTGCAGGCCGCCCCGCAGAAGGCCTGGGCCGGAAAGGCCGAGAATGTGGCCGCGGCGCAGCGAGCCTTCAGCCACCGCGCCCGCATGAACGGGCTGGCGGCGCTCGGCCAGTGGAAGGCCGACCTGGAAGGGAAAAAGGCGGCTTAACCTTTTTGGAGGAAGCTGTGCGGCGATGAAGGACCGCCGCCATTCCGCCGAAAAGGGGTCGCATGCGAACGCCATGACCATGGCTTCGCGGCGTGAGAGCCCGCGCCTCTACCTGGCGACCCCGCCGCTCGGCGAGCCGGGCGCGATCGCGGACGATCTCGCCGCCGCGCTGAATGCGGCCGATATCGCGGCGGTGCTCGTACGGCTGGCCGATGGCGAGGAACGCGACCTCATCGCGCGGATCGAGGCGTTGCGCATCCTGATCCAGAGCAATGGCGCGGCCCTGCTGCTCGACGGCCACCCTGGGCTGGTCGCGCGCACCCAGGCCGACGGCGCTCATCTGAGCGGGGCAGCAGAGTTCAAAGCCGCGGCGCCCGGCCTCAAACCAAACTTCATTGCCGGCTGCGGGGGCCTTGCCTCGCGCCATGACGCGATGCTCGCCGGCGAGACGGGCGCAGACTATGTGATGTTCGGCGAGCCGGACCGAGATGGCCGCCGGCCCCACTTTGAAGCCGTGCTGGAGCGGGTTGCCTGGTGGGCCGAGGTGATGACCATCCCGTGCGTCGGCCATGCGGCGCGGATCGATGAAATCGCGCCGCTTGTCCAGGCCGGCGCAGAGTTCGTTGCGATCGAGGACAACATCTGGCGCGGCGAGATGCGCGCCGCGACCGACGCGCTGACACGGGCACCGGAGCCGGTGCGATTATGATGCGCAGGGTGCTCCTTTGCGGCATTGCCGCTGCCGCGCTGATCGCGGTCGATGCGGCGCGCGCGCAGCCGCTGCAGATCACCCCGCCGGCCGCGCGGCCCCGGGGAAACATTCCGGCAAAGAAGCCGGCCAGCACAAAGCCTGCGCAAAAGCCCGTTGCCGCCAAGCCGGCGCAAAAGCCGGTCGTCGCCAAGTCCGCGGCTCCCGGATCGGTCGAGCCGAAGGTCGTGAAACCCGCTCCCGCTGCCGCCACTCCTCTCCCGCCAAGCGCTTTCGCGCCGGAACAAACCCCGGCGGTGCCGTTCACGCCTCCGGAGAAGCAGCTCCCGCAGACATCTCAGCAGGCCGCCTTGCAGCCGCAGGCGTCCGGCGCGGGACAAGGCGATGTGGCATTCGGTGCCTTTCAGCGCGGCCACTATCTCGAAGCCTTCAAGGAAGCCTCGCGCCGCGCCGGCGAAGGCGATCCGGTCGCCATGACGCTGCTCGGCGAGCTTTATGCCAACGGCTACGGCGTGCCGAAGGACGAGAAGAAGGCGCTCGCCTGGTTCTCGCTTGCGGCCGACCGTGGCGACCGGCAGGCGATCTTTGCGCTCGCCATGTTCCGCTTCGCCGGCCGCGGCGCGCCGCAGGACCAGGCCGAAGCCGCCGCCCTGCTCGAGAAAGCCGCAAAGCTCGGCCACGTCGCCGCCATGTACAATCTCGCGCTGCTCTATCTCGATGGCCGCCAGGTGTCTCAGAATCCGGCGCGTGCGGCCGAACTCTTCCGCAGCGCCGCCGATGCCGGCAGTCCCGACGCGCAATACGCGCTGGCGACTCTCTACAAGGAAGGCAGCGGTGTCCCGAAGGATCCCGCCGCGGCCGCGAAGCTGCTCGCCGCCGCGGCGCGTAGCGGCAATGACGCCGCGCAGGTCGAATATGCGATCGCGCTGTTCAACGGCACCGGCGTGCCGAAGGACGAGAACGGCGCCGCCACCTTGTTCCGCAAGGTGGCCACACGCGGCAACGCCGTGGCGCAAAACCGGCTCGCTCGCATTCTCGCCACGGGGCGCGGCCTGCCGGCCGACCCGGCTGCCGCCGTCAAATGGCACACCATCGCCAAGGCTGGCGGCGCCTCGGACGTGTGGCTCGAGAACTACATGCAGACCATCAAGGAAGCCGACCGCGCCGCCGGCGAGAACGCCGCGCGGCTCTGGCTCGCGCACGC
>JBAVXH010000406.1:0-2366 GCA_049698215.1 Xanthobacteraceae bacterium | reverse complement strand
GCTCGGTGCCGTACTCCTCCGGCACGACCGGACGGCCGAAGGGCGTGCTGCGCCGCCCGCCACCGCCCGAGCAGATGCAGCGCATGATCGAGATCACGCAGACTGTGCTCGGAATCCATCAAGGCATGCGCACCGCGATCGTGGCGCCATTGTATCATTCGGCGCCTGCCTCCTACGGGATGCAGAGCCTGCTGAACGGCGATCTCGTGCTCATTCATGAGCGCTACGACCCCGAGCGGCTGCTCGCCGACATCGAGACGCACAAGCTCGACCGGCTGTATCTCGTGCCGACGCACATGGTGCGCCTGTTGCGCCTGCCCGACGAGGTGAAGCGCAAATACGACCTCTCATCGGTCCAGTACGTCGCCTCGACCGGCTCGCCCTGCCCGCCCGAGGTGAAGAAACAGATGATCGACTGGTGGGGGCCCGTCATCAACGAGAGCTATGCGTCGAGCGAAGCCGGCTTCATCACGCTGCTCTCATCGGAGGAGTCGCGCACCCATCCGGGCTCCGCCGGGCGCCCCGTCGCGGGCGCCGAGGTGCGCATCATGGACGATGCCGGCAACATCCTGCCGCCGTTCGAGCCGGGGCTGATCTACTGCCGCCAGGCCGCCTACCCGGACTTCACCTACATCAACCGGGACGAGGACCGCAAAGCCATCGACCGCGACGGGCTCGTGGCGGTCGGCGATGTCGGCTACTTCGATCACGAAGGCTATCTCTACATCTGCGACCGCAAGTCCGACATGGTGATCTCGGGCGGGGTGAACATCTATCCGGCCGAAATCGAGGCGGTGCTCATCACCATGCCGGAGGTCGCCGACTGCGCGGTGTTCGGCATTCCCGACGCCGAGTTCGGCGAGGCGTTGGCCGCTCACGTGCAGCCGCACAACGGCGCAAAGATCGAGCGCGAAGCGGTGCAGCGCTTCCTGCGCGAGCGCATCGCCGACTACAAGGTGCCGCGCGTGGTCGAGTTCTCCGATGCGCTGCCGCGCGAGGAATCGGGCAAGATCTTCAAGCGGCGGCTGCGCGATCCGTACTGGGAAGGCGTGGGGCGGAGGATTTGAGCATTCCTCTCCGTTCGTTATTGCCGGGCATGAGCGCGAAGCGACGCTGACGCGAGCACGCGCACAGTTCCATTCACGCGAAGTGGTATCTAGCGGCCGCTGATTCTGCTCGGCGCCGCCCTGGCAGAAGTGCCACCACAGCGCCACATGCATGTGCACAATCTGACGTTTCGTACGTCCACTTTTTGGGGCTGACCGACTTCGACCATCGCGAAACTTCGACGACAGGCCGGCATTCCGACATGGGGGACGAGTCCCTCGAGCGAGCGGAGAGTAACGATGAATACCGACAGCGACACGCGCGGGCCCGCAAGCGAGAGCAACGAGACGGCAGATCGAAAGCCTCAGGAGCTTAGCGCCTCGGTCGCGCCTCGCCGGACCACGACGCGGATTGCGCTTGGAAGCGTGGTCGCTTTGCTTCTTCTCGCGGCCGCCGCGTCCTATTTCGTCGACCGCCGCGATGGCACGCAGGTTGCCATGCCGCCTGCTCGTGAAAGCCCACCGGCGGCAACACCCACGCGTCCGCCTGAGGCCGCGGAGCGCCCGGCATCCCCAACAGCACCTGCGCCGTCGATAGCGCCGTCGCCAGGACCATCATCCGAGCCAACTGGACCGCGACAGTCAGCGACTCCCGTGCAGCCGCCGGCTGCGGTTCCCCCGCGCGAACCTCGGGTTGCGACTCCCGCGCCCGAACCTCAGGCCGCTCCGTCCACCACGACGCCGCAGGAGCAGACGAGTGCCACACAGCCATCCATGCGAAATCAGGCGGCCGCCCTGCCGGATCAACCGGCAGCGGCGCCGAAGGTTGAAACCATCCTGGTCGTAAAGCGGGGACCCGCAAACATCAGATCCACACCAGGCAAAGGCGGACGCGTCATCGGGAGCGCCGCAAAGGACGCCACTCTCAAAGAACTGAGCCGGTCCGGCAACTGGGTCGAGGTCGAAACGGAGAGCGGCATTGGCTGGATTGCTGCTACACTGCTCGCCCCGCGTGCGCCGCAGAGTCAATGAGACGGGTTCCTCGCGCTTACTCGCCCTGCCGCCATATTCGCTGGCCGGATCGAACGCCCTCTCGCCGACATCACACGACAAATGGTGAGGTCACGTCTGGCCCTTAGCAGACAGCTGCCTAGTGTGGCGGTTCAGAAGTCCGCAACAGAGTTTCGGCGAGTCCGTAATGCGGACTTCTGAACCTAAGCCACACTAGAATCAATTAGTTGCTAGTGTCCTTTCGATTCCGAAGTTCGCATACGAGGGTGCTGCACGATGAGGCGAACTCGGAATCGGGACACTAGTCGC
>JBAVXH010000405.1:0-36610 GCA_049698215.1 Xanthobacteraceae bacterium | reverse complement strand
CGCGCCGTGATCGGGCGCGGTCGTCCGTCGGTCGCGGTGCTCGGGCCGGGGCGCGGGCTTGAAAGGGCGGCTGCGATTGCGGAAAGTCTCGGGAGACGCGCCGCCTAAACGCAACGCATCCCATGGCCTTCTTTCGCACCGTCAGCTTTTCCGAGCCGCTGCCGATCATCGAAGGAGATGGCGTGTACTTGCGCGCGCCGCAGATGTCCGACTACAGCGAGTGGACGACGCTGCGCGAGGCGAGCCGCGCGTTCCTCACCCCGTGGGAGCCGACCTGGCCCTCCGACGATCTCTCCCGTTCGGCGTTCCGCCGCCGCCTGCGCCGTTATGCCGAGGACCAGCGCGCGGACACTTCTTACGCGTTTTTTCTGTTCCGCAAGTCCGACGACGCGCTGGTGGGCGGCTTGACGCTTGCCAATATCCGGCGCGGGGTCGCGCAGGCCGGCAGCCTCGGTTACTGGATCGGCGAGCCCTTCTCGCGCCGCGGCCTGATGACCGGTGCGCTCCACGGCCTGGTCCCGTTCGCCTTCGGATCGCTGCGGCTTCACCGGCTCGAAGCGGCCTGCATTCCCTCCAACGCCGCCTCGATCAGGCTCCTGGAAAAGATGGGCTTTGTGCGCGAGGGCTACGCGCGCGAATATCTTTGCATCAACGGCCTGTGGCAGGATCACCTGCTGTTTGCGCGGCTCCATGGCGACCGCACGGTTTAACTGCCTTGGGGCGGCCAAGGTCGGATGCCAAGAACACGGATGGGGCGCGCTTTGGGTTTAGGGATGAATACGTGATGGGCTCTGTCTCCCTGGCCGGACGTGCCGCACTTCTTGCGTGCGCTCTCCTGGCGATATCACCTGCCGGTGCGCAGGAATCGATCACCGACAAGCTCGGCGGATGGCTGTTTGGCAAGTCCTCAAAGCCGCCCGCCGGTGGTAACAACCCCGCCGGCCCAGCGGTCGAACTGGACTGTCCGGATGTCGCCGTGCGCCAGGGTGCAGCGACGCTCGCGATCACGCAGCCGGGCACCGAAGCCGGCCCGATGACCACGCGCTACCAGGTCTCGCTCGGACAAATGGCGCGCGAATGCGCGGCGCTCGGCGGCATGATGACCATGAAGGTCGGTGTCGAAGGCCGCGTTCTAGTCGGGCCCGTCGGCGGCCCCGGCCAGGTCGACATCCCGCTCCGCATGGCAGTCGTGCAGGAGGGGACGACACCGAAAACCGTGCTGAGCAAGTTCTATAAGCTCGCAGTCGCGGTGGGGCCCGGCCAGACCGGCGTGCCGTTCGTGCATGTCGAGCAGGACTTGAGCTTCCCGATGCCGCGCGGAGCCGATCTCGACTCGTACATCGTCTATGTCGGTTTCGATCCGGCGAGCCTGAGCACCAAGCCCGAGCGCAAGACCAAGTCGAAGAATAAATAGCGCCCGATATTCCGAAGCGATCGATGGCCCGAAGAACCAGAGGACGTGCCGTGCGCAAGGCGAGCGTGCGCAAGACCGCCGCGGCAAGAAAGGCGCGCGGCCTCCCGCTGAGCGGCGTGCGCGTGGTCGAATTCACCCACATGGTGATGGGACCGACCTGCGGCATGATCCTGGGAGATCTCGGCGCCGAGGTGATCAAGGTCGAGCCGCCGGGCGGCGACAAGACACGCACGCTGATCGGGTCGGGAGCCGGTTTCTTTCCGCTGTTCAATCGCAACAAGAAGAGCGTGACCGCCGATCTCTCCGATCCAAAGGATCGCGGCCGCATCGAGACGCTGGTTGCATCCGCCGATATCGTAAGCGAGAATTTCCGGCCGGGCGCGCTGAAGAAGTACGGCTTGGACTACGCGTCGCTGAAGAAGAAGCACAAGCGCCTGATCTATGTCTCGCACAAAGGCTTCCTGCCGGGCCCCTACGCGCACCGCGTCGCGCTTGATGAAGTCGTGCAGATGATGGCGGGGCTCGCCTACATGACCGGCCCGCCCGGACGTCCGCTGCGGGCCGGCTCTTCGGTGAACGACATCATGGGCGGGATGTTCGGCGTCATCGGCGCGCTCGCGGCGCTGCGCGAGCGCGAGCACACCGGCAAGGGGCAGGAGATCCAGGTCGGGCTATTCGAGAACTGCGTGTTTCTCTCGGCGCAGCACATGCTGCAGTACCGCCTGACCGGCGTCGCATCCCCGCCGATGCCTGACCGCATCAATGCCTGGGGCGTGTTCGACCTGTTCGACACCGCCGACGGCGAGCAGGTTTTCCTCGGTGTCGTGACCGACACGCAGTGGGCGGTGTTCGGCCGCGCCTTTGATCTCGGAGGGCTTGCCAACGACTCGCGGCTTGCCACCAACACGCTGCGCGTGAAGGCGCGCTCCTGGATGCTCCCGGCGCTGCGCGAGATCGTCAAACGCCACACCGCGCGGGAGCTGCAGGACGCATTCGAACGCGAGGGTTTGCCCTATGCGCCGATCGTGAAACCTGAGCAGCTTTTCGACGATCCGCATTTGCTCGCCAGCGGCGGGCTTGCGGAGCTCAAGCTCGACAACGGCGAGACGACGCCGGTGCCGCTGTTGCCTTTGCTCTTGGGCGGGCGGCACCTCAAGCCGCGCATGGCGATGCCGCGGATCGGCGAGCACAATTCCAAGCGGCGCCGCACGTAACTAGCCCACCGCTGCCAGCACCTCATCCAGCACGCCAGCCATCCGGTCGATCTCCTCGCGCGTCACATTCAGCGCCGGCATGAAGCGCAGCGAGTCCGGACGCGGCGCGTTGATCAGCAAACCTTTCTCCATCGCCTTCGCGGCGACTGCCAGCCCGACGTTGCGTTTCAAATCGAGCGCAAGCAGCAGGCCTCTACCGCGCACGCCGCCGAGTCCGTGCTTGCGTGAAAGCGCTTCGAGGTGGGCCGTCAGATAGATGCCGCTCTGCGCGACCTGCTGCAGGAAGCCGAGTCTACCGATTTCCTCCATCACGGCGCAGCCGACCGCGGTCGCGAACGCGTTGCCGTTGAACGTGCCGCCTTGGTCGCCATGCTCGAAGCAGCAGACATCCTCGTGTGCGACCAGTGCGCCGAGCGGAATCCCGCCGCCGAGCCCTTTGGCCAGCACCATGATGTCCGGCGTGATGCCTGCATGCTCGAAGCCGAAGAACTTGCCGGTGCGCCCGATCCCGGTCTGGATCTCGTCGAGGATCAGCAGGATGCCGTGCTTGGCCGTCAACGCACGCAATCCGCGCAGAAACTCGTCCGTCGCAACAAACACGCCGGCCTCGCCCTGGATCGGCTCCAGCATGACGGCGACGGTGTTCGGCGTGATCGCTTGCTCAATCGCCGCGAGATCGTTGAGCGGCACTTTTGGAAAGCCCGGCACCTTCGGCTCGAACAGCTGTTCCCAATGCGGTTTGCCGGAGGCCGCCATCGCGGCGAGCGTGCGCCCGTGGAAGCCGTGCTCCATCGTGATGATCTCGTAAGCCCCGCCGCGATTCTTCTGGCCCCATTTGCGTGCGAGCTTGATCGCACCCTCGACCGCCTCTGCGCCCGAGTTGGTGAAGAAGCTCTTGTGCAGCCCGCTCACCTGAGCAATCAGGTTCGCGAGGCGGATCATCGGCGCGTTGTAGTAGGACGGGCTGCAGTTGAGGAGCCGGGAGGCTTGCGCCGCGATCGCCCTGGTAATCGCATCCGGGCAATGGCCAAGGCAGTTCACCGCCCAGCCCTGGATGAAATCGAGATACTCCTTGCCGTCCGCGTCGCGCAGCCACGAGCCACGTCCTTCCACGAACACGATGTCCGGACGGCTCGTGATCTCCATCAGGGAATCGAACGGACCGTGCGGTCCGGTGATGTTCAGTGCGGCTTGCGGCATGTCGTCCTCCTGCGGTGTGCCGGACGACGGGTGCTTTCAGAAACACGAAGCCCCCGGCGTCTCCGGCGGGGGCTTGGGTCTTCGGCGGATGTTTGAGTTCAGCGCATCCGCAAATGCCGTGCCTCCGCCAAAAGGCGGCGCGAACGGCGGCGGCGGGCGAGATGCGTAAACATCGTGGGGGCAGATGCAGGATTTGCGCGCGCTCGTCAATGGGGAAGCGCGCCGGGCGATACCGGCGATACAAGATCGCGGTGCCGTTGACTTGGGGCCGGGTGAGACTACCATCGCCACACCTCAAACGAATCCTGCGGGAGAGACCGGAGAAATCCGGCGCCGAAGGCGCAACCGCCCCGGAAACGCTCAGGCAAAAGGACCGCAGGGGGATGAGACTCTGGAAAGCAGCCGCGCCGCAAGGCAAGGGCTCACCGACGGAGTAAGTTGCGGCGCGCCGCAGCGAAATCTCTCAGGTTCCGCGACAGAGGGGGCTCGAGCGGGTACAAGTGCCCGCGCGAGTCCTTATTGCGGAACGGTCATGACAGAAGCGCCCGACACAGTTGAGACAACCGACACGCAGGCTCCTGCGTCGGCGCCGTCGCATCCGCCCGAAGCGTCTGCGGTCGCTGCTGGAGAAGCCGCGTCGCAAGCCGCTTCGGCGCCGTTCCTGAAAACCCCGCTGCACGCGCTGCACGTCGCGCGCGGCGGCCGCATGGTGCCGTTCGCCGGCTACGAGATGCCGGTGCAATATGCCGACGGCATCATCGCCGAGCACAATCACGTGCGCACCCAGGCCGGGCTGTTCGATGTCTCGCACATGGGGCAGGCGTTTCTGGTCGGCGCCGATCACGAGACGGTGGCGCGCGCGCTCGAAACGCTGGTGCCGGCCGATATCGTGAATCTGGCGCCTGGCCGCCAGCGCTACACTCAGTTCACCAACGAGGAAGGCGGCATCCTCGACGACCTGATGGTGACGCGCTCGGCCGACCCCGCCGAGGACGGCGTGCTCTTCCTCGTGGTCAATGCCGCTACCAAGGAGGCCGACTACGCCCATCTCGCGGCGCGCTTGCCTTCGGGCGTGCGGCTGATCCGCGCCGATCATCGCGCGCTCGTCGCCGTGCAGGGCCCGATGGCGCGCCAGGCGGTCGGGCGGCATTGCCCCGAGGCGGTGCCGATGACCTTCATGAGTGCGATCACGACCCGCTTCGATGGCATCGACTGCCACATCAGCCGCTCCGGTTACACCGGCGAGGACGGGTTTGAGATTTCCTGCAAGGCGACGCGCGTGCGTGCCATCGCCGAGCGGCTGCTGTCCGAGCCGAGCGTGAAGCTGATCGGGCTCGGCGCCCGCGACTCGCTGCGTCTGGAAGCGGGTCTCTGCCTCTACGGCCACGACATTGACACAACGACGTCGCCGGTCGAGGCGGCGCTCACCTGGTCGATCCAGAAACGGCGGCGTGCCGAAGGCGGCTTTCCCGGCGCGGAACGCATCCAGCGCGAACTCGCCGAGCAGCCTGCGCGCGTACGCGCCGGCATCAAGCCGGATGGTCGCGCGCCGGCGCGCGAGGGCACCGAGATCCGCTCCATCGCGGGCGAGCCGATCGGCAAGGTCACATCCGGCGGATTCGGCCCAACTGTGAACGGCCCGATCGCCGTGGGCTATGTCGAGAACGGGTTCGCCGAGCCCGGCACCAATGTGCAACTCATCGTACGCGGCAAGGAGCTTGCGGCGAGCATCGTCGCGCTGCCGTTCGTGCCGCACAGGTATGTTCGCTAGCGCGCGAGAAAGGAAGCACCTGATGGCCACACGCTACACCAAGGACCACGAGTGGATCAGGCTCGATGGCGATGTCGCGACCGTCGGCATCACCGAGCACGCGCAGAACGCGCTAGGCGACATCGTCTACGTCGAGCTGCCGGAGATCGGCAGAAAGGTCGAGCAGGGGGCCGACGCGGCGGTGGTTGAGTCGGTCAAGGCTGCAAGCGACGTCTATGCGCCGGCAAGCGGCGAGGTGGTGGCGGTGAACGAGTCGCTCGATGGCACGCCGGCCACGATCAATGAGGATGCGGAAGGCAAGGGCTGGTTCTTCCGGTTGAAGCTTTCGTCGCCCGAGCAGCTCAACGATCTCATGAGCGAGGAACAGTACAAGGAATTCCTCAAGACGCTCGAATGACGGGGAACGGGGTATGACGCACGAGTATCGCGCGAGCGTGATGTGGAAGCGCGGTGACGCCACGTTCACCGACCAGCGCTACAGCCGCGGCCACAGCTGGAGCTTCGATGGAGGAATCACCGTTGCGGCCTCCTCGTCGCCGCTCAGCGTGCGTCTGCCTTATTCGGTCGCCGAAGCCGTCGATCCCGAAGAAGCCTTGGTTGCGGCGCTCGCAAGTTGCCACATGCTGACGTTTCTCTTTGTCGCGGCGAAGCAGGGTTTCGTCGTCGATGACTACGCCGACGATGCGGTCGGTGACATGACGAAAAATGAGCGCGGCAAACTCTGGGTCTCGAAGATAACGCTTTCGCCCCGGATCGCCTTCTCGGGCGACAAGCGCCCTTCGCCCCAGCAACTCGATGAGCTGCATCACCTTGCGCACGAGGAGTGCTACATCGCGAACTCGGTGAAGAGCGAAGTGGTTGTGCGGGGCGCGATGTCGTTTGCGTGAGCCGGGCTGAACAACAACACAGGAAGAGCATGCGGTATCTGCCTCTCACACCTCAAGACCGTTCTGAAATGCTGGCGCGTATCGGGGTTGCCGATATCGACGCGCTGTTCGCCGATGTTCCGGCCGACAAGCGGCTGAAGTCGCTACCGAACCTGCCGCTCACCAAGAGCGAAATCGAGGTCGAGCGCACGCTGGGCCGCATGGCGGGCAAGAACGCCGCCGCCGGTTCGGTGCCGTTCTTCGTCGGCTGCGGCGCCTACAAGCATCACGTGCCGGCAAGCGTGGATCACCTGATCCAGCGTTCCGAATTCCTCACCTCCTACACGCCGTATCAGCCCGAGATCGCGCAAGGCACGCTGCACTATCTGTTCGAGTTTCAGACCCAGGTCGCGATGCTGACCGGCATGGAGGTGGCGAACGCCTCGATGTACGACGGCTCGACCGCGACCGCCGAAGCTGTGCTGATGGCGCATCGGATCACCAAGCGAAAGAAGGCGGTGCTCGCGGGAAATTTGCACCCGCACTATCGCGAAACGGTCGAGACTGTGTCGGGCATGTCCGACCATGCGGTCGTTCCGCTGCCGCCGTCGCCGCAAGGCGCGGACGATGTACTGGGCGCGATCGATCAGGAGACGAGCTGCGTCGTGGTGCAGACGCCTGATGTCTACGGGCATCTGCACGACCTGCGGCCGATTGCCGAAAAAGCGCATGCGGCGGGCGCGCTGTTGATCGCGGTCGTCACCGAAGTCGTTTCGCTTGGCCTCGTCGTCCCGCCCGGCGAGATGGGCGCGGATATTGTGGTGGGTGAGGGGCAGTCGATCGGCAACGGGCTCAATTTCGGCGGCCCTTATGTGGGCCTGTTCGCAAGTCGCATGAAGTATGTACGGCAAATGCCCGGGCGGCTTGCCGGCGAGACGGTGGATGCGGAAGGGCGGCGCGGCTTCGTGCTGACGCTCTCGACGCGAGAGCAGCACATCCGTCGCGAGAAGGCGACCTCGAATATCTGCACCAACTCAGGGCTCTGCACGCTCGCCTTCAGCATCCACCTGAGCCTGCTTGGCGAGGCGGGGCTGCGCCGCCTCGCGCAGGTCAACCATGCTAACGCGCTCCTGTTGGCCGAGACGCTCGGCGCCGTACCGGGCGTTGATCTGATGAACTCGACGTTCTTCAACGAGTTTACGATCCGTGTTCGTGGAGATGCTGCGGACATCGTCGAAAAGCTCGCGGCGCGGGGCGTTCTCGGCGGCGTGCCCGCCTCCCGGCTCGATCCGTCGCGGCCCGAGCTACGCGATCTCATCGTCGTCGCCTCGACCGAGGCGAACACGGACGAGGACCGCGCCGCTTATGCCAAAGCGCTCCACGAGGTGCTGGCATGAACCGCCAGGGTCGCCCCACCGAACCGGTCGAGGCGCTCTCGGCCGCGCCCGAGACCTTTACCGGCAATCGCGGACTGCGCATCGAGGAGGCGCTGATCTTCGAGACCGGCCGGACCGATGTGACGGGCGTCGATCTCGAGGAGCCCAAACGCGCTCCGCGCCTCGGCAATCTCGAACGCAAGGAGATCGGCCTGCCCGGACTGTCCGAGCCGGAGGTGGTGCGCCACTACGTGCGTCTCTCACGCATGAACTACGGCATCGACTCCGGCGTCTTCCCGCTCGGCTCGTGTACCATGAAGCACAATCCGCGCCTCAACGAGAAAATGGCGCGGCTACCTGGCCTCGGCGACATTCACCCGCTTCAGCCGCAGTCGACCGTGCCTGGTGCGCTCGAACTGATCGCGGAGCTTTCGCACTGGCTGTGCGAACTCACCGGCATGCCGGCCGTCGCGCTCACGCCCAAGGCCGGCGCACACGGCGAGCTCTGCGGCATGATGGCGATCAAGGCGGCGCTTTCCGCGCGCGGCGAGAAGCGGTCGGTGGTGCTCGTCCCGGAGTCCGCGCACGGGACGAACCCCGCGACGGCGGCCCTGCTTGGCTACCGGGTCGAGGCTGTGCCGGCGCGCGAGGACGGCACCGTTGATCCCGAGGAGGTGAAGAAGCACCTTTCGTCCGACGTCGCCGCCATCATGCTCACCAATCCCAATACATGCGGACTGTTCGAGCGCGATGTCGTGACGATTGCCGAGGCGGTGCATGCAGCGGGCGCCTATTTCTATGCGGACGGCGCGAACTTCAACGCGATCGTCGGCAAGGTGCGGCCCGGCGATCTCGGCGTCGATGCGATGCATATCAACCTGCACAAGACCTTCTCGACGCCGCACGGCGGTGGCGGTCCGGGCGCGGGCCCGGTGACGCTGTCGGCGGCGCTCGCGCCATTTGCACCGTTGCCCTATGTCGTCACGGGCGCCGATGGCCCCCGCCTCGTCGAACATGCAGGTGAGGGCGACGCAAAGCCCTTCGGCCGCATGTGCGCCTTCCACGGACAGATGGGCATGTTCGTGCGCGCCATGAGCTACATGCTGGCGCACGGGTCGGACGGGATGCGTCAGGCTTCCGAAGACGCGGTGCTGAACGCGAATTATGTCCGCGCCGGTTTACGCGGTCTGATGTCGCTGCCGTTCGGCGACCGGCCCTGCATGCACGAGGTGCTGTTCGATGATCACTGGCTCGAGGGCACCGGCGTCTCGACGCTCGATTTCGCCAAGGCGATGATCGACGAGGGTTATCACCCGATGACGATGTATTTCCCGCTCGTGGTGCACGGCGCGATGCTGATCGAGCCGACCGAGTCGGAAAGCAAGGCTTCGCTCGACCTGTTCGTCGCGGCGCTGCGTGATCTGGCGATGGCGGCAAAGCGTGGCGACAACGCGCGCTTCTCGGGCGCGCCCTATTACGCGCCGCGCCGTCGTCTCGATGAGACGCGCGCCGCACGCCAGCCCGTGCTGCGCTGGGTGAAGCTCGTTCCGCAGAAGGAAGCGGCGGAATAGTTCTCCGCTCATGCCCACTAAAGCGAGCGCTTGCGCGGGGACGAGCGGAGTCACAAGCAGGGGCGGAGCCTACAACGCCATGTTCATCGGTTCCGGATAGTACCGGAAGCCGTCGCCTTGCTTCGCCACATGGCCGACGCCGGGCCAGGCAAAGTGGTAGGCGAGGATCGGGATGCGGTTCGTCGCCAGCATGTTGAGCATCTTCACGCGCGTCTGCGCCGACTGCTTCGGGTCGGTATCGTACGCGAACTCGGTGAGCGGCTTCTCCATCAGCAGCACCGGATGGTGCGTCAGATCGCCGATGTAGCAGAGCTGCTTGCCGCCGGACGAGATCATGAAGATCGTGTGTCCGACGGTGTGCCCCGGCGCCGAGATCGCCTGGATGCCGGGCAGGAATTCCTGTCCGTCCTTGATGAACACCATGCGGTCTTTGTTCGGCGGCAGATTCTTGGTCGCGGTTTCGAGGAATACCTTGAAATCGGGTCCGACCTTCTTCGGATCGGTCCAGTAGTCGTAGTCGGCTTGCGCGATGTAGTACTGCGCGTTCGGGAAGTTGCGCGTGCCGTCGTCGGCCATGCAGCCGCCGCAGTGGTCGATGTGGGCGTGGCTCATCACCACCGCGTCGATGTCCTTCGGATCGATGCCGGCCTGCTTCAGCGTCGCCATCATCTTGCCGGTCGTCGGGCCGAAGATCTTCAGCCCGCCCATGCCGGTGTCGAACAGCACCATGCGGTCGCCGGTGTTGAGCACCAGGATGTTCTGCTCAAGCAGGGCGTTGTCGAGCGGCAGGAAGTTGTCGGTGAGCTGCTTGTCCATCTCGGCCGGTGACAGGCCGAGGAAGTTCTTGTGCGGATCGCCGAGCGGGAGCGGTCCGTCCGAGACGATCGTCGCTTCCGCGGTGCCAAGTTTGAAACGATAGAAGTAGGGCGCCTGGGTGCTGAGCATCGGCCCTTTCGCCAGCGCGGGAGCGGTCGCAAGTCCCGCAATGGCAGCGCCGCCCTGCAACAGCCGGCGGCGTGACAGCGTCTCGTCCTTGAGCATTGATCGCCTCCATTGGAACCGGTCGAACGCCGATTTCCAGAGTGCCATTCTGCAACCTCGACGACGGCGATTGCATGGCAAGGGAACCGGCTCCAAAGGGCGAGAAGGGACTCTGGCTTATCTCATGATGGCGGAACGATGCGCCTTCCTCGCGGGTTTTAGGTACCCGACCCAGGCAAAAAGGAGAGGCTCAATGAAACTGATTAGCACCCTTGCAGCCGCGGCATTGCTTGCCGGCAGCGCGACAGCGGCCCTTGCCCAGACGGGCGCCAGCGGCGGTAGCGGTGCCAGCGGAGCGGGCGCGGATCCCGCTACGCGGCGCCAGAACATGACCCGCCCAACCCCGAATAGTCCGGCAGCGAACCGCCGCGGCGACGAGATGGCTCCCCTGCAGCAAAGCAATGTCTCGAACCCGACGGCCGTCACCAAGAAAAAGAAACCATCGAAGGAGGACCGCACATATCGGTAACCGAAATGGCAAAGAGACCCCGCTGCGCGTCGCGCGACGGGTCTCCTCACGGCCCGGTCTCCACCGAACGAGAAATCCTGCAAGGCCGTTGATTTAATGTAACAAGGGCAGTGAGCGGTTACGTTTCGTAAAAGAGTTCTCCCGTAGCGTGCCCCCGCCCGAGCGCGCACCACATGTCAACCAACCGCCGCAATTCCGTTCGCCGCGCTATTGGGTACGGTGCCACGATTGTTGCCCCGGACGCATCGTGGACGCGCAAATGTCGTGTGATCGACATTTCAGCGAGCGGTGCGAAGCTCGCGCTCGAAGAGCCGGGCGAACTCCCGAAAGATTTCGTTTTGATGCTGTCCGAGCGTAATGGGCCGAGCCGGCGCTGCCACGTGGTGTGGGAAACAGGCGACCAGCTGGGCGTTGAGTTCGAGCGTCCGAAGAAGGCCGGCGTCGCCGCCTAGTTCAGCTTCGTCTTTACGTCGGCGATGCCGCGACTGATCAGGTCGTCGGCGACCTTGCCCTTCACGGAATCGGACAGGATCCTTTCGGCAGCGGCGACCGCGGCCTCCGCGGCGGCAGCGCGCACGTCGGCAACGGCTTGCGCCTCGGCTTGTGCGATCTTGGTCTCCGCCATCTTGGTGCGGCGGGCAACGAATTCTTCCATCCTGACTTTCGACTCGTCCGCGATCCGCTCGGCCTCGGCCTTGGCGCCCTCGATGATCGCGGCCGCCTCTTCGTCGGCCTGGCGCCGCTTCCCCTTGTACTCGGCGAGCAGCTTCTGGGCTTCTTCCTTCAGCCGGCGCGCTTCGTCGAGCTCAGCCTGCACGCGCTTGCCGCGCGCATCGAGCGCATCGGTCAGCATCTTCGGCACGCCGATATAAATCAGGATGCCGACAAAGATCAGGAAGGCGACGGCGACCCAGGTTTCGGGCTCGGCGAGGAAGTGCAGCATCTCCGTCTCCTAGCGCTTGAGCGCTTCGTCGACCGCGGCTGCGACCGCGGGGGCCGCCGGCGCCGTGCCGACCAGCCGCTCGACGATCGCGCCTGCCGCGTCCACCGCAATGCCGCGGACATTGGCCATCGCGGCGGTCTTGGTGGCCGCGATCGCCTTCTCGGCTTCGGCCAGCTGCCCGTTCAGTTTCGCCTCGAGCGCCTTGCGCTTCTCCTCCGCCTCGGCGTGGACCTTGTCGCGGATCTCGGCGCCGATCGCCTGGGCGCGGCTGCGCGCGTCCGCCAAGGCTTTTTCGTAAGCGGCAAGCGCGGCCTCGGACTCTTCCTTGTCGCGCTGCGCCTCGGCGAAATCGCTTTCGATGCGCTTCGCCCGATCGTCGAGGATGCCGGCAATGCGCGGCGACGCGATGCGCGAGATCAAGAGATAGAGCGCAACGAAGCAGATGACGACCCAGAAGAGCTGCGACGCGAACGTCGTCTTGTCGAACGGCGGGAAGGCGCCTTTGGGCCCGCCCGGTTGTTCGGTATGCGCGCTCGTCGCTTTCTTCTCAGCCATCGAGGACTCCAGCCAGCAGCGGTGTGGCGAGCCACACCGGCGTTCGGCTTACAGCGCGAACAGGAGCAGGAGCGCGATCAGCAGCGAGAAGATGCCCATCGCCTCGGTCACGGCGAACCCGAAGATCAGGTTGCCGAACTGGCCCTGTGCGGCCGACGGATTGCGCAGCGCGGCGGCCAGGTAGTGGCCGAAGATCGCGCCCACGCCAACACCGGCGCCACCCATGCCGATGCAGGCAATGCCGGCGCCAATGTACTTCGCGGCGACTGGGTCCATGATGAAACTCCTTGTTCGAGGTTGAAGCAGTCGGGTTGGATGATCGGGCCTAGTGACCCGGGTGGATCGCATCGTTGAGATAGATGCAGGTGAGGATGGTGAAGACGTAGGCCTGGAGGAACGCGACCAGCAGCTCAAGCGCGGTCAGCGCGATCACCATTCCAAGCGGCAGCGTCGAACCTAGCGTCCCGATGATCCCGAGTCCCGCGAGCAGGGGAATGAAGCTTGCGAACACCTTCAGCGCGATGTGGCCCGCGAGCATGTTCGCGAACAGACGAATGCTGTGCGACACCGGGCGCAGGAAGAACGAGAACACCTCGATGAACACGACCAGCGGCAGGATGAAGATCGGAATGCCTTTCGGCACGAAGAGGTTCAGGAAGTGGAGACCGTGCCGGTAAAGGCCGTAGATCACGACGGTGAGGAACACGAGCAGCGCGAACGCGATCGTGATGATGATGTGGCTCGTGACCGTGAACGTGTAGGGAATGAGCCCGATCATGTTCACCACAAGGATGAACATGAAAAGCGAGAACACGAGCGGGAAGAATCGCATTCCCTCCGAGCCGGCGGTACTTCGTATTGTCGCTGCGACAAATTCGTAGGAAAGCTCCGCGAGCGACTGCAGCCGCCCAGGCACGATGCTGCGCGACGCCGTCGTGCCGACCAGCAGCGCCCCGATGACGCCGACTGCGATCAGCATGTAAAGCGACGAATTGGTGAAGGCGATTTCCTGCCCACCAATATGACCGATGGTGAAGATCTTGTTGATTTCGAATTGATGGATCGGATCGGCCATGACCGGTTCGGTCTCGTCTGCCTCTAGGCGCCGTTGCGGCGCTATCGATCTTTCCCGCGCTCGGCGCCGGAGTCAGGAGAACGCTCCCGGACAACGCCTGCCGAACGCACTACATTCAGCACCCCGGCCGAAAAGCCAAAGAGCGCAAACGCAAACATCCCCCACGGCAACGATCCAAGCCAGCGGTCGATCAGCCAGCCCAGACCCGCTCCGACCAGAACACCGGCGATCAGCTCGGAGGAGAGCCGGAAGCCGCGGGCGAACCCCGAAGCATCGGTCGCCGATCGGAACGTGTTTGCTTCCGATGCGCGGGCTGAACCGGCTTGGTCCAGCCGCTGACCGAGACTCTTGAGCCTCGCAGAGAGGGCAGCTTCCTCAGGTGGTATTTCCCGCTCCTCGTTGCGCGAGTTGTCGGACATTGGTCGACATCCGCGTCGTCGAGGTTCCCGGGTTTTTTCGCCGCCCTCAAAGCCGCGCGGACCATACTGACCGACCCCCATGGTGTCAAGAATTCGCCAACTTGCGATAACGCTTTGATCGGGCGAGGAATTCAGGCTCTTGAGAGGGGCTGCGGCGAGGCGTCCACAGAGGCGTGTGTGCAGTGCAGAATCCGGTCCGTGCCATGGCGCAGCCGCAAAGCGGCGACAGGTTCTTGGGGCGCCCAAGATGGAGGCATTCATGACGCGCAGCGCCATTATTCTGACGATCGCCTTTGCGGCGCTGGCACCCGCCGTGCAGGCGCAGCCGGCGCCCGACAGCGAGAACGGCCGTTACACATTCTCGGCCGTAGCCGACGGTATGCTGCGGCTCGACACCCGCAACGGCTCGGTCTCGATCTGTGCCAAGAAGGATGCGAGCTGGGCCTGCACCACGGTGCCGGACGAGCGGCAGGCGCTCGAGAACGAGATCGCACGGCTGCAGCGCGAGAACGGCGCGCTGAAGAAGGACATGCTCGCGCGCGGGCTGCCGCTGCCGGGCGGCGTTGCCAGCGCGCCGCCATCGCAGCAGCGCGAGCTCAATCTGAAAGTGCCGCTGCCAAGCGATGCCGAAATCGATCGCGTAATGAGCGCGTTCGAGAAGATGTGGCGCCGCCTCGTCGACATGATGCAGAAGACGCCGGGGAGCGACAAAATCTAGCTCGCGCAGCGGCGCAGGAACGTCTCCATCCGCGTCACGGCTTCTGTGCGCGGCGGGAAGTCGATACTCACGAAGCCGTGGCAGGCGCCCGGATAGAGCGCAAGCTCCGCGACGTTGCCGGCCGCGAGCCAGCGCGGCGCCATGAACAGCGAATCGTCGAGCAGCGCGTCGCGCGTGCCCACCGTGAATAGTGCGGCCGGCATGCCGCGCAAATCGGCGTAAAGCGGCGACACGTCCGGATCGGACATATCGGTGCCCGCCGGCAGGAAGGACTTGCGGAAGCCGACAATTGCCGGCGTGTTGAGGACGAGCTTCTCCTCGCCCCAGCGCCGCGCGCTCGGTGTCATGCCCATGTCGTAGCACCCGTAATTCAGGATCGCGGCGGCAAACGGCGTGAGCTTGTGCCGGTCGCGCAGCCGCAACAGCGTCACGACCGCGAGATGCGCGCCGGCGGACTCGCCGCCGATCGAGAGGTGTGTCGTGCCGAAGCGCTTGGCTCCCTCGCGCACGAGCCACAGCGCCGCCGCTTCGCAATCGTCTGGACCCGCCGGATACGGATTTTCTGGCGCAAGCCGGTAGTCGAGCGACACGCAGGCGAGGCCGCAGTTGTCCGCAAAATGCTCCAGAACGGGGTCGAGCTGGTCGTTGGCGCCGATCGACCAGCCGCCGCCGTGGATATGGAGAAATACCCCGCGCGGCGATTGCGGCGCGATCACGCGCAGCGCGAGCTTGCCGCCGGGGCCGTCGATGCTGATCGTCTCGGCGCGCGGCGACTTCGGCGCGAGCGGAAAGGCGCCGAGCCCTTTGAGACGCCGCGCGCGAATCTCCGGAATCGTCAGCCCCACCGGCTCGGCATTGAGCCGCGCGATGATGTCGTCGTTGAGCTTCCTGGTTTCCGCCGGGATCGCGGCAGGGTCGAGCAATGCGGGGTCGATGGTGAGTGATGGCATGGAGGACGATCAAACTCGATTGGACAGGCGAGTTCTAGCAGCCGTCCCGACGATTTTGGAGCTTTTCCCAAGCGGCGCTGTTATTACCTCGGCATGAGGGGCTTCCTCAATTCTTGGGTAGGCACTGCGCGCGTGCCACGGCTCACGCCCCTTGTGGCGCTTTCGATTATCGCAATCCTTCTCGCCCCCACGCCCGCCTGGTGCGCCGAAGGCAAGGCCGGCGCATCCGAAGCCATGCTGATCGGGCAGATCATCCTCCTGATCGTGGTCGGGCGGCTGCTCGGCGAGGGGATGCTACGGATCGGCCAGCCGGCCGTGATGGGGCAGTTGATCGCGGGCCTCTTGCTCGGCCCTTCGGTGCTCGGTGCGCTGTGGCCCGAGGCGCAGCATTTCCTGTTTCCGAAAACTCCCGAGCAGAAGGCGATGCTCGATGGCCTGGCGCAGTTCGGAATTCTGCTTCTGCTGCTGCTCGCCGGAATGGAAACCGAGCTTGCGCTGGTGCGCGGCGTACGCCGTGCCGCGATGAGCGCATCGATCGCCGGCATCGTGCTGCCGTTCGCCTGCGGCATGCTGCTCGGACATCTCATTCCGGAGTCGCTTCTGCCCGATCCGAACAAACGCATCATCACGTCGCTGTTCCTCGGCACCGCGCTGTCCATCTCGTCGGTCAAGATCGTCGCCAGCGTGGTGCGCGACATGGGTTTCCTGCGCCGCAATGTCGGCCAGGTGATCCTCGCCGCCGCCATCGTGGACGACACCATCGGCTGGATCATCATCGCCGTCACGTTCGGGCTCGCCGGTCAGGAGAATTTCAGCTGGCTGTCGGTCACCGGCCACGTGGCCGGAACGCTGCTGTTCCTGGTGTTCAGCTTCACACTGGGACGCCGGATGGTGTTCAAGATCATCCAGCTGAGCAACGATTACTTTCGCGGCGAGGGGGCCGTCATCGCGGCCATCCTGGTCATCATGGGCTTGTTCGCGCTCATCACCCAGGTGATCGGTGTGCACACCGTGCTCGGGGCGTTCGTCGCGGGAATCCTGGTGGGCGAGTCGCCGATCCTCACCGAGGAGATCGACCGGCAACTGCGCGGCATCGTGGCCGGGCTGTTCATGCCGGTGTTCTTCGGCCTCGCCGGCTTGAGCGCGGACCTGACCGTGCTGAAGGATCCCGAGCTTGCGCTGCTCACGCTTGGACTCATTGCCATCGCCAGCGTCGGGAAGGCGACGGGCGCTTTCGCGGGCGGCTATTTCGGTGGACTTACGTTCAAGGAATCGACCGCGCTCGCTATGGGCATGAACGCGCGCGGCTCGACCGAAGTGATCGTTGCCACCATCGGCCTCTCGATGGGTTTGCTCAGCCAGAACCTGTTCACGATGATCGTCGCGATGGCGGTGATCACCACGACCGCCATGCCGCCCACCTTGCGCTGGGCGCTCGCGCGCCTGCCGATGCGGCGCGAGGAGAAACAGCGCCTCGAGCGCGAGGACTTCGAGCGCAATGCGTTCGTGCCCAACCTGGAACGCGTCCTGCTCGCGGTCGACGGTGGGGCGAACGGGCGCTTCGCGGCGCGTCTCGCCGGACTGCTCGCCGGGCTGCGCAACATGCCCCTGACGATCCTCGATGTGAGCGCGATCAAGGAGGCTAAGGGCGGCGGCGTCAACGGCAAGGACGACCAGTTCGAGGACAATGCGCTCACGGTACGGGACATCGTTGTCGCCGCGGCCGAGCACGCCAGCGCGAAGCGAGAGGAGCCACCGACCATCGACGTGATCGTGCGCAAGCACGACCCGCCGGGCGATGCGATCGCCACGGAAGCCCGCCGCGGCTACGACCTGCTGGTCGTCGGCGTCGATGAGGTCGTCACCAAGAGCGGCGCATTCCACGATCGGCTCTCGGCGCTGGTGCGCAATTTCGAGGGCTCGATCGCGATTGCGGTTGCGCGCGGCGCGCACGAGGCGGATGCGACAACCAAGATCGGCAGGGTCCTGGTGCCGGTCACTGGCAACGAGAATGCCCGCCGTGGCGCCGAGGTCGCGATGACGCTCGCACAGGCCGCGCATGCGCAGGCGACGACGCTTTCGATCATCAGCCGGAGCGCAAAGAATCGGCAACAGCTTCGGCGCGAGACGCAGGCCGTGACCGAGGAGATCAAGAAAACCGCGGCCTATCTCAAGGCGAAGATCAAATCCGACGTCCGCACCGACGACGATGCCGCGGGCGCGATCCTGAAAGCGATCAAGCGCGAGAAGGCGGACCTCGTGGCGATCGGCGTGAGCCGCAGGCCCGGTGACCGGCTCTCGTTCGGCGCAGTTGCGGACGTCCTGCTGAAGGAAGCGGACTGCTCGCTGATGTTCATCGCGCCGCAGACGCGCGGGGCGGTGAAGTCGGCACCCAAAGGGCCGGAGCAGGCGGCCGCGGGGTAGACGGCGGCCATCGGCTTCGGAAACAAAGGACCAGGCGTCGGCCCCCGCTCACACCCTTCTGCCGAACAGTATGATCGCCGCGACCGGAAGGATGAACGCGAATGCGGTGGCGACGATCAGCAGCACGCCGAGCTCGCCATAGGCTCCGCGCTCGACCACGAAGATCTGATTCAGATACTTGGTCTGCAACTGGCCCGCGACCAGGGCGAGGTTCATAAACGAGGCCATCAGCGCGAACCAAGTCGCGCGCTGCCCCGGCGGGGCATAGTAGGCGACCAGCGTCAGCAGCGGGATCATCGAAAGCTGCGCAAAGGGGGTGGCGGCTGCGGTATCGACGATCGCGATGGTGCGCGCCCCGAAGCCGAACGTTGTCTCGGTCCATTCGTGGAGGCCATAGAACAGGCCGATGTTCGGCAGCGAAAGCAGCGCGCCCACCATGGCGAGCCAGAACAGCACCTTCGTGACCGAGCATTGGGTCAGCTGCTTGCTGAAGATCCACAGCGCGACGATCGAGAGGATCGCGCCGGTCTGGCGCAGCATGCCGTAGAACGCTTCGTCGAACTTCAGGATATCGAGCGTCCACCAGAAGTAGCCGTCGCCGACGGAAGGTGTCGCGCGGAATGCGAAGATGATGATGCTGGTATAGAGGATCGCCTGCCGCGACGCGTGATCGAGCTCGCGCGTCACCAACACCAGCATGATGCAGATCACGACCATCGACAGCGCCAGGATCACTTCCTGTGCGAGTGGCACGGCACTGACGCCGAGCGTGACCACCAGGGCCCCGAACGCGATGCCGCCGCCGAGGATCCGCCAGTCGAGCGCGTGCCGCTCGACCTGCTCGGCTCGGATCAGAAAGACGCCAACGACCGAGACCGCCGGAATCGTGAGGCCGAGCAGAAAAACGGTCGGCCGGCCGAGGAAGCTCGCGAGCCAGCCCGACGCGCCGGCCACTGCGAGGATGCCGAACGACAGCGCGAGGCGGCCGAGCACTTGCACCAGGCCGAGTTCAGTGCGGATGTCGTGCTCGGGGCGCCGATTTCCGGCGTCATCGATGCGCGGCACGACCTCGGTCGACATCGCGTCTGCGACCACGTCCTGGGCCAGCGTTCCGATCACGATCAGTAGCGAGCCGAGCAGATAGGCTTGCTCCGGCCGCGCGAGCGGCAGCGCGCCGGCGGCCGCAGCAGCGAGGACGAGCATGCCGCAGGCGGTCAGCGCAGCGCCAATCAAGATATAGGAGCGGCGCTGCGAGCCGAAGATCGGCACACTGTCGACAAGCTGACCGAACACCATCTTCACGGTCCACGGGAGGCCCAGCCACACGCCCATGCTGGCAAGCTCGGAAGGGCTGAGCCTGAGGCTCTCCTTGATCCACATGTCGCGCGTGACGTCGATGAGACCAAGCGCGCCGTAGGCGAAATAGACCATGATCAGCGGAAGATAGTGCCGCCGGAAACCAAGGATCGGCCGCAGGATCGCGGCGAGCCACGGCGCAGGGTTCTTGTCGGCCTTGGGTGCCGGAGCGGTGGGGCTTTGTGGGCCGGTGGCGTCTGTCACGCACTAGTGTCCCGATTCCGAAGTTCGTCTCATCGTGCAGCACCCTCGTATGCGAACTTCGGAATCGAAAGAACACTAGCTACTTATTGATTCTAGTGTGGCTTGGGTTCAGAAGTCCGCATTATGGACTCGCCACAAGTCTGTTGCGGACTTCTGAACCGCCACACTATTATCTAGCGCACCTTGCCGCGCGCCGCGACCGGATACACCGCCTCGACCTTGCCTTTCCGCGCCGCGTAGACCTCGTCCATCATGTTGGTGACCACGCAGCAGTGGTTCGGAATGATGCTGACCGCTTCGCCGACTTTCGGCTTCCTCGCGCATCTCGACAGGTCGAGAATGCCGTGCTCCTCGGAGAAGCCGGTCACGTCGGCGTCCGGAAATTCGACCACGCGGCCAAAACCCTTCGCGTAATACTGCTCGTAGGTCATCACCTTCGAGCCGGCGTCGATCACAGCGCGGTTCTCGGTCGGGCGGCTCACCACGGTGGCGCGCACGGTCATCGCGCAATCGTCCCAGGTGGCGGCGCCAGCCGTCACCTGCATCACGTCGTTGTAGATGTAGGTGCCGGCGCGATACTCGGTGAGCATCGGGAAATCGCCGCAGCCTTTCAGCGCGGGGGAGCCGCCGCCGGAGACGACCGGCACCGCAATGCCCGCGCCGTTGAGCAATTGCAGCGCGCGCTCGAGCCACAGCCGCTGCTCGGGCTTTGCGGTCGGGAAGGTCATCAGCCCTTCGAACTGCATGTTGGGGAGCCGCATCGTCTCGCGCGCCAGGTCGAGCGCAGCTTGCGGCGACTGCACGCCGTTGCGGCCAAAGCCGGTGTCGCACTCGATGAGGAAGCGGATATCGACGCCGTGCCGCTTGCCGGCTTCCGAGAGCCCGCGCGCGACCGTCTCATTGTCGAGCACCACCGCCATGCGCTTGAGCCGCCGGATCAGCGCCGCGAGCCGTTCGGTCTTCGCCTCGCCCAGCACGTTGTAGGTGAGCAGGATGTCGTCGGCGGCGGCCGCATCCGCCATCACCTCGACCTCACCGAGCTTCTGGCAGGTGATGCCGACTGCACCGGCCTCCATCTGCATTTTGGCAAGCGCCGGGATCTTGTGGGTCTTGATGTGCGGCCGGTTGGCGAGCCCGTGGCTCGCGAGGATGTCTTGCGCCCGTTTGATGTTCGCCTCGACGATATCGAGATCGATCACAACCGCGGGTGTATCGAGGTCTTCGACCATGGTCGGCATGAGTTTCTCGTCTCCCGAAAAATGCGGCGCGATCCCGCCTCGTGTTTTTCCGTTGTCCCGCTGCGCAAACATGTTAGCCTAGGCGACAATCCGCCGCAGCTCAAACGGCAGAGAACAGGGAGGAACGGAATGACATTCACCACGAGGCGAAGTGCGCTTGCGGCTCTGGCTGTGGGCGCTGCAGTTCTTGCGCTTCCGAGCGATGCGAGCGCGCAGCGCAAATTCACGTTTGGCTACGATCAGCCAAAGACGACCGCCTACGGCATCGCGGCTGACCTGTTCGACGCGAAGCTGAAGGAGCTTTCCGGCGGCAAGCTGTCGATCGATCAATTTCCCGGCGCGCAGCTCGGCCAGGAGCCCGTGATGCTGCAGAAGGTGCGTTCGGGCGACATCGACTTCATCATCACCGCGACGGCGAATGCCGCAACGCTTGCGCCGCAGGCCGGCGTGTTCTCGCTGCATTTCATCTTCCGCGATTCGAAACATCTCGCCGCGACCCTGGCCGATCCGGAGGTGTCGAAGGCGTTCCGCGACATGATCAAGGAGCAGGTGCAAGGCGCGCAGGTGCTCGGCCTGATCACCATGGGTTTCCGCAACATCTACTCGAAGAAAGAGATCACGAAGCTCGATGACGTGAAGGGCATGAAGATCCGCGTGCAGGCGACCAAGACCGAGGACACGCACTTCCCGGCCTATGGCACGCAGACCGTGCACATGCCGTTCGGCGAGGTCTACACCTCGCTGCAGACCGGCGTCGTGAATGCGGCCGAGAATGGCATCAATGTCTACATGGCGAACAAGCACTACGAGGTCGCGCCGATCCTCTCGATCACCGAGCATGAGGCCAACAACAACTGCATCTGGGTCAGCGACAAGACCTGGAACAGCCTTTCCGCCCAGGAAAAGGAATGGGTGCAGGCCGCGGCAGACGAAGTGTCCAGGAAAGAGCCCGCGATGGCGCTGAAACTCGAGGCGGACTCGGCTGCCAAGCTCAAGACGATGGGCGTGAAGGTCGTCGAAGGCGTGGACAAGTCCGGCTTCATGAAGGCGGCGGCTCCGATCCAGGATTCACTGGCCAAGGAGCTTGGACCGCACGCGGTGAAGATTCTCGAACTCGTGCGCAATGTGAAGGCCGGCTCGTAAACTTCGCGGCTCGGGCGGCGGCGCGGACGACGCGCCGCCGCTGCGTTATTGTGGGGGAGGGGGAGTTTTGAGTTTTCAGTCGCTGGTCATTGCGCGTCACAGCCATCTCAAATGGAGGGCGCTCGACCCGCTGGAGGGCCTGTTGATGGCGCTCTGCGGGTTGTCCATCGCGGGGTTCACGCTGTCGGTGTTCTGCGATGTGGTGACGCGCGAGATCGGCCGGCCGTGGCTGTGGCTGCAGCTCGTCACCACCGGCTTCTTTGCCTGGGGCGTGTTCATCGGCATGGCGGTGGCTACCCGCCGGCTCGATCACCTCAATCTGGTCGAGATCACCAAGGGAATGAGCGGCCCGAAGCGCACCTTCATGGAAGTCTTCAACCGGCTGGTTATCCTGGTGGTCGGCTTGTGCATGGTCGTGTTCGGTATCCAGAATTTCATGCACGACATGGGCAGCTATCGGGCGCCCTCGCTGATCCCGCTCGCGACCTACACTGCGAGCGTGCCGATCGCAGGTGTACTGATCAGCCTTTTCTGCATCGAGCAGATCGTCAACGGCTGGCGCCACGGCTTCGAAGGTCCCGAAGACCAGGATGACTTCGCGGGGATCAAGTGATGGGCAACGGCACGATCATCCTGATCATGACGGGGCTGTTCCTGTGGTTCGGCTACATGGGCGTGCCGGTCGCGTTCGCCCTGATGGCGGGCGTTCTCACGGCCTGCATGCTGACGCCGATCAGCATGCAGTCGATGGTCGGGCAGATGTTCCACGGCATCGATTCCGAGATCCTGCTCGCGGTGCCGTTCTTCCTGCTGGTCGGCGAACTAATGACGTCGGCGGACGTCACCAACCGCATGATCCGCCTCGCGCAGACCATGGTCGGCCACTTGCGCGGCGGCCTTGCGCAGGTCGTCACGCTGTTTTCCATGTTCTTTGCGGGGATTTCCGGGTCCTCCACGGCTGACGTCGCGGTGCTCTCCCGCACCGTCGCGCTCGAGATGACCCGCGAGGGCTACGACCGCGCCTTCACGGCGGCGCTGATCGCCTGCGCCTCCACGATGGCGAATCTGATTCCGCCGAGCATCATGGCGGTGGTCTACGGGGCGACCGGCAACGTCTCGATCGGCGGGCTGTTTCTCGCCGGCATCGCGCCCGGGGTGCTGATCGGCATCGGGCTGATGATCTATTCGCACTTCTTCGGCCCGGTCGGCATTCTGAAGCCGCGCGCCAGCCTGTGCGAGTTCGCCGACGCTGCGCGCGCCTCGATTCTGCCGCTGATGATCCCGGTGATCATCATGGGCGGCATCCTGACCGGCTGGTTCACGCCGACCGAAGCCGGCATGATCGCATCGGTCTACATCCTGCTGGTGATCATCCCGATGCTCAATCGCGGACACATCGGCAAGCTGCCGCGCGACTTCGTCTACACGGGGCTGCTCTACTCGCTTCCGCTGGCGCTGGTCGCGGCGGCATCCGCTTTCGGCTGGATGCTCGCCTATCTGCGCGGCCCCGACATTGTCTCCGGCTGGATTCAGATGATCGCCGGCACCGACGGCCGCATCATCATGATCCTGCTGGTGCTGCTGTTCATCGTGATCGGCGATTTCATGGATGCCGTCCCGGCGATCATCATCTTCATGCCGATCATCAACAAGCTGACCGAGCTTGGCGACATCAAGCCGCTGCATATGGGCGTGGTGATCATCACGACGCTGGTGTTCGGGCTGATCACGCCGCCTTATGGGCTGTCGCTTCTGGTGGCGTCGAAATTCGTCGGAGTGCGGTTCAGCCGCGCAATGTATGCCTCGCTGCCGATCTACGTGGTGTTCTTCATCACCATCGCGTTCACGGTGTTCTTCCCCGAGATCGTGCTCTATCTGCCGAAGCTGCTGCTCCCGGAGTCGGTCGGCTGCTTCAAGAGCCCGACGGGGGCGGGGTATATCTGCCCGCCGTAGAACCGACTCCGCTCATTCCCGCGTAAGCGGGAATCCAGTTCTTTCTTCAGTTGGCTCTGGGTCCCCGCTTTCGCGGGGACGAGCGCACAGTGTAGCTCAGGGCTGCTCCTGCGCTGCCATCAATCCTCCCCTCCGCAAACGCCGGTAGCGCTTCGCTCTCGGCCGAGCTAACACGACCTAAAGAGAAGCATTGCGAGGGCACAAGGGGGTTGCGCCGATGGCGGATGTGAAGCGCGTGTTCTATGTCAAATATCTCGCGCACAACAATTTCATCGACATTCTGGGGAAGCGTAGCGACATCCGGCTCGACAAGCTGGAGAACGACAGTTCAGATGACGTTGCCGCGCCGGTATTGGCTGGTGCGCATGCCTTCCAGATCGGGTCCGCGCGCGACGAGCTGGCCAAGAAATACCATGCCGACCGCGACCTCCTGCGCCGCACGCAGAGCCTGCTGATCGTTTCCACCAACGGGGCCGGCTACGACACGGTGAATCTGCACGCCTGCACGGATGCCGGCGTGCTGGTGGTCAATCAGGCGGGGGGCAACAAGGAGGCGGTCGCCGAGCACGCGCTCGCCATGATGCTGAGCCTCACCAAGAAGATCATGGAGAGCGATCGCGCGATGCGTCGCGAGAAGGATCTCAACCGCACGCTCTATATCGGTCACGATCTCCGGTACAAGACCGTCGGCATCGTCGGGCTGGGCAACGTCGGAAAGCGGCTCGCCGAACTGTGCCGCGGGCTCTTCTCGATGCCTGTGCTCGCCTACGACCCGTATGTGTCGGCAGAGGTGATGAAAGCGAACGGCGCCGAGAAGGTCGAGCTCGACGCGCTGATGCGGCAAGCCGATTTCATCTCGATCAATTGCCCGCTCACCGACGAGACGCGCGGGATGGTCGGCGCGAAGCAGTACGCGCTGATGAAGCCGGGTGCCTATTTCGTCACGACCGCGCGCGGCAGCATCCACGACGAAAAGGCTCTGGAGGAAGCGCTGCGCGGAAAGAAGATCGCCGGTGCAGGGCTCGACGTTTGGGAGAAGGAGCCGCCGCCGCTCGAACACCCGCTGCTGCAATTCGACAACGTGATCGTCACCCCGCACACCGCCGGCGTCACGCGCGAGGCGCGCGAGAACATGGGGCGCTTCGCCGCCGAGCAGATGATCGCGGCGCTCGACGGCAAGCCGGTCGAGCGCGTGCTCAACCCGGACGTCTGGCCGCGCTACGCGGCGCGCTTCAAGGAGACGTTCGGCTTTGTGCCGGAGCGTTGAACAAGCTCCGCTCATTCCCGCGCAAGCGGGAATCCAGGGCCAAGGACTGGGTCCCCGCTTTCGCGGGGACGAGCGGACGGTGTGAGTGTACTTCCGAAATGACCCCCTCCATCGAAACACGCACCTCATGGATCGTCGCGAGCCTCTCGCTCGTGATCCTCGGCGTGTCGTTCGGTGCCGCATGGATCGGCGTCGTGGCGCTCAAACCCATTGCGGCGGAGACCGGCGGCGCGCGCTCGGTGCCGGCGCTCGCCACTGCGCTGGCGTGGTTCGGCTCAGGCATTGGCGGCATCGCGATGGGCTATGTCGCCGACCGTATCGGCGTGCGCTGGACCGTGATGTTCGGAGCCACGATGATGGGGATCGGCCTTGCGATCTCGGCGCACGGGCAGGATGTGCTGGGTACCGCCTGGGCGCTCTACATCGGCCACGGCCTGTTCATGGGGCTGCTCGGCAATGCGGGCCTCAATGCGCCCCTTTACGTTTATGTCAGCCGCTGGTTCGACAGGCGGCGCGGCTCGGCGCTCGCGCTGATCGCGAGCGGCCAGTACATCTCCGGCGCGATCTGGCCGCCGATCTTCGAAAGCGCGATCGCGCGCTACGGCTGGCGCAACACGATGCTCGTGTTCGGCATCTTCCTGGTGCTCACCGTCGTGCCCATCGCGCTTTTGGTGCTCAAGAAGCCGCCCGAAGTAGCGCCGCCCGCCGCGGCGAAGGCCGGCGCTGCGCGGCCGACCGTGCTCGGCTGGCCGCCGAACCTCGTGTTTGCGATGATGGCAGCCGCATCGTTCTGCTGCTGTGTCCCGATGGCGATGCCGCAGACCCATCTTGTGGCGCTCTGCAGCGACCTCGGCATCAAGCCGACGCATGGTGCGGCGATGCTCTCCATGCTGCTCGCGGTCGCGTTCTTCTCGCGCCAGATGTGGGGATGGATCTCGGATCGCATCGGTGGACTGCTCACCGTGCTGATCGGCTCGGCGTGGCAGTTCTGCACGGTCGCCGCCATCGCGGTGACACAGGACGAAATCGGCCTGTTCACGGTGACCGCCATCTTCGGGCTCGGCTTTTCCGGCATCATTCCCGCCTACGTGCTGGCGGTGCGCGAGCTGTTTCCGGCGCATGAGGCGGGATGGCGCGTGCCGGTCCTGCTGTGCCTCACGGCGTTCGGCATGGCGTCGGGCGGCTGGTTCGCCGGTCTCCTCTACGACCACTTCGGCTATTATGCGCCCGCGTTCGCGGCCGGACTGATCTTCAATTTCGTGAACCTTGTGCTGGTCGGAACGTTGGTGGCGCGGCGCGGCGGCTGGTTCGGCCCGCGCCTTGCCCACGGATGAGTCATGGCGCGCCTGACCGATGTGCAGCGTGCGACGCCCGACCTGATCGCGTCGGCGATGCTGACGGTCGAAACGCGCGGCGAGGGGTTCGTCGAGGTCACGCGCGACATCGCGGGCTTTCTGCGAGAGATCGAGGCGGGCGACGGCGCGCTGCTCGCCTACATCCGCCACACCTCGGCGTCGCTCGTCATTCAGGAGAACGCCGATCCCGACGTGCAGACCGATCTTGTCACGGCGCTGCGCAGGATGGCGCCCGCGGATGCCGGATGGGTGCACGGCACCGAAGGCCCCGACGACATGCCGGCGCACATCAAGGCGATGCTGAACGGCGTGTCGCTGCACGTGCCGGTGACCGGCGGCAAGCTCGCGCTCGGCACCTGGCAGGGCATCTATGTCGCCGAGCACCGTGCGCGGCCGCACCGGCGCGAGGTGATGCTTCAGTTCATCGGTAGCCGGCGCGCGGAATGACTCAGCAGGTGAACACCGCTACGGTTTCAATATCTCGGCAAGGTTCATGATCTCCCAGATCGCGTGGCCTTGCTCTGAGACCGTGTCGCCGGCGAAATCGGACGTCAGGGTGACGGGACACACGAACCGGTAGTAGCCGCCGCCGGAGAAGTTGGCGATTGCCTGCTCCGAGGACAGCGAGAAGCGCACGGTTCCGAGCGGCGGCGGCTGTCCCGGCTCGGTGCTCGGCGACCACGCGAAGTCGAGGGTGGCGGGAATCGGCGGAGGTGGCGTCTTCGGCGGCGGTGATGGCGGCAGCACCGGGGGTGGCGCCGGCCGTTCGCCTTTTTGAGTGACGGTCAGTGCGCCAACGGTGTCGTCGAAGGTGATCGCGCTGCCGCGCGCGAACATCCAGTACGTCTGGATCGGCACGGTTGGACTGCCGTCTACGGTTCCGAAGACCTGGGCCACATCCACCGCATGATGGCCGGCCTGAACGCGTCCCCAGTACCAGTATTGAGGCACTATTTTTGGGGCGCCCGGCGGTGGGGGCGGCGATTTCCCGCCCCATTGGTGATCGTGATAGCAGGTCCCCCGCACTTTATGGGTCGCGCCGTCATAGGTGAGAGTGCCTTCGACTGTGCCGGACGGGATGACGACCTGCTCGCCGAGCCAGTTCTTCGCGGCCTCGTCTGGATTGAGATAGGGACCGGGGCGCCAGCTGGGCACCACGCGGCATAACGTGAGGTCCGCACTGATCGGGGTGCCGTATTTCTCCGCCACGCCCTCGGCGTGGATCGTGTAGGTGTGCAGATCGCCCTTGACCCAGCTCTTGCCCATCCTGACGTCGCACTGCTCGGTGGCAGCGGAATATGTGTCGGCCGGCAGGGTGGCCTCGCACTGGAAGTATTTTCCTCCCGGTGCACCGATGTTGAACTGAAGAATCGGGGCGGTTGGGCCGGGGAAGAATGGTCTTTTGCTCAGGAAGTTGAGCACGCAGGTGGAGCCGTCCTCCATGATCGTGTCGAAGTACCACCATTCGAAGTTGTCGTCGGTGAGGGCGACGCGCTGCCCATCTTCCTTCACGGCCAGGTCGGTGCTCCAAGCCATTCTTGCTTCCTGTTTTTTGATGGGACTGTAGTTCGTATCGATATGACGATTTGTACGTTTGGTTGTAACACACCAAAGGGCCGGACAATACAATATTACCGCCGATGTTGGCGGTCGCCTTTTGCGTCCGCGACAAGCGACAACAATTCAGTCCACGTCATGCGCCGATGCTGGCCGTGCCTGCGCCGAGGCCGAGGTGCTGGTGCCGTGGCTCGTGTAGGCCAGCGCGCAAAGCACGATCGCAAGCGCCGCCGCGCCTTTGGCGAATTGCAGCCACGTCCGTTCGAGCGCGGTGCGCGCCATGCGCCGTCCGGTCTCGCCACGCGGCCGCTCGCTTGCGGGCAGCGTACGCCAGAACTGTCCGCGCATGATGTTGATGTCGGTCAGGCCTCCGGCGCGCGCCATCAGCACCAGCGCAAACATGAGCGCGATGTTCGCCGCGGCGAGGAGCGCGGTCGAACGCTCAAGGTCATGGAGCGCAATCGCGAGCACTGCGACGATGACGGTGAGCACCGCGTACCAGAGCGTCAGGCAGAAGGCGGTCTCGCGGCAGCGTTCCATGGCGTCCGTCTCCCTCGTGACACCTGGGGCGGCCGTTTCCTTTTGTTTGCAGTGTTTTGGCGGCTCGCCTACGACTAAAGTATTGGCTCCAATCGTGCCGGCCGCAAGCCCTTATTGGGTCATTCGGCGCTGCGGGCGAACCGGAACAGCGTCACGGCAAACATCACCAGCGCCCCCTGGACGGCGAGGCAGATCCCAAGCGGCACGCCGAAGAGGGCGATCTTGTTCAGCGCGTGCACGAACCAGTTGACCAGCAGAAAGTAGGTCAGCCACAGGCTCAGCATGATGAGCAGAAGTTTCTTGGCCCGCGCCCAGAGTGGAGAGTTGTGTGCGCTGACGAGCGCTTGCGCCAGATCGTCATGAAGCAGCTGGTTCAGCATCGGAATCTCCGCGGCCAAAATCCTGGCCGGTTCGTCGCGTTCTGCGGCGAAGCGAGAGTCCGGCGCATCTCTCGCCGCCGGTTCCTGCCCATGCAAGAACCATGGTCGAAAAGTGTGCGCCCCGTTAGTTAACGAGTTCTGAAAAATGCTGTGGTATTCGGGCCACAGGTCGCTGTAGGTTGAAAATCGGGTTGGCCCATGTCTTGTGGACCGCACCGATGTCTTTCCCGCACGCTCCTATCGTTGAGGTCTAGGCTTCGTGGAGACGTCCTACCGTTTCGTGATCACCGACGATCACCCGTTGTTCCGCGGCGCGTTGCGCGAGGCGCTCTCGGGACTGTTCGCCGGTGCGTCGATCCTGGAAGCGGGGACGTTCGACGATGCGTCCGCGCTGCTGGAACAGGCCGGTGAGGTCGACCTCGTGCTGCTCGATCTCTCGATGCCGGGCGTACGCGGCTTTTCCGGCCTGATGTATCTGCGCGCCCAGTATCCGAGCGTGCCCGTCGTCGTGGTGTCGGCGAACGACGACCCTGCGGTGATCAGGCGCTGCATGGAATTTGGCGCCTCCGGCTTCATCCCGAAGACGCTCGGCGTGGAAGCAATGCGCGAGGCGATCAAGAAAGTGTTGGAGGGCGGGGTTTGGACGCCGCCGGACGTCGATCTCACGCCGCGCGCCGATGCCGAGACGGCCGATCTCATGGCCCGCCTGTTGACACTGACGCCGCAGCAGACCCGCGTATTGATGATGCTTTCGGAGGGCCTGCTCAACAAGCAGATCGCCTATAACCTCTCGGTTTCGGAAGCGACCGTGAAGGCGCACGTCTCGGCGATCCTGCAAAAGCTCGGGGTCGAGAGCCGTACCCAGGCGGTGATCGCGGCGGCCAAGATCGAATCCGGACAGTGGCCGCAGCCGGCGTAGGGGCGAATAGCGAGTAGCGAATAGTCAGTCGTGACCGGGCTGGATGACCATTCTATTCGCTACTCACTGCTCGCTACTCACTTTGCTTCATTCCGCCGCCGCCATGCGCGCCACGCGCCACTGCGCCATCAGCGCGCGCAGTGCTGCCGGCTTGAGCGGCTTCGGCAGCACCTGGATATCGCGCGCGCGCGCTTCCTCGCGCACCGCCGGCGAGCGGTCCGCCGTGATGAGGATCGCCGGCAGGGCGGCGCCGAAGCGCCAGCGCAGCGCCCCGATCGCCTCGATCCCATTGCCGCTGTCGAGGTGATAGTCGACCAGGACTCCGCTCGGCAGCGCCTTTGCGTCGCTGACCGTGGCGAGTGCTGTTTTCAGATCTGGTGCGGTCAGCACATGGCAGCCCCAGCCGGTCAGCAGTGTCGCCATGCCGTCGAGGATCTTCGGCTCGTTGTCGATGCACAGCACCGCGAGGTCGGCGAGCTGGTTCACCTCAACGCGCTGCGGCTTCTCTTTCTTGGCATCGAGCGGCAGCGCGGGCGCCGGCGGGACAGTCACGGAGAAACGCGAGCCGCGCCCCGGTTTCGATTCAAGGTGGACGGAGTGATCAAGCACGCGCGCGATGCGCTCGACGATGGACAGTCCGAGGCCGAGCCCGCGGGCCACCTTTGCGCCCTGATCGAGCCGGTGAAACTCCTGGAAAATCGCGCGCTGCTTCGACTTCGGAATCCCCAGGCCCGTATCGTAGACGTCGAGGCGCAGCCTGCCGTTGCCGAGCCGGCATCCGATGAGCACGCGCCCATGCGGCGTGTACTTGATGGCGTTGGATATCAGGTTCTGCAGAAGCCGCCGCAACAGCCGCCGGTCGGACCGCACCGAGCGCGTATTGACGACGAATGTCAGCTGCAATCCCTTCTCGCGCGCCATCGGGGCGAATTCGACTTCGAGCTGGCGCATCAGTTCGTCGAGCCGGAAGGTTGATACTTCCGGGCGCAGGGCGCCCGAATCGAGCCGCGAAATGTCGAGCAGCGCGCCCAGAATCTCTTCCACCGCCTCCAGCGAAGCATCCACGTTCGAGACGAGCTGCGCATCCTCGCCGCTGCCCTGACGTTCAACCAGGCTCGTTACATAGAGGCGCGCTGCGTTGAGCGGCTGCAGGATGTCGTGGCTTGCGGCGGCGAGGAATCGCGTCTTGGAGACGTTGGCCTCGTCGGCCTCGCCCTTGGCGCGCGCCAGCGCGTCGTTGAGGCGCGTCAGCTCTTCGGTGCGTTCCTTGACGCGGCGCTCGAGGTTTTCGTTGGCGCGCTCCAGCGCGTCCGCGGCTTCGACGCTCGGCGTCACGTCGGTCGCGGTGGTGACCAGGCCGCCGTCCGGCATGTGGTTGGCGCGAATCTCGATCACCAGGCCGCGCTCGACAAAGCGCTCGCGGATCGGCTCGCCCGAGAGATAGAGGTGGAGACGATCGTTGACGAGGTCTTCGACCGGGCCGGGCCCAAGCGCACCTCGCTCGCCATTGTGCCGCAGGATTTCGTCCAGCCCGATGCCGACCCGGGTGAGCGAAAGCGGCAAGTCGAGGACTTCGCCGAATTGGCGGTTCCAGCATACGAGCTGCAGATCCTTGTCGAACACCGCGATGCCCTGGCGCACGTGGTCGAGCGCGGTTTGCAGGATTTCGCGATTGTACTGGATCGCCGCATTGGCGTCGTCGAGCAGCTTGAGCGCCGCCTTGGTCGAGACCGTGCGCTTGCGCAGGAGCAGGGACAGCACGAGCCGCGAGGACGCGGCCCCGATCGCCGAGGCGAGGATGTGCTCGGCGTAGCGCAACAGCTCGATGTCGGCTTCCTGTTTCGGATCGAGGCTGAGCCGGCGGCTGGCCGCAAAGCTCTCGAACGATGAGCGCGTGCGTTCCTCGCCGAGGTAGCGGGCAACCGTCGCGGTCAGTTCCTCCACGGTGACCGACGAGCGCCACAGCCGGAAGCTCGGCGTCATCGGGGCAAGCTCGGACGGCACGAACAGGTTCGCTTGCAGCCGCTCGATCGAGGTCGGCTGGCGCGCCAGCGAAGAGGTCACGTAGGCGACGATGTTGAGCGTCAGGCTCCACAGCACGCCGTGCACAAGCGGCGGCAGGTCGAGGCCCAGCAGATGTTGCGGGCGCAGCCAGGCGATGCCGAGGGGCCCGAGTTCGAGGATGTCCTTGCTGACCAGATCGGCGTCCGCAAAGCTCGGCAGCAGCAGCGTGTAGGCCCACACCAGAATGCCCACGCTCATCCCGGCCAGCGCGCCGCGCGCCGTGCCGTTGCGCCAGATCAGCCCACCGAAGAACGCAGGTGCGAGCTGCGCAATGGCCGCGAAGGAGAGAAGGCCGATGGCCGCAAGCTGGGCTTCGCCGGAAAGGCGGTAGTAGAGATATGCGAACAGCAGGATCAGGAAGATCGAGAAACGCCGCACCGTGAGCAGGATCGCGCCGACGTCCGCGCGGCCGGAGAGGATCGTCTCGCGCCGCTGCAGCACGAACGGCACCACGATGTCGTTCGACGCCATGATGGCGAGCGCGACAGTCTCCACGATCACCATGGCGGTGGCGGCCGAGAGGCCGCCGACGAAGGCGGTGAGCGCAAGCAGTTCCGAGCCGGCCTTGAGCGGCAAGGCAAGCACGAACATGTCGCTGTCGACGAGCCCGCGCGGGAACGTGAGCAGGCCCGCCATCGCGATCGGGATGACGAACAGGTTGATCAGCACCAGATAGATCGGAAACAGCCAGGCGGCGCGGCGGATTTCAGACTCGCTGCGATTCTCCACCACGGTGACGTGAAACTGGCGCGGCAGCATCACGATCGCGACAGTGGAGAGCAGCGTCATGACGATGAGCGTGCTCCACACCGGCTCGCGCGTGAGCACGGCGGCGGTGCGTGGCGTCTCCATCGCCTTGGTGAACAGCGCAACCGGCCCGTCGAACATGAAGAAGGTGACGAACACGCCGACGGTCACGAATGCGACCAGCTTGACCAGCGACTCGGCTGCGATCGCAAGGATCAGGCCGTCCTGGTGCTCGGTCGCATCGATGTGGCGCGTGCCGAACAGCACCGCGAACGCCGCCATCGCGAGCGCGACGAACAGCGCGATGTCGCCCAGCACCGGCTGCGGCATGCCGGTGGTCATGTCGAGATGCATCAGGATGGTGCTGAGCGAGGCCGACACGGCTTTGAGCTGCAGCGCAATGTAGGGGATCGTGCCGACGATCGCGATCAGCGCGACGGTCGCCGCCACCGCCTGATGCTTGCCGTAGCGTGCCGCGATGAAGTCGGCGATCGAGGTGATGTTCTGCGCCTTGGCAAGCCGTACGACGCGCAGGATCAGCGGGGTGGCAATCCCTATCATCAGCACCGGGCCGACATAGATCGCGAGGAAGTCGTAGCCGGTGCGGGACGCAAGCCCAACCGAGCCGAAGAACGTCCAGGAGGTGCAGTAGATCGCGAGCGAAAGCGGATAGATCATCGTGCGCGCAGGGCTGTTGCGCCCGCGCGCCTGGTCGCCGTAGCTCGCGATGACGAACAACAGCCCGAGGTAACCGAGCGCAACGACGATGACGACCCAGCCTTGCAGCATGGCTGTTCGGGATCCCTCGCGCCGGGCAAGACCCAGGAAGGCCCGGCCGCAGGCCTAAATCATCATGAATCCCAGTTGCTTGTCCATTGACCATGGCAAATTTGGTGAAGCTTACCGCCGGATGGGCGTCCGGCTAGGCTAAACCCCGAGTGGGTTCGGCAAGGGAGGACGCAATGCTCGAGGAATTCAAGAAATTCGCGATGCGCGGCAACGTGGTCGATCTCGCCGTCGGCGTGATCATCGGCGCCGCGTTCGGCGCGATCGTCAGCTCGCTGGTTGCCGACCTCATCATGCCGATCGTCGGCGCGGTCACGGGCGGCCTCGACTTCTCGAACTACTACACGCAAATGACCGGGACGAAAGTTGGAGCGGGCGCGCCGCTCGCCGACGCCAAGAAGGCAGGGGCGGTGCTCGCGTGGGGCAATTTCCTCACCATCGTGCTCAATTTCCTGATCATCGCGTGGGTGCTGTTCCTCGCGGTGCGCGCCATCAACCAGTTGCAGCGCAAGGAAGCCGAGAAACCGGCCGAGCCGGCCGCGCCGACCAAGCAGGAAGCGCTGCTGACCGAGATCCGCGACATTCTGGCGAAGAAGCCGGCCTGACCTCACGCAAACTGATCGATCGGCCGCGCAGTTTTGATGAGACCGGCGGTCCTGGCGCGGCTAGTGGTCCGATTCCAACATTCGCATCCCCTCGCGGCGAGCTCTCTTGCGAATGTTGGAATCAAAGGACCACTAGCAAGTATTACATCCTAGTGGAGCTTTGGATTTGACATTCGCTTTGCGAGCCCGCGGCTGGGGGGTGGCGAATGTCAAATCCGCTCCACTAGACTGCGGCGCGCAAAGCTGCCAGCAGGATCGCGATGAACGATGTCTCACCGAGACCGGGCGCCGCCGCGCTCAACGATGCGCTCGCGCAGGCTGCACGCCTGGCGCCGGAAAGCGGCATCGTCGAGGTGGCCACCTATGGCCGCGGGCGCGAAGGGCTGATCCCGCTGTGGATCGGGGAGGGCGACACGCCCACGCCCGCCTTCATCTGCGAAGCGGCGACCCGCGCGCTTGCGGCGGGCGAAACGTTCTACACCTGGCAACGCGGCATTCCTCCACTGCGCGAGGCGCTCGCGCGCTATCACACGACGCTCTACGGGCGGACCTTCGCGCCGGAGGAGTTTTACGTCACCGGCTCCGGCATGCAGGCGATCCAGATCGTGCTGGCGATGGTCGCGGGCGCTGCCGACGAAGTGGTGATCCCCACGCCGACCTGGCCGAACGCCGCAGCCGCCGCCGGGATCATCGGGGCGCGCGTCGTCGAGGTGCCGATGTCGTTTGGGAACGACGGCTGGTCGCTCGATCTCGAACGGCTTGGCGCCGCGATCACGGCAAGGACGCGTGCATTGTTTGTCGTGTCGCCAGACAATCCGACCGGTTGGACCGCGCGCCGCGCGGACCTTGCCGCGCTGCTCGCGCTGGCGCGCCGCCACGGTCTCTGGATCGTCGCGGACGAGACCTACGCGCGTTTCTGGTACGGCGAGGGTCCGCGTGCGCCGTCCTTCTTCGACGTGATGGAGCCGGAGGATCGCATCCTCTTCGTCAACACATTCTCCAAGAACTGGGCCATGACCGGCTGGCGCGTCGGCTGGATCGCGGCGCATCCCTCGCTCGGTCAGGTGATCGAGAACATGATCCAGTACGCGACGTCCGGTGTCGCGCAGTTCATGCAGCGTGCGGCTGTGACCGCGCTCGAGCGCGGCGAAGGCTTCGTAGCCCACATGGTGGAGCGTGCCCGCCGCGGCCGCGAGATTGCCTGCAGTGCGCTCCAAGCGACGGGCCGCGTGCGCTTCGCCGAACCGCAGGGCGCGTTCTATCTGTTCTTCAGCGTGGATGGCGAGCCGGATTCCCGCCGCCTTGCGCTGAGACTGGTCGACGAGGCGAACGTCGGGCTGGCGCCGGGCACAGCCTTTGGTCCCGGGGGCGAGCGTTTCATGCGGCTCTGTTTTGCGCGCAACGCGGAGCAGCTCACAACCGCGATGGACCGGTTGGCGCGGGCGATTTCCGCAGCAAAATGAATTGATTAAAGTTCTTGTTGACCCTGCGAAACCCTGCCGGGGATTGCAATCGGACGGCGGGAGACGCATTTTCGTGTGGCCTGCGCGAATCTAAGGTTCCGGCAATGGA
Source organism: Xanthobacteraceae bacterium (assembly GCA_049698215.1). Classification (GTDB taxonomy): domain Bacteria; phylum Pseudomonadota; class Alphaproteobacteria; order Rhizobiales; family Xanthobacteraceae; genus PALSA-894. Next base: position 918 of record JBAVXH010000405.1, on the reverse strand, counting down.
ACCGATACTCGCGGTACCTGATTAACAGGCATTGCGCCTGGCTGATTGTCGCCACGCGCAGCTCATTTTGCGCCGGGACGGCGCCCCGGCAGCGAGGGCGACCGATGTTGAACGGCAATTCTCGAAACGGCGAAGTGTTCGTCGTCGACGACGATCCGATGGTGCTGAACGCACTGACGGTCTTTCTGACTCGCGAGGGCTATCAGGTCGCCGGCTTCTCGGACGGTGCGTCGTTTCTCGAAGCGGCAAGATCGCGCACGCCGATCTGCATCATCCTCGACGTGCAGATGCCGGGCCAGACCGGGATCGACCTCTTGAAGGACCTCAAGGCGCAGGACTATCCGGCGCCGATCTTCATCGTGTCGGGGAGCGGCGACATTCCGACCGCGGTCGAGGCGATCAAGAACGGCGCGTTCGACTTCATCGAGAAGCCGGTCAAGGCGTCGACTGTCGTGACGCGGGTGCGCGAGGCGGTCGAGGCGTGGTCGCGGCGCAAGGGCAACGGCAATCTGCCGCACGCCTTCACCGGACACGAGCAACTCACCTCGCGCGAGCGCGATGTGCTGGGGCAGATCGCTGCGGGCTTCTCGAACAAGGAGGCGGGCCGCGAACTGGGCATCTCACCGCGCACGATCGAGGTGCACCGCGCGCGCATCATGGAAAAGCTCGGCGCGCGCAACACCGCCGACCTGATGCGCATCGTTTTGCGCTGACGCCGCGCCTGACGCATTCGGCCGGCGCCGCGTGCCGCGCAAATGCATGCCTTCGATGTCAAGGCGCATTTGACCGCCGGGCCCCGCGCGGGCATTGATCGAGGTCGAACGTCGTTTTCGCCGCGCTGTCGCGGCCCCTCAAATTGATGTCGGCCGCCTCCTCCAGACGCAAACTTCTGGCCCGTCGCTTCGCCGAGACGATGGC
>JBAVXH010000404.1:0-2577 GCA_049698215.1 Xanthobacteraceae bacterium | reverse complement strand
GCCTTACGGCGCCCCTCCTCCTGGTGATGGCGCGCCGCCCGCCTCTCAGGATCAGCCAGGACCGGGGCCGATGCAGATCGGGCCGGGGCCGGGCGTGCGCCCGCCCGCCGATGTCGCGACCCGCGATCCCGGAACCGGGCGGCCGAACACGGTGGCGATGCTGCCGCCCGAGGACCAGCCCGAGCAAGGCAAGGCCGAGCTTCCTCCGCAGTTCAAGCGCCAGCTCGTCACGTTCTCGTCGAACGAGCCGGCCGGCACGCTCGTGATCGATACCGGGAACACGTATCTCTATCTCGTGCTCGGCAACGGACAGGCAATGCGCTACGGCATCGGGGTCGGCCGCGAGGGATTCACCTGGGCGGGAGCGGAACGCGTCTCGCGCATGGCGGAGTGGCCGGACTGGCATCCGCCATCCGAGATGATCGAGCGGCAGCCCTATCTGCCGCGCTTCATGGCGGGCGGCGAAGGCAACCCGCTCGGCGCGCGCGCGCTCTACCTCGGCAAGACGCTCTATCGCATCCACGGCACGAACCAGCCCTCGACCATCGGGAAGTACGTCTCCTCGGGCTGCATCCGGCTGACCAACGACGACATCGCGGATCTCTACAGCCGCGTGCAGGTCGGCACCCGCGTGGTGGTGCTGCCAGGCGCGCCGCCGGCGACGGCCTCGAATCTGCCTCCGCCGCAGCAGCAGCCGGTGCAGCAGCGGTAGACTGCTGACACGCAATCGCAGAAATGCCCGGTCTACGCCGGGCATTTTCCGTTTGGGGTGTTGGTCAGTGCTGGCACTTATCCTAGAAATGGGATAAGTTGCGGAAAACCGATGGCGCGGGTCCTGGCGAAAGGCGAGAAGCCGCTCAACTGGGTCGGCTCATCGAAGCGCGACCTGCTCACGTTTCCGGCGCCAGTGATTGACGAAATCGGCAACGCCTTGGGAGTCGCACAGTTCGGCGGCAAGCATCCGAAGGCGAAGGCCTGGAAAGGACAAGGATCGGGCGTGTTTGAAGTCGTCGAAGACTTCGACGGAGACACGTTTCGCGCCGTCTACACGGTCCAGTTTCGCAAGGCGATCTACGTCCTGCATGCGTTCCAGAAGAAATCGCCGAAGGGCATACGGACCGCGCGCACGGACATCGAACTGATCGCACGGCGGCTAAAGATCGCCAAAGAGGATTACGCGGCTCGATATGGCAAATAAGCGCAAGGCGAAGGAGAAGGTCGAGCGCGGGAGCACCAACGTGTTCGCAGACCTTGGCTATCGCGATGCCGGCGAGCGGCAGACGAAGCTTCGTCTTGCGCACACAATCAACGAGACGGTCGCGGAACAGGGCCTTACCCAACACGCGACCGCGCAGAAGCTCGGGACCTCGCAGCCGAAGGTTTCGGCACTCGCAAATTATCAGCTCGAAGGGTTTTCGGTGGAGCGGTTGATGACCTTCCTGACCGCCCTCGACAAGGACGTCGACATTGTAGTTCGCAGGAAGCCACGCTCGCGCAGTACCGCCCGGATCAGCGTCATCGCTGCCTAGCCCTCAGCCCCCGCGCAAACGCCTCGACCATGAACGTCACCTGCTCGCGCACGGTGGCGAGCGGAATGCTCTGCAGCTTCTCCTCCAGCCCGATCAGCACGATGCCGTGCACGGCAGAGAACAGCGAGCGCGCGAGCAGGATGCGCTCTGGCGGCTCCATACCGGGCGCGAGCTTGCGCAGCGGCTCCTCGATGTAGACGAACAAGCGCGCGAGGTTCGCCTGGTACCAAACCGGCACCTCCTGGTCCTCGGCGAGGCGATGGTCGAACAGCGCGCGCCAGCGCGGCCGGTTGGCCGCCGCGTAGTCCGTGTAGGCAAGCGCGAGATGGGTCAGCGTGCGGATCGCATCGGCCTGCGGGTCCGCTTCTTTCCCTCCGGCGACCGTCAGGGTCTTCTCGAGCTGTTCCAGGGTCAGCGCATTCACCGCAAAGATCAGGTCGTCGAGGTCGGTGAACACGTTGTAGATCGCGCCGACCGCGCAGCCGACCTTGGTGGCGAGCTCGCGCGCTTTCATGCCGCGCAGGCCCTCCTTGGCGATCGTGCGCTCGGCCGCGTGGATCAGCGCGTCCCGCAGCTTGCGCCGTCTCGCGACCGCTTTCGGCTCGGAAACCATTGATTAACCATACGTTTGAACGTCGTTCAAATTATTCTTGAACCTTGTTCACGTTTCGGGATACAAACAGTCGTGAACGTTGTTCATACCAGTGGAGACGACAATGCTCAAGACGATAATCACGCTCGTCCGCGGCGCGGCCTTTCGCGCCGAGGAAGACCTCGCCGACCGCAGCGCATTGCTGATCCTCGACCAGCAGATCCGTGACGGAGCAGCCGGCATCGAACGCGCCAAGCGCGCGCTCGCAATTGCGATCGCCCAGGATGAGGCCGAGGGAAAGCGCCTGGAGACGACGCTCGCCCGCATCGCCGACCTGGAGGAGCGCGCCGTCGCGGCGCTCAACGGCGGACGCGAGGAACTCGCCGGCGAGGCCGCCGAGGCCATCGCCGTGATGGAGGCGGATCGCGACTCGATCCGCGAGGCGCGCGCCACCTT
>JBAVXH010000403.1:0-9549 GCA_049698215.1 Xanthobacteraceae bacterium | reverse complement strand
CCAGCACGTTGCGGCCAAGCGCGAGCTCGCCGAGGTCGGTCGAGGGACCGTCCGCGATGATGTCGCCCTTGTGAACGAGATCGCCCACCTTCACCAGCGGGCGCTGGTTGATGCAGGTGTTCTGGTTCGAGCGCTGGAACTTCATCAGGCGGTAGATATCGACGCCGGACTTGGTCGGATCGAGATCTTCCGTGGCGCGCACAACGATACGCGTCGCGTCCACTTGGTCGATGACACCGCTACGGCGAGCCGCGATCGCGGCGCCTGAATCGCGCGCGACCGTGCCTTCCATGCCGGTGCCGACGAACGGCGCCTCGGCGCGCACCAGCGGCACGGCCTGACGCTGCATGTTCGAGCCCATCAGCGCGCGGTTGGCGTCATCGTTCTCGAGGAACGGAATAAGCGCGGCCGCGACCGACACGAGCTGCTTCGGCGAGACGTCCATGTAGTCGACCTTGTCGGGCGCTACGAACACAACGTCGCCCGAATGCCGGCAGGTAATAAGGTCTTCAGTAAAACGCCCGCGATTGTCGATCGGCTGGTTCGCCTGTGCGACGGTGTAGCGGCCCTCCTCCATCGCCGAGAGGTAGTGCACCTCGTCGGTGACTCGGCCGTCCTTCACCTTGCGGTATGGCGTCTCGACGAAGCCGTACTTATTCACGCGCGCATAGGTGGCGAGCGAGTTGATCAAGCCGATGTTCGGACCTTCCGGCGTCTCGATCGGGCAGATGCGCCCGTAGTGCGTCGGGTGCACGTCGCGCACCTCGAAGCCCGCGCGCTCGCGCGTGAGACCGCCCGGACCGAGCGCCGAGAGACGCCGCTTGTGCGTGATCTCGGAGAGCGGATTGGTCTGGTCCATGAACTGCGAGAGCTGCGAGGAGCCGAAGAACTCGCGCACCGCGGCTGCCGCCGGCTTTGCGTTGATCAGGTCCTGCGGCATGACGGTGTCGATATCGACCGACGACATCCGCTCCTTGATCGCGCGCTCCATGCGCAGGAGGCCGATGCGGTACTGGTTCTCCATCAACTCACCCACCGAACGCACCCGGCGATTGCCAAGGTGGTCGATGTCGTCGATCTCGCCCTTGCCGTCGCGCAGATCGACCAGCGTCCGGATCACTGCGATGATGTCATCCTTGCGCAGCACGCGCATGGTGTCCGGCGCGTCGAGCTCAAGCCGCATGTTCATCTTGACGCGGCCGACCGCAGAGAGGTCGTAGCGCTCCGAATCGAAGAACAGCGAGTTGAACATCGACTCGGCGGTCTCGACCGTCGGCGGCTCGCCTGGGCGCATCACGCGGTAGATGTCGAACAGCGCGTCCTCGCGCGTCATGTTCTTGTCGACCGCATTGGTGTTGCGGATGTAGGCGCCGACATTGACGTGGTCGATGTCGAGGAGCGGCAGCTCCTTGTAGCCCGCTTCGTTGAGAAGCTTGAGGTTCTTCTCGGTGATCTCCTCGCCCGCCTCGACGTAGATTTCGCCGGTCTTTGGGTTGACGAGATCTTCGCCGATGTAATGGCCGACGAGCTCCTCGTCGGTGACGCGCAGCGCCTTCAGGCCCTTCTCGGCAAGCTGGCGTGCCTGGCGCACGGTGAGCTTCTTGGCGGCCTCGACCACCACCTTGCCGGTGTCGGCGTCGACGAGATCGTTGACCGCCTTGTAGCCGCGCATGCGGTTGGCATCGAACGGCACCCGCCAGCCATCCTTGGCGCGCTTGTAGACGATCTTCTTGTAGAACGTGTCGAGCACCTGCTCGCCATCCATGCTGAGCGCGAGCAACAGCGACGTCACCGGAATCTTCCGGCGCCGGTCGATACGCGCATAGACGATGTCCTTGGCGTCGAACTCGATGTCGAGCCAGGAGCCGCGATACGGAATGATGCGCGCGGCAAACAGGAGCTTACCCGAGGAGTGCGTCTTGCCCTTGTCGTGATCGAAGAACACGCCGGGCGAGCGGTGCATCTGCGAAACAATGACGCGCTCAGTCCCGTTCACGATGAACGTGCCGTTGTTGGTCATGAGCGGGATATCGCCCATGTAGACATCCTGCTCCTTGATGTCCTTCACGGAGCGCGCGCCGGTTTCCTCGTCCACATCGAACACGATGAGGCGGAGCTTCACCTTCAGCGGTGCGGCGAACGTCATGCCGCGCTGGCGACACTCGTCCACGTCGTACTTCGGCGCCTCGAACTCATAGCCGACGAAGTCGAGCTGCGAGGTGTTGGAAAAGTCCTTGATCGGGAAGACCGATTTGAACACGCCCTGCAGGCCCTCGTCGGGCCTACCGCCTGGGGGTTCCTGCACCAGCAGGAATTGGTCGTAGGACGCCTTCTGAACCTCGATCAGGTTCGGCATCTCTGCGACTTCCTGGATTTTCCCGAAAAACTTACGAACGCGCTTGCGACCAATAAAAGTCTGCGCAGTAGCCATGTGCTCTCTTCTCCGTCGAACCGTATGAGGCACGGACGACTCTCCGGAGGGCCGCCATCAATCGCGACCGTCTGGACAGGCGTCAGGCGCCCATTTCGCCACGGTCCCGGCTACGTCCGGGCCGTTCAAAGGCTAATTCCGCCGCTGGCGTCTGATGTGGTGAAGCCGGGATATAAGTACCCGATTCTCCCGCACAATCCTCAAACCGACGCCAAACGACGGATTCTTGGCCTTTTTTCGTCACAGCCGGGCCTCTGGCCCGACCATGCCTTACCTCTCTGGATCCCCGGGGTCCGCGCCTGCGGCGCTTACCCTGGGATTCGCCAAAGTAGCCGCTGGGCTATTTCAGCTCGACCTTCGCGCCAGCCTTCTCGAGCTGGGCCTTGACCTTTTCGGCTTCGTCCTTCGGCACGCCTTCCTTGACAGGCTTCGGTGCGCCTTCGACCAGGTCCTTGGCCTCCTTCAGCCCGAGGCCGGTCAGCGCACGGACTTCCTTGATGACCTCGATCTTCTTGTCGCCGGCGGCGGCGAGGACGACGGTGAATTCCGTCTTTTCTTCGACAGGAGCCGCAACTGCGGCAGGTCCGGCAGCAACCGCAACCGCGGCAGCAGCAGAAACGCCCCACTTGTCTTCCAGGAGTTTCGCGAGTTCCGCGGCTTCCAGCACGGTGAGGCTGGACAGCTCGTCCACGATCTTGCTCAGGTCAGCCATGTCTCTTTGTTCCTTTTATCCGGTTCGAACCAATATGTTAGACGGCAAGCCTCACGCGGCTTCGCCCTTGTCGGCATAGGCCTGGATGACGCGCGCGACCTTGGCGGCCGGAGCGTTTGCGAGCTGCGCGATCTTGGTGGCGGGCGCCACCAGCAAGCCGATCAGCTTGGCGCGCAGTTCGTCGAGCGAGGGCAGCGAGGCGAGCGCCTTCACGCCGTTCGGGTCCAGGGCGGTCTTGCCCATCGCCCCGCCGAGGATCACGAACTTCTCGTGCCCCTTGGCGAAGTCGGTGGCGACCTTGGGCGCCGCCACCGGATCGCTTGACGTTGCGATCAGGGTCGGACCCTTGAGCAAGGGCCCGATGGAGGCGACATCCGTGCCTTCGAGAGCGATCTTGGCGAGGCGGTTCTTCGCGACCTTCACGGAGGCGCCTGCTTGCCGCATCTGCCTGCGCAGCTGCTGCATCTGGGCGACGGTGAGGCCGGAATAGTGAGCGACGACGACGACGTTCGAGGCCTTGAAGACCCCGTTCAGCGTCGCGATGGCCGCTTTCTTTTCCGCTCGATCCACGTCGGGACTCTCTTCGGTTGGCGGCAAGACTTCCTTGTGGAAACCTGAGCCGCCGGTTGCACCAGCCATCCTTCAGGCTCGGTGCAGGCACCCTTCGGGTACCAGGACCGCTCCGGCAGGACGACGACGAAAGCCTGTCCGCCGGACGTTTGCGCTTTTGGCGAAGCCAAAAGCCCTTAACGCCAGTGCAAAGGTTCGAACCGATCGCGCCGGCCTCATCGGCCGGGAAATCCGTCGTCACCCGTCTATGCAGGCCTCATCGATTGAGCCGGGAACCCAATATTTCGGGAACCTGGCGCCTGCAGTCTCGGACAGGGCGTTTTCCGAAAAAACCAGTGTCCTTCCCTCTTTCCGTTCCGACGCCCCTGAGGTTGCCTGAAAGGAATGAGGTCCTGATCACCATGCTTTCCGAAAAGCGCACGGAGGCGCGCCGCCAACTGGGCCGGCACGCCCCGACGGGGGGTGGATAGAGCTTTGGCGGGCGGTTTGCAAGCCCGAATCCGCCAATAGGCCGGGCAAAATCCCCCGACTTTGCGACTCCCCGCCAAGGTAGGGACCCGCCCGGCATTGGCAAATTGGCAACTGTTGCCAAAACGGCTACATTCTTTGCCGTACTGGAGATTGGGCGATGCCGACTCGCAACGTGAGCCTCACGCCGGAACAGGATGCCTTCATCGACGAGGTGCTCCAAAAGGGAGAGTACCGCAACGCCAGCGAGGCGATGCGAGACGCCCTCCGCATGCTGCAACAACGGCGGGCCGAGGACGCGCTGAAACTGGAGAAGCTGCGCCTCGCGATCGACCAGGGCATCGCCGCGTTGGAGCGTGGAGACTACACGGAGGTCGAGGACAAAGACCTCGACGCCACCCTTGATGAGCTCGCCGCGCCCCCACGCCGGTGAGCCGGCATGGCGCGATATCGGCTTTCCGAACCGGCTGAAGCCGACATCGCTGCGACGTTGCGAGACAGCGGGGAGCTTCACGGCAAGGAGGCGCGCCTCCGGTATCGCGCCTGCCTCACCGCCGCTATGCGCCGCGTCGCGGCCGACCCGACCGGACGATCAACCGTGGATCGCCCCGACGTCGCACCCGGCATTCGCAGTTTCCACATCCGCCACAGCCGCACCGAGAGCCGCGAAGCCCCGGTCGCGAACCCTGTGCACGTAATCTTCTATCGCGTGATAGACGCGGGAATTGTCGAAATCGTGCGCGTGCTGCATGAGCGGATGGAGCCAAGTCGACACATCGGCCCGTGACGCCCGGCTGACCGTGCTCGGTGCTCACGCGGCCTTGAACGACCGTACCTTGATCTCGCGCGCCCTGCCCCGCGCCTGCGCAAGATCGTAGGCGCTCTGCAGGCCAAGCCAGGTTTCGGCGCTCGAGCCGAACGCTTTGGACAGCCGGATCGCCATCTCGACCGAGAGTCCCGCTTTTCCATTCAGCAGGTCGGACAGCGCCTGCCGCGTCACCCCGAGACCTTGGGCCGCTTCGGTGACCGAGAGGCTGAGCGGCTCCAGGCACTGACGGCGCACGATGCCGCCGGGATGAGGAGGGTCATGCATCGGCATCGGCGGTTCCCTCAATGATAATCGAGATAGTCCACGTCATAGACATCGCCTGCCTCAAAGCGAAAGGTTACGCGCCAGTTTGCCGAAATCCAGACCGCCCAATGGCCTTTGAGTTCCCCTTTGAGCGGATGCAGACGGAAGCCGGGCAAGTTCATGTCCTCGGGTGTTCGGCTGCGGTCCAGAACAGCGAGAATATCGCGCAGTCGAACGATGTGCTGTGCCGAGACACGCTTCGCGGTCCGACCTTCGTACAGCGCCCTCAGGCCGCGGTGACGAAAGGAGCGGATCATTCCGCGAGGATAACTTGTCGCCTGTCACTTGTCAAACGACGGCGCGCGAGCGCGGACTCGATGAGGAAGTGCTGTCCGCGAAAAAGCGCGCTTCGAAGCGCAGCTTCGTTGATCCGGACGACGCGCCCGCGTGGACCGCCGAGCAGTTTGCGCGCCCGCGCGACGGGGCCGGGATGGCAGACCCGCACCGACGAGGTGTTACGGAAGTGGGTGGCGGTGAAGGATACGCCCCGGGATAGGCCCAAGCGCGCGGCGTGATATGCTACCGCCGCACGGCGCAATGTCCGGAATACCGCCCGCCTGCCGTCATCTCTTGAGGGCAGGAAAACGAGAATTGCCGAGATGGCAAAAGCGATTTTCACTACAAGGATCAACCCGAGTTATGATGATCGGCCGGAGGAGCGCTATCACTTTCCAAGAACTTATTTGAATCAGGTCCGTAGCGCGGTAGGTGACTACATCATCTATTATGAACCGCGTCGTTCAAGCGCCGATGACTCAAGTCGCGGAGGGCGGCTAGCTTATTTTGCGACGGCGCGTGTAGACAGCATCGTTGAAGACACAACGACGCCCGATCACTTCTACGCGTTGATCTCCACATCTACCTACCTCGATTTCGATCGACCGGTGCCGTTTTCGACGGGTGGAGAATACTTTGAAGCGGCGCTTCGCAAATCGGACGGTTCGACCAACAGGGGTGCATTTGGACGCGCCGTTCGAGCGGTTTCGGACATTGAATTCGACCTTATTCTCAAGGCGGGATTCGCGCAGGAACTGGCCGACCTTGAGAATACTGCACACGACATCGCCGCTACTGGCTTCGAGGAACTCCCCTATCAAGATATTGTTCGGCCACTAATAGAAATGACGGTACTCAAACCGTTTCGCGAACGCGCGTTCATGCGGGCTGTGCGCGGCGCCTACGACAATCGATGCGCGATGAGTGGCATTCGTTTGATCAACGGCGGCGGCCGACCCGAAGTCCAAGCCGCGCACATCAAGCCCGTCGCGAAAAACGGACCAGACTCGATCCGTAACGGACTGGCCTTGTCAGGCACGCTACATTGGCTTTTTGATCGGGGCTTGATTTCAGTGGCGGACAATCACGAAATTCTAGTCGCCGAAAAGCAGGTTCCTGATCAGGTCGCCCGCCTATTGAACGCAGATCGGAAGCTAATAGTCCCGAGAGATCGAAGTTTGCAGCCCGATCCCCACTATCTCAAATTTCACCGCGAATTTGTCTTCAAAGCGTGAGGCTTCGAGGGATACCACCCCAAATCGGAAATTGGCGTTAGGTCATACTTCGCTGCGAACCATTCTACAAAATCCTTAGGCGATTGCTTTTGTGTCCAATGTTGGCGCAGTCGGTCGTCGTCGATGCCCGCGTCAGCGGTATTGATCCCATAACCGTCCGACATCACGGCATCAATGTCGCGCTTCCAGTTCACGAATGGCTCAATCGAGCCAGCGTGGTCGTCGTCGTTGTTCTCGTTCATTGCGTCTTGGTCCGCGCTGACAGACAGGAACAACTTACCACATTTCTGTGAGCTAGACGAAGCGTTCGGCCAATTCATTTAGCCTTGCTGCGCTTGCCAGATTTCAGCCGCACGCCCGGCGCATCGCCGTTGGTGAATTCGATGCCGGCGGCTTCCATGGCGGCTTGAAGTGCCTGATATGCATCTGGCGACACTTTCGCGCCCCGGCCGGTCTCTGCGCGCTTGACGGTCGGCAATGACATCTTCGCGCGTTGGGCGAGCACGGTTTGCGACCATCCAAGAAGCGCACGTGCCGCGCGAAGTTGCTCCTTCTTGACCACGATTCCCCCTTGACACCTTTTGTATCATTGCAGTAATGATACAAAATTGGTCATCCTCCTCACGACGCTTCGGTTGCCGCATCAACCTTCGGCAAAGGGCAATGCCGTGCCTGTAACCCGCCGCAACCTTCTCACCGGCACCGCAAGCCTCGCCGCAGCCGCGCTTGCGCCGGCCGCGCCACTGGCGCGCCCGACTCAAGAGCCAGATGGTGAGCTTACGGCGCTTGGGCGCCGGTTTGAACAGGCGCGCGGGGTCCATGAGGCCGCGCAGCGCGCGTTCAACGACTGCGAACGCCGCTATCTGCAGGACTGTCCGGACCCGCCCGATAGTCTCACCAGCGCCGGAGCGCTCGGCGCGTTTCTCCGCCACAAGGACTCGTGGTGGAGCGCGCGCGAGCTGCGCGGCTTGCTGCGCGATGACGAACGCCGCGCCGAATGGCCGGCCGCGCAGGCCGCTTTACGGGTCGCGCTCGCCTATGAGGCGCGCGAGCGGCGCTTCAAGCGCAAGCTCGGTTTGCGGCAGGCCGAGCGCGCATATCACGCGGCGACCCACGCCCTGGACGACCTTGCCACCCTGATCCTTGCCGAGCCCGCGCACTCCGGCGCCGGGCTCGCCGTGAAGGCACGCGCCACGAAACTGTGGGGCAAGCCCGAATGGTGGAGCGAGCAAGCCTCGCACGCCGATCCTTATGAGCGGTTTGCCGCGCAGATTCTGGATCTTTTCGTTGGGCCGGAGTGACCGCCAGCGACTACGGCAATATCGTGGCTCCAGCGATCCTATCTCCTGAACAAAGTCCTTGACAGCGTCACGCTGCTGCGCTATCAAAGGCCCATTCTCCACAATTGAATCCGCGGCGCCTGCCGCGCGCCGCATCACCCCGCCGCATTTCCGCGCCCGGTGCCCCGGCCAATCCCAGAGCACACGATGACCATCGACCTCACCCCCGAACAATGGGCCCAAGTCCGCTACGAATACGAGCACACCGACAAGCCGGTCGACGACATCTGCTTCGACAATCGTGTTTCGGCCAGCACGCTGCGCGACCGCGTGCGGCGCTGGGGCTGGACGCCGCGGCGCCAACCCATTCTCCACAATTGAATCCGCTACCTCCATCCCCCGCCGCGTTTCCGCGCGCGGGCGCTTCGGCGCGCGCCGCCAATCCCAGAGCACACCATGACCGTCGCCCCATACGTTCTCCGGCAATCCACACGAAACCAGGTGCCGATCACAAAGCAACGTGAATTCTTTCATGTCATTCCGCCACTCGAAGAGCAGCGCAGGATTGCGAAAAAACTCGATTTACTACGGGGCGAGGTCACGCGGCTGGATCTACGAGGAGAGGTTGGCCCATGTGTCTGACCTCAAACAATCCATCCTTCAAAAAAGCCTTCTCCGGTGAACTGACTTCGCCGCCGCAGGCCTCAAAGAGGCGGCCGAGTGACAGCCTCAATTCAATTCGCCCTCGATCTCCGCCAGCTTCGCCAGATGCCGCAGCAGGCCGGTCTTGAGCGGACGATTGCCGTGGATCGGAATCGACAGACGCACGACGCTGCCGGGCCTGCCGTAGATGTGATGGCTGCCTGCGACCCGCAGCAGCCGCCAGCCGCGCCGCTCGACGATGCGAGCGAACTCGCGGCCGGAGACGACCTTCACACCGCGATTTCCAGGATGCGCTGCTTGCCGCCCGGCTTCGGCTCGGCGACATCGACAGACAGGCAGCCCTCGATTGCCTCGTGGAGGTTGCCTATCAATTCCTCCATCGTGTCGGCCTGCGTCGCGCAGCCCGGAATGGCCGGCACCTCGGCCCAGAAGCCGCCTTCCTCCGCCTCGTGCACGACGACCTTGATCTTCATGGCTTGCTCCGCTGCGTCCCGCGCGTCCGCCGCTCATCTAATATCACGTCGGTCGGTGGGAGGGGATGGCGTGAACGAGACCCTCGACACATTCGATGGGCTTCGCCTGAGCGACGCCATGAGAGCTGCCTTCGAGGACTTCGATCGCCGCAAATTGACGGCAGAAGAACGGCGGGAGGCGATCATCAAGCGTTTCAAGCGCCCGGTAAAACAGAGCGACAGGTGTGATCCTATCCTCTGAACAAAGTCCTTGACAGCGTCACGTTGCTGCGCTATCAAAGGCCCATTCTCCACAATTGAATCCGCGGC
>JBAVXH010000402.1:0-13911 GCA_049698215.1 Xanthobacteraceae bacterium | reverse complement strand
GCCCGATGCCACGCCCCGCGCCCGAGACGAGCGCGCGCTTGCCGTCGAGCCGGAACGAGGGGGCGGAGTGGAGTTCGGTAGGCATGTCAGACCGAGACCGGTCGAAGTTCAAAGATACGGCCATACTTCACCGCTTCCGCCAAGTCCCCGCTACGCAGTGCAAGCCTTACCGTCTCGAGCTTCTGTGCTTCTTTCCACGACAATGTGGGAGACCAATCATTTTCGTCGATGATAACTTCAACTGGAACCTGAGCCGCGTACTTGCCTTCATGGATTAGTTCTGTCCGCTGCTTCCGCACGACGATCACTCCGCCGCCTGCGCGTAAGGCACATTGCGCCCGCCGTAGCGGCGCACGCGCACGTTCGCCTGCTCGGCGTGGCCGGTGAAGCCCTCGAGCATGCAGAGCCGCGAGCAGTATTCGCCGATCATCGCTGACGCCTCGTCGGTGAGCACCTTCTGGTAGGTGCAGGTCTTGAGGAACTTGCCGACCCACAGTCCGCCGGTGTAGCGCGCGGCCTTCTTGGTGGGCAGCGTGTGGTTGGTGCCGATCACCTTGTCCCCGTAGGCGACGTTGGTGCGCGGCCCCAGGAACAGCGAGCCGTAGTTCTTCATGCCGTTGAGGAACACGTCTGGGTCGCGCGTCATCACCTGCACGTGCTCGGAGGCGACGCGATCCGCCTCGGCAATCATCTCGGCCTCGTCGGCGCACACGATGACCTCGCCGTAGTCGGCCCAGGCCTTGCCGGCGAGATCGGCGCTGGGGAGGATCTTCAACAGCCGCTCGACCTCCGCCATGGTGTCGCGCGCGAGTTTCTCGGAGTTGGTGATCATGATCGCGGGTGAGGTCGGCCCGTGCTCGGCCTGGCCGAGCAGGTCGGTCGCGCAGATTTCGCCGTCGACGCTCTCGTCCGCGATGATCAGTGTCTCGGTTGGGCCCGCGAGCAGATCGATGCCGACGCGGCCGTAGAGCTGGCGCTTCGCCTCCGCCACATAGGCGTTTCCCGGACCGACCACCATGTCGACGGCCGAGACCGAGCCGGTGCCGAGCGCCATCATGGCGACCGCCTGTACGCCGCCGAGCACGTAGATCTCGTCGGCGCCGCCAAAGTGCATCGCGGCGACGATCGCGGGATGCGGCCCGCCGCGGAACGGTGGTGCGCAGGCGATGATGCGCTTCACGCCCGCGACACGCGCGGTGACGATCGACATGTGCGCGGAGGCGACCATCGGGTAGCGCCCGCCCGGCACGTAGCAGCCGATCGAATTCACCGGGATGTGGCGGTGGCCGAGGATCACGCCGGGCAGCGTCTCGACCTCGAGGTCCTTCATGGTGTCGCGCTGCTTCTGCGCGAAGCCGCGCACCTGTGCCTGCGCGAACTTGATGTCGTCGAGGTCGCGCTTGGCGACTTGCCCGATGGCTGTCTCGATCTCCTGCGGGGTCAGCTTGAAGTTTTCCGGCGACCACTTGTCGAATTTTTCCGACAGCTCCCGCACTGCCGCGTCGCCGCGCGTCTTGATCTCGTTGAGAATGCCCTCGACCGTCGCGCGGACTTTCGCGTCCGCCTCTTCGATCGCGTCGGCGTCCATTCCGCGTTTCAGGTAGCGGGGCATGTGTGTCTCCTATTCAATGGCTGTCATCCCGGGCGAGCGAAGCGAGACCCGGGACCCATTCTCAATCTGCGCTGACCTCACGATGGGTCCGCTCGCCGCTGCGCGGCGTCCGGGATAACAGCGGAGTTTACTTGATCGCCTGCGGATTGATCGGGCTGCCCGTGCCACCCGTGATGATCAGCGGCGGGCCGCAGAAGAAGAATTCGTAGACCTTGTCCTTGGCGCAGTCCTCGGCGAGTTCCTTCAAGTAGAAGATCTCGCCCATGCACAGCCCCATCGCCGGGATCACCACCCAGTGCCACGGCTGGTTCGCGTCCTTCGTTTCGTTCGGGCGCACCTCGCAGCCCCAGGTGTCGGTGATCAGCGCCGCGATCTCCTTCTCGTGGCACCAGTAGCAGTTCTCGAATTTCACGCCCGGCGCGTCGCCGCCCGCGTAGCCCCCCCATTCCTTTTCGGCGAGGCAGCGTTCCATCTGACCGGTGCGGATGATGACGAAATCGGCGCGGCGGATTTCCACGCCCTGCGCCTTGGCGCAGGCGTCGAGCTCGTCATTGCCGATGCCTTCGCCGTCCTTGAGCCACGGCACACCGCGGAAGCGCGCGATGTCGAGCAGCACGCCGCGCCCGTTCATCTTGTCCTTGGAATGCTCGATGCCGAGCACGCTCAAGCCCCGCGAGTCGATCAGCTTCGGCGAATGACCGTTGTAGGCCTTGTCCTCGTAGAAGATGTGGCCGAGCGAATCCCAGTGCGTCGCGCCCTGCACGCACAGCATCAAGGTGTCGTCGGCATAACGCAGCTTGTTCCAATCCTGCTGGCCGGCGAGCGCGTCAGTGCCGGTGGCGAGCATCTGGTGGATCGGATTGAAGCGCCCGCCGAACAGGCCGCTCTGCGGGCCGGTGCGGTCGAGCGGAATGCCGAGCGCGAACGACTTGCCCTTCTTGATCAGTTTGGCGGCTTCGACGATGTGGTGCGGCTCGACATAGTTGAGCGTGCCGCTCATGTCGTCCTTGCCCCAGCGGCCCCAGTTGGAGAGCTTACTTGAGGCCTCCTTGATGGCGGCGGCGTTGACGGTGATGTTCATCTCGATTCGGTCCTCTTCTTATCCCTCCCCGCGCAGCGGGGAGGGTGGACGCGCGAAGCGCGGCCGGGTGGGGTCATGCGAGTGGAGAGAGCCCCACCCGACTGCTCGCTATCGCTCGCAGTCACCCTCCCCCTTCGGGGGAGGGATGAAACTCAGAAATTCACCTTGTCGCCGCCCTTGAGCACCAGAATCTCGCGCGCCTCGTCGGGCGTTGCGATCTCGAGCCCGAGCCCCTCGATGATCTGGCGCGCCTTGGTGACCTGCTGCGCGTTCGACTCGGCAAGCTTGCCCGGGCCGATCCAGAGCGAGTCTTCCAGCCCGACGCGCACGTTGCCGCCCATCGCAGCCGCCTGTGCGGCGATCGGCATCTGGTTGCGGCCCGCACCGAGTACTGACCAGTGATAATTCTCGCGGCCGAGCAGCCGGTCGGCGGTGCGGCGCATGTGCATCACGTCCTCCGGATGCGGGCCGATGCCGCCGAGGATACCGAACACCGATTGCACGAACACCGGCGGCTTCACGATGCCGCGTTCGAGGAAGTGGTTGAGCGTGTAGAGATGACCGATGTCGTAGCACTCGATCTCGAAGCGCGTGCCGTTCTCGGCGCAAGTGGTGAGGATGTACTCGATATCCTTGAACGTGTTCTTGAAGATGCGGTTGTGCGAACCTTCGAGATACGGCTCCTCCCAGGCGTGTTTGAACTTGCCCTTGAAGCGCGGGATCATCGGGTAGAGCCCGAAATTCATCGAGCCCATGTTGAGGCTCGCGACCTCCGGCTTGAAGGTCGCGGCCGGCTTGACGCGTTCCTCGATCGACATGGTCGGCGCGCCGCCGGTCGTGATGTTGATGACCGCGGCGCAGCGCTGCTTGATCACTTTCAGGAATGGCGCAAACGCGTCCGGCGACTGATCGGGCCGTCCGTCCTTCGGATCGCGCGCATGCAGATGCACGACGGCGGCGCCCGCTTCCGCCGCGCCGATCGCCGCATCGGCGATCTCGCTCGCGGTGATCGGGATCGCGGGCGACATCGACGGCGTGTGGATAGACCCGGTGACCGCGCAGGTGATGATGACTTTGTTCTTCGCCGGCATTGTGCCTCCCGAATGTGTGTTCGTCTTGTCGGAGTGAATTTAGACGGGCGAGGATGCGGGTGGAAAGCCTCAATCGACAACCCAGCCACTCCGCTCGGGAATGAGCGGGAGAGCTAGGCAAGCCCCAGATCCCGCGCCGCATCGATGTGATGTTGGGCGGAGCCTTCCGAAAAGCAGCAGAACATGACGCGGTTGAGCGAACTTGCCTTCGCGGACAATTCTGCCGCCACCGCACGGACCGCAATGTGCGCCGCGCGATCGGCGGGAAACGAATAGATGCCGGTCGAGATCGCCGGGAAAGCGATCGATGCGAGATCGTTGGAAGCCGCGAGATCGAGCGCCGTGCGGTAGCAGGAGGCGAGCAGCTCATCCTCGTTCGACCCGCCGCCGTGCCACACCGGTCCGACCGCGTGGATGACGTGTTTCGCCGGCAGCCGATAGCCCCGCGTGATCTTCGCCGAGCCCGTGTCGCAGCCGCCGAGGGTGCGGCATGCGGCGAGCAGCTCCGGTCCGGCGGCGCGGTGGATTGCGCCATCGACCCCACCGCCGCCGAGCAGCGAGCGGTTTGCCGCGTTCACGATGGCGTCGACAGCCAAGGTGGTGATGTCGGCAACGAGGATGTCGCAGGTCGCGGGGCCGGTGGAGAAGGTGAGGAGGGGTTGCGGCATCCTCTCATTCTGTCACCTCTCCCCGCTTGCGGGGAGAGGTCGGCGCGCTCTTGCGCGCCGGGTGAGGGGGAGTCGCCGTATCGTGTCAGCCCCTCACCCGGCTCGCGGCTTGCCGCTCGCCACCCCTCTCCCCGCTGAAGCGGGGGGAGGGAAAGAGGAGCGCGGGAGAGACCTACGCCCACTCCGCTTTCGCCTCCGCGCCGAGATCGATCGTGCTTCGCTTGCCGATATCGTCGAAATGCTCGGAGAGGAAATTGCGCGCCGCCTTGCGGCCGCCGCGGAACAGCGACTCGAAGAAATCATGGTCGGAGCTGAGCTTCGAGCTTGCCGTGAGGTTCCTGAACGTCGCATCGAGCGGAATGCGATGCACATTGATGCGGCGGTATTCGCCCGGTCCGGTGCCGTGCGGCAGGCGGCCCTGATCGATCAGGCGCGTGACGAAATCGATGGCGCGGAATTCCGACTGCAGCGAGGAATTGAACGTGATTTCGTTGATGCGGTTCACGATCTCGGTATGGGTGTGCGGCGTCGAGTTCCGCTCGATCGGATTGATCTGAACGATCAGCACGTCCTCGCTCAGCGTCGCGTCGAAGAACGGGAAGATCGCGGGGTTGCCCATGTAGCCGCCGTCCCAATAGGGCACGCCGTGGATCTCGACCGCGCGAAACAGGAACGGCAGGCACGCCGACGCCATCACGATGTCGGCGTTGAGCGTCTCCTGCGGGAAGATGCGCACGCGGCCGGTGTGCACGTTGGTGGCCGAGATGAAGAGCGAGACCTCCTTGCAGGCCCGCACCGCCTCGAAATCGACGAAGCGCTCGATCACGTCGCGCAGCGGATTGATGTTGAGCGGGTTGATGTCGTAGGGCGAAAGATAGCGCGACAGCGCGCCGAACCAGGCTTCGGCGGGCGAGCCCTGAAACGGCGTGAACGACAACAGGCGGTCGAGCACCGCGCGCTGCAAGCCGGGCAGCTTGCCGTCGAGGCTCACCGCGCGCCAGAACTCGGCGAGGCGCTTGCGCGCTTCCTCCGGCCCGCCGCGCGCGATGCCATCGGCCAGGATCACGGCGTTCATCGCGCCGGCCGAGGCGCCCGAAATGCCCTCGATGTCGAGCCGTCCGTCCTCGAGCAGGTAGTCGAGCACGCCCCAGGTGAACGCGCCGTGCGCGCCGCCACCCTGCAGGCCGAGATTGATCTTCTTGCGGTTGGGCGTGGGCTCGGGAGGCGTGCCACGGAGTTTTCGGAGTAGCGATTTCATGTTGGAGAGCCCTCACCCTGAGGAGCGCGAAGCGCGTCTCGAAGGGCGAGGGCGCTTGCTCGGAGCGTGCGGCCATCCTTCAAGGCCCGCTGCGCGGGCGCCTCAGGATGAGGTGCGGAATTACTGCGCGGTCCAGCCGCCGTCGATCGAGTAGGAGGAGCCGGTGATGGTCTCGGCGGCATCGCCGGCGAGAAATACCGCGAGCGCGCCGATGTTCTCCGGCGTCGTGTATTTCAGCATCGGCTGCTTCTCGGCGACCAGTTCGTTCTTGGCCTGCTCGACGCTTTTGCCTTGCGCCTTCGCCCGCGCCTCGATCTGCGCCTGCACCAGCGGGGTCAGCACCCACCCGGGACAGATCGCGTTGCAGGTGATGCCGTCGTTCGCGGCTTCCATCGCCACGACCTTGGTGAGCCCGATGATGCCGTGCTTCGCCGCCACGTAGGCGGCCTTCTCGGCGCTCGCGACCAGTCCGTGCGCCGACGAGATGTTGATGATGCGGCCGAACTTGCGTTGCTTCATGCCGGGGAGCGCGGCGCGGCAGGTGTGGAACGCGGCGGACAAGTTGGTGGCGATCACGGCGTCCCATTTCTCGATCGGGAAATCCTCCACCTTTGCGACGAACTGGATGCCGGCGTTGTTGATGAGCACATCGACCGCGCCGAAGGTCTTCTCTGTGGTCGCGATCATCGCGGCGATCTCGGCCGGCTTGGTCATGTCGGCGCCCGAGTAGATCGCTTTGCCGCCAAACTCTTTCTCGATGCCGGCGCGCTCCTTCTCGATCGCAGCCGCGTCGCCGAAGCCGTTGATGGTGAGGTTGCCGCCCTCCTTGGCAAAGGCGCGGGCGATGGCTAGCCCGATGCCCGAGGTGGAGCCGGTGACGACGACGGATTTTCCTTTGAGCGGCATGACGTGACCTTTCGGGTTGGGCCCTTATATCGGATATTGTGGCAGCATTGCTGCACCGCAACATAAAGGTCAATCCGGCCTGTCACGAATGCGCGAGGCTTGGCCGGAATCGTGTAGAAAGTCTCGTATGCCCTCGGTTTTTCCCACGCCCGGCCACGATCACGACCGCTGTTCGGCGGATACGCTCAAGCATGCCGAGGCGCTGTGCGCGAAGCGCGGCGAGCGGCTGACCCCGATGCGGCGGCACGTGCTGGAGGTGCTCGCCGCCAGCCACAAGCCGGTCGGCGCCTATGAGATCATCGATGGGGTCGCGGCGCGCGGCCCGCGCCCGGCGCCGATCACGATCTATCGCGCGCTCGATTTTCTCACCGCGCAGGGCCTCGTGCATCGCATCGAGAGCCGCAACGCGTTCCTCGCCTGCATCAACAACCACGCGAGCGACGCACCGGTGATTTTTCTGATCTGCGAGGAATGCGGCGCGGTCGGCGAGGCGCCGTCCGCGGCGGTGACCGACAGCCTGAACGCGGCGGCGAAGGGCGCGGGTTTTGCGCCGAAGAGCCGCGTGATCGAGATCACCGGCGTGTGCAAACATTGCCGCAAGATTTGACTTGCTCTGCTGTCATTCCGGAATGCGCGAAGCGCATGTCCGGAATCCATAACCACAGACCTGTCCGTGATCGCACCATTCGTGGTTATGGATTCCGGGCTCCCTCGCTGCGCTCGGGCCCCGGAATGACAAGAGAATGAATCCCTCTGCCTCCCGCCCGCTCGACGCCGTCGCGGCGCTGATCATGGTGGCCTTGACGCTGTCGTGGGGCCTAAACCAGGTTTCGGTGAAGCTCGCGCTGCCCGAGATCCCGCCGTTCATCCAGGCGACCATCCGCTCTGTCGGCGCGTTCGTCATCATCGCGCTGTGGGCGCGCACGCGCGGCGTATCGCTTAACGTGCGCGACGGCACGTTGACAGGCGGCCTCATCGCGGGCGCGCTGTTCGGCCTCGAATTCATGCTAATCTTTCCGGCGCTGCAATTCACCGCCGCGAGCCGCGCCACGCTGTTCATCTACACCGCGCCGTTCGTGGTCGCGCTCGGTTCCTCGTTCCTGCTCGGCGAGCGGCTGCGCGCGGTGCAGTGGCTGGGTCTCCTGTGCTCGTTCGCGGGGCTCGTGGTGACGTTCGGCGTGCCCGACGCGAGCGGCGGCAAGCAGCTCCTCGGCGACGTGATGATGGTGGGCGCCGGAATCGCATGGGGCGCGACCACGCTCGTCATCAAGGGCTCGAACCTGGCGCGCGCGCCGGCCGAGAAGGTGCTCGCCTATCAGCTTGCGGTCTCGATCCCGATGCTCGCCGCCGGTGCGCTGCTGATGGGCGAACGCATGGCCGCCATGCCTGGCGCCTGGTCGCTGGGGTGGCTCGCCTACCAGACCTGCTGGGTGGTCAGCGTCACCTTCGCGATCTGGTTCGCCATGGTGCAGCGCTATTCGGCGAGCCGTCTTTCGGCGTTCACCTTCCTCACCCCATTGTTCGGCGTCGCCTCCGGGCATTTCGTGCTCGGGGAACCGATCTCGTGGGCGTTCGCGCTGGCGGTCGCGCTGGTCGTGGGCGGGCTGGTGCTGGTGAACCGGCCGAATTAACGGTTCCGCCATCTCCCAAAGGCCTCAAACGGCCCCTAAATTGACTGCAAACCCCCGGTCTGGCACTCATCCGCCCGACCTCAGGAGCAAGTTCCAAGATGACCCAGTCCGCAGCCCCCAGCGAGCGGCACACGACCATTCCGGTTCGCGTCGGCCATGTGAAGGTCGGCGGCGGCGCGCCCATCGTGGTGCAGTCGATGACCAACACCGACACGGCGGACGTGAACGGCACGGCCCAGCAGGTGGCGGCGCTCGCCCGGACCGGTTCCGAGATCGTGCGTATCACGGTCGACCGCGACGAGGCCGCCGCCGCCGTGCCGCACATCAAGGACAAGCTGCTGAAGATGGGCGTGGACGTGCCGCTGGTCGGCGACTTCCACTACATCGGCCACAAGCTCTTGGCCGCGCATCCGGCTTGCGCCGAGGCGCTGGATAAATATCGCATCAATCCCGGCAACGTCGGCTTCGGCAACAAGAAGGACACGCAGTTCTCGGCGATCGTCGAGACCGCCATCAAGCACGACAAGCCGGTGCGCATCGGCGCGAACTGGGGCTCGCTCGACCAGGAGCTGCTCACCACGCTGATGGACGAGAATACGAAGTCCGCGAACCCGCAGGATGCGCGCGCGATCACCCGCGAGGCGATGGTGCAGTCGGCGCTCTTGTCGGCGAAGCGCGCCGAGGAGATCGGCCTCGGCAAGGACAAGATCATCCTCTCGGCCAAGGTCTCGGCCGTGCAGGATTTGATCGCAGTCTATCAGGAGCTCGCGCGGCGTTCGGACTACGCGATCCACCTCGGCCTCACCGAGGCCGGCATGGGCTCAAAGGGCATCGTCGCGTCATCGGCTGCGCTCGGCATCCTGATGCAGCAGGGCATCGGCGACACCATCCGCATCTCGCTCACGCCGGAGCCCGGCGGCGACCGCACCGTCGAGGTGAAGGTCGCGCAGGAGATTTTGCAGACGATGGGCTTCCGCGTGTTCGTGCCGCTGGTCGCGGCCTGCCCCGGCTGCGGGCGCACCACCTCGACCACGTTCCAGGAGCTCGCGCGCGACATCCAGGGCTTCATCCACGAGTCGATGCCGACCTGGAAGACGCAGTATCCGGGCGTCGAGGCTTTGAACGTGGCCGTGATGGGCTGCATCGTGAACGGCCCGGGCGAGAGCAAGCACGCCGACATCGGCATCTCGCTGCCCGGCACCGGCGAGACGCCGGCCGCGCCGGTGTTCATCGACGGCAAGAAGGCCGTCACCTTGCGCGGGCCCACGGTCGCGGCGGATTTCAAGAAGATGGTGATCGATTATATCGAGAAGCGGTATGGGGCGGCGAGCGCGGGCACGAGGACGGCGGCGGAGTAGGCCTTGTAGCCTTGTAGTAGCCTTGTAGCCCGGATGAAGCGAAGCGAAATCCGGGATCAGCAAATCAAGAGCGATTGTGCGTCGGAAGGTCCGAGCGGCTTGCCGCCTCTATAGCCGTTCTGCTATAACCCCCGAATGGCTGCCCGCAAGCCTGTCGAATGGATCGGCTCATCGCGGAGCGACCTGCGCCGGTTTCCGCCGGAGGTCCGGCGCGTCATGGGCCAGGCCATCGACGACGCGCAACTCGGTCTCGAAAGTCCCGTCGCGAAAGCGCAGAAGGGCTTCGGCGGGCGCGGCGTGTTGGAGATCGTCGACGACTTCGACGGCGATACGTACCGCGCGGTCTACACGGTCAGGTTCGCGGGAGTGATTTACGTGCTGCACGCATTCCAGAAGAAGTCGAAGAGGGGCATCGCCACGCCGAAGCAAGAGATCGAATTGATCAAGGCCCGGCTCAAGCGGGCCGAAGAGCATCATCGGACCCACTACGCGAAAGGCGCCTGATCATGGCCGGCAAAATCTCCGTCAAACGCGGCAGCGGTAACGTTTTCGCCGACCTCGGCTTTGAGCGGCCCGAAGAAGAGTTGCTGAAGGCTCAGCTCGTCCGCGAAATCCGCGACATTCTCAAGCGCCGCAAGCTGACGCAGGCCAAGGCCGCTGACCTGCTCGGATTGAAGCAGCCGGATGTGTCCGCGCTGATCACGGGCCGGGTGCACAAGTTCTCGCTCGAACGCCTGCTGCGCTGCGTGCGGCGCCTCGACCGGGATGTGGTGATGGTGATACGGCCGAAGCGCAGCGGTGCGCGCGGGGCCTTGCAGCGCCGCGCAATCGCGGCATGATTCCAAGCATCGGGAACGAGGGCGACACATGCGGTTCTCCCGGCGAAACGTCCTGCGCGCGGCCGCGTCCGCCACCGCGCTGCTCACCACACCGCGCGGCGCGTTCGCGCAAACCTATCCCGACCGTCCGATCCGCCTGATCGTCCCGTTCCCGCCGGGTGGCGCGTATGACACCCTCGGCCGCCCGTGGGCCGACCGGATCAAGCCGCACCTCGGCACGGTGGTGATCGAGAACATCGGTGGCGGTGGCGCATCGTTGGGCGCGGCGGCGGCCGCCCGCTCGCGGCCGGATGGCTACACGCTCCTGCTCGGCGGCACGCTGCCGCATGTCAACGAGGCCCTGCTGAAGGCAAAGCCGCTCTACGATCCGGTCAAGGATCTCGATCCGATCATGCGCATTGCAGTCGGCTATCTGGCGATCGCGGTGCATCCGTCCGTGCCGGTGAACACGCTGGGCGAGCTGGTGGCGCACATCAAGGCCAACCCCGGCAAGGTCTCCTACGGACATAGCGGGGTCGGCGGGACCAATCACCTCATCGGCGAGCTGTTCAAGTCGATCGCTGGCATTCCTGATCTCATTCAGATCCCGTATCGCGGCGCGGGCCCCGCGATGACCGATCTCGTCAGCGGGCAGATCCCGATGGGCATCGTTGGGGTGCAGGCACAAAGCCTTGGCTTCCACCGCAGCGGTGCGATCAGGATTCTTGCGTTTACGAGCGAGAAGCCACTGGCCGCGGCGCCCGATGTGCCGACCGCGGTGAGCGCGGGCTTTCCGGGGATCGCGAATGCCTCGTCCTACGGGATTGCCGCGCCGGCCGGCACGCCAAGGCCCATCATCGACAAGGTCGCGCAGGCGTCGCGGGCGCTTCTGTCGACAGCTGAGTATCAGCAGTTGATGATCGACATGGGCTTCGAGGCAACGCCGGAGTCGGATCCGGAGGATTTCCGCCGCGTGCTCGCCGCCGACATCGCGCTCTGGGCTCCGGTGGTCAAATCGCTCGGGTTGAAGCTCGATTGAGGCTTGGGCGTTGGCTGGGCATATTTTAGATATTTAGAGCGTGACTCAACATCCCACCACACTGACATTCCCCTGCTCGCCATACGCGATGATCGCGCGGTCGCGCGTCACCAGTGTCGCGGCGAGTTCGCGCGCGGTTGCGATCAGGATGCGGTCCATCGGGTCGCGCGGCGGCGTGCCGGGAAGGAACGACGCCGCGATCAGGATCTCGGGTGACAACTCGGCGAGTTGAATGCCGGGCTTCGCCAGCAGTCCGGCGAACCACCGATGCGGTGCCGCCGAAAGATCGATGCGTCCGCGCGAGGCGAGTTGCCCGATCTCCCAGGCCGTGATCGGCGACACGAGCACCGGCGTGCCATCGCGCGACGCCTGGTCAATCGTGTCGTCGGCCGTACGCGCGAGCGGTTTGTTCTCGAAAAACCAGACGGCCGCATGCGTGTCGAGCAACAGCGGCAGCATGGTCGAGGTCACTTCTTCAGTTCGGGCCCGTATTTCTCATCGAGGAGGTCAGCCCACTCCGGGAAAGCCGGTTCGGTCAGGTCGACGCCCGGAGCAATACGGATCATCCCTTTCAAAGCACCTCGCGCCGGATGCTGCCCGTCCTTCGTGGCGTAAGGCTTCATGGCATACGGCTTCTGGGCGGGCTCGGCGAAGTCACTAGTCGGCGCAGCGGCTTTTGCGACGCGGCGAAACACGAGCTTGCGTCCCTCTATGTCGACCTGCGCGCTCTCGAAGCCCGCCGCGAGCCACACCTTGGTCATCACGTTATTGTCCGGATTGTTGCTCCACCAGGCACGGTGATGCTGCGCCTTGGGCGGCAGCTTCACGCCGGTGATCTTCTCGATCTCACGGAAGGTGAGCGGCACCTCTTGCGCGCGCTGCTTGCGCAGGAATTCGCCGACGGGTTCGTACTTGCCCATGACACACTCCATCAGGTTGACACAGTGTATATAAGCATGTGACACAGTGTGTCAAATGTCAGCTCTGCTGGATCGCGACCATTGCCTTGCCCTCGACCGCGCCGACCCGCTCAGCGCTGCACGCGCGCGCTTCGTGCTCCCCGCCGGCGTCAACTATCTCGACGGCAATTCGCTGGGCGCGCTGCCGAAGGGTGTCGCGGAGCGCGTCGCGCAGGCGATCAGCACGGACTGGGGTGTCGGCCTGATCCGCTCGTGGAACGAGGCCGGCTGGTACGAGTCGCCCGGGCGCATCGGCGCGAAACTGGCCCTGCTGCTCGGCGCTGCGCCGCATCAGGTGACCGTCACCGACACGATCTCGGTCAACCTGTTCAAGCTGCTGGTCGCCGCCGCGCGCATGCGGCCGGAGCGCAAGGTGATCCTCGCCGAGCGCGGCAATTTCCCCTCCGACAATCACATCGTCGAAAGCGTCGCGCGCATGATGGGACTCAACGCCCGCTTCGTGCCGGCGTCGGACATCGCCGCCGCGATCGACGACGACACCGCCGTGGTCGAGCTCTCCCACGTCAGCTATCGCACCGCCGAAATCCAGGACATGGCCGCGGTCACGCGCGCCGCGCACGGCAAGGGCGCGCTGATCGTTTGGGACCTCGCGCATTCGACCGGCGCGGTCGAATTGCGGCTCGATGATGATCGCGCGGATTTTGCAGTCGGCTGCGGCTACAAGTTCCTGAACGGCGGGCCGGGCGCGCCCGCGCATGTTTATGTGGCAGAGCGTCATCTGGCGGCGCTCGACCAGCCGCTCACCGGCTGGTTCGCGCATGCGGCGCCGTTCGGTTTCGCGGATGATTTTGTGCGCGCCGACGGCATCCGCGCCATGCTCTGCTCGACGCCGCAGATGCTCTCGATGGTGGCGTTCGAGGCCGCGCTTGACGCTTTCGACGGCATCGCAATGCGCGACGTGCAGCAGAAGGGCCGCGCACTCGGCGATCTGATGATCGCGCTCAGCGAGGAACGCCTCGTGCCGCTCGGCGTCGGTGTTGCGTCTTCGCGCGACGGTGCGCGGCGCGGCAACCATGTCTCGCTCACGCACCCAGAGGGCTTTTCGCTGATGCAGGCGCTGATCGCGCGCGGTGTCATCGGCGATTTCCGCGCGCCCGACGTGATGCGCTTCGGCTTCGGCCCGCTCTATGTGCGCTACGTCGATGTGTTCGACGCGGTCGCGGCGCTGGAGGACATCCTGAAGACCGGTGCCTGGAAGCCTGTGCCGCAATCGAAAGCCGAAACCGTGACCTGATCCCGTTTCTCTTGCGGCCACAAAGCGGTAGGCGAGGGGCCCAAGGCTTTTTTACCACCTACTGTATTTAATCCTTGATATCTCCACAACATCAGACTATGATCCTTTCACCCTGCTCGCCGAGGGGCGCACTCATGAGGCGTCGTGATGGTGGAGCAGGCCGGAGGCGGGGCCGGAGAACAGGTCCTCAAATCCGGCAGCCGGCGCCCGGCAATTCCGGGCCTCGGACTGGGGC
>JBAVXH010000401.1:0-13420 GCA_049698215.1 Xanthobacteraceae bacterium | reverse complement strand
GTGCGCGTTTGCTCTGCTTGTAGTCGCGCCAGTACGCATGCGCCGCGTCGATGTCGCGCTGCTGGCGTTTCTTCGTTCCTCCGGTCAGGAGGATCACTAGCGTGTCGCCATCGCGCCCGAAGTAGATCCGATAGCCCGGTCCGAAATCGATCCGGTACTCGAGCACACCCTCGCCAACTCCTTTTGTGTTGGAGAAGTTGCCCTGCTCCATTCGTGCGATCGCCCGCGTTACCTTTGCGCGAGCTACAGCATCAAGCCCGACGAACCATTCAGCGAACGGCTCCGCGCCGCTCGCGGCGACGTAGTAGCGGACTTCAGCCATCGCGCATGGGTAACATATAGGTTACCCATGCTTCAAGGGCAACCTTCCTCGCCGCGTCGTCCTTGATGTGCCAGGCGATGCGGCGCTGGTGCCATGCTGAGGAATGGCGCGAGTGAGCCGGGGAGTCGAAGGGAAGGCAAGCCGCTAGGGGTTGAGCACAAGGGCGAATTGAAGCACTAGCTTCCGAATCGATCGCTTCCTGTGGGCCACCGCCTTACGTCGATGAGCTTCTCGGTGATGGACCCGCATGTGTTATCAATCAGTGGAGCGACGACCCGTCGTCTCTCGCCGGTAGCGCAATGAATGAGCCCTTCGATTTCGAAGACGAGATCCTGCTTAGATCAGACTACGACCCTGAACAGGATGCTTGGTTCGCCAGATTGCTTTTTTGGCGGCCCTCGAAGCTATCCGACGACCAAATGCAACTGCACTTTAGAGAGTGGGATGGTCGCTGGAGCGAGCAAACCAAGCGTGCTTGGCAGCGGCTCGGGGCGAAGGGCCTCGATCTAAATGAAAATTGGGCATTGTGCGAGCCATACTGGGCCTGCCCGGCCTGCTACCGCAGCAAGGAAAATATATTCCGGCTGTCAAAACGTGGAATTCTCCTCGCCAAGCTAGAACTCCATCATGACCATATGAGAGATGCGATATGGAGTCGTGCGCGAGAACTGTTCGGTGCTGACTGGAGGGATGCAGCTCCGAAGACATCGCTTGTCTTGCTTGACTACATACGTGAGCTGACATCGCGGTTCGACAGATGTCTTCTTTGTTCGGAATGCAACACGGCCGACGCCAAAGTAAAGTCGCGGTTCCGGGCCGAGATCGATTCAGGCTTCAGCTTCACCGCGCAGGAAATTGGCACATTTGTCCGCCCTCAGGTTAGTCAAGATCATAGTATCGATTACGAGAAAGCACATGCAGCGTGGAAGCTAGAAAAAGGTAATTTCCTCTCACGAGTCGCGCTTATCGATGAGTTACTAGCTGGCGTGGTGAACGGACGGCTTACACGCGACCCACAGGGGATGGCTAGCACGAGAAGAATGGCATTTGCCTTCGACGAAAGATCACTGCTCCTTCAGGCGTTCAATTGGGACACCAAGAATACGGAGCGGGCGAGCCTGCTTTGGGGCCTGCGCGATGAATTCCTCGCTCGCTCAACGCAACGCGACTCCGCAAAGCTGCCCGCGCTTTCAGGAGGTGACAAATTCTTAGTTGTCCCTACTGATGAAGAATATGCCGCCTATATCGATCCTGTCTCACCGAAGAATTGGCAAGGGACGTCTGAAGATTGGACCTGTCCGATCTGCAATCGTGGGAAACGCCACATCGTCCGCAAGAGCAAGGCGGGGAAATGGACCGGCAGCATTCGATTCCACAACGAATGCACTTTGGAAACTGATTCGGGCGCGATCCAAAATCGCCGGCGACTCTTTCCCGATTTTCCGAACGATGTATTTGTGAGGAGAATTGCGTTCATCGCGCTATGCTCCGATTGCGCGAATATCGGTAGCGCTCTCGGGCAACGGGACCAAAACTTTCGAAACCCATATCTTGGCATAGATGATCGCGAGGCTTGCATTACACGCATTCAGGCGCACGCGGCACATGAGATTGATTTTGAAGTTGCCAGCCGGCGCGCGATAGACAATCAGCCCTATGAGGCGGCCATATCGGCATTCTATGCCTTTTGTGAGAGGGCAAGCGATTTTGTCGGACGGCTTGAGCGCGGGCTAAAGTGGGGCGTCACCAAAGAAGCGCTTCTAAAGGAATTCGTCGAAGACCTGCAAGTATTTCACCGCATAGTGGACGAGCGAGAGTGCGAAGAGCTGGCGCAATGGATACTCACGCAATCCCGGTCCTTAAGCGAGAACGCTATTTGAGCGGAGCGAGATGTTGACGGAAGAGGAGAGCTTCAATGGACCTGGCAAACTCGGCGATCTAGGTACAATAGATTAGGTGAGTTGAGGTTCGAATTCGGCGAGAAGGTCGTCGATCGTTTGAAGTCGGCGACGTTCGAACACCTCTGGATCATACGCCCCTGTAGTCAACTTCAGTTTCTTCATTGAATGCAGCTCGGAGACAAGAGCCTGTGGCGTCTCCAAAAAAGTGCGTCCATGCAGACGATGATAAACGGAGAACTCCGCGAGTGCTTCATCGTGAAACCACTTGTGCCCGGAGCTCCTTGGGACACGCTGCCGACATTCTTCTGCGCGCCGCTCGGTTTGGTCAGCAAGCCGCAGGAAGCGTTCGCTTAGGCTCTGAACGTCCCAACTAGACATGCGCTGCTCCCAATTCTTCTCGTTCAAATCGAAGCTAAGCTGCTAGTTGTCATTGATTGGGTGGTTACTTCCCCCGCTCGGACTTGACGAACAGCGCGTCCACCTCGACGCGCAGCGCGGTGGCGATCTTGGAGAGCGTTTCCACGGTCGGGTTAGCCTTGCGCGCCTCGATGCGATTGATGGTGCGCTGGGTCGTTCCTGAGGCGTCGGCGAGGCCGAGCTGCGAGAGCTCCTGGATCGCGCGGTGCACGCGAACATTGCGTGCCAGCACATCCTTTGCCCGCTGAAAATCGCGCTGCGCCATGCACGCGATTGAGCAAGGTTGCCAGTGGACAGCCAATGTACTATAGATCGCACTATGCGTTCTATAAATCAGCAAATTGAATTTTAATGCCGTAATCGGGCTTTGCGCACATGAAAGCGAACGGAGGAGCGAAACGCCGCGCCACCGCGGACGATGTGGCGATCGGGCAGAAGCTGCGGGCGCTCCGGCTCGACCGCGGCCTGTCGCAGGGCGCGCTGGCGGAAAAGGTCGGCGTCACGTTCCAGCAGCTGCAGAAGTACGAGAATGGCGCAAACCGCATCTCGGCCGGGCGGCTGGCGCGCGTCGCGGCAGCGCTGAACGTGCCGGTGACGGCGTTCTATGACGTGATTGTGCGCCCCGAGCGGGACCGCGGCTTCACCTACCTGCGCTCGGCCGGCGCGGTGCGGATCGTGCGTGCCTATTCGGGGATTGCGGAACGCGGATCGCGCGCCGCGCTGATGACGCTGGCCGAAGCGCTGGTTGGGAAGCGTTCATGACGATGGGCACGCTCTCCCTCGCTGTCGCGAGGCCGATCTTTGCCCACCCTACGGCGCTGGCTTGAGATTTTGAAAGACGCACGCGCCGAGGAACCGGGTGATGTTGTCTGACGTTGCCATCCGAGCCGCCGCATAGAGGAGACCACGCATGTTGAAAGCGACCAAATTGACGCTCGCGGCCGCATTGCTCGCAGCGAGCTGCGGGTTGGCGATGGCGCAGGGCGCTGGAGCTGACAAAACCGAGGGGTCGGACGCGGGCCGGGGCCGGCCGGCCCTGATGCAGTCGCCAACGGCCACGAGTGCGCCGACGAGCAACAAGATGCAGTTGAAGAAAGCCAACTTGAGGCAGAAGACCGGCCGGGCGAAGGCCTTCGGCGGTCCGATGCGCCAGCAGGCCAAGTAGCGAGGCCCGCGACCTACCGATCAGCAAGCCGGATTGAGCGCCAGCGCAATGCGGGGAACCTGCATCGTTAAGGCGGCGCTGGGCCGCGGCAGTCCCGGCTACGGTCCGCGCCGGATGCCGCCTTGCTCGGCCTCGCCGATCAACCGTGTCGCATCCGCCGGCAACAGCAGACGCTGCGAGACCAGTTCCGCGGCCTCCTGCTTGATCTTGGCGACGTACGCCTCTTTGCTCGGATAGCGCTCCTCGATCGATAGGCGCGAGTCCTTCGTCTCAAGGCGCTCCTGCTTCGTGGCGGCGAACGGCACGAAGCTTCCCTGCAGCGAGCAGAAGCCATCCTCGAAGCGATCCTTGCGGCCCAGATTCCAGCCCGTGTAAGTGCCGAGCGGCGCCCGCACATAGATCGAGCGCACGCCACCCACATCGTTGCCGTCTTCATCGACCTGCGGCACCAGCACGCCGTAGGCGCCCGTGCTCACCCGGGGCGGCTCGATCGTGATGACGCCGCTGGTCTCGGCCGCGCGATAGAGCGGACCGTGATCGAGCACATGCAGCGGATTGTGCACGCCGAGGAAGCGCACGGCAGGGCGCGCCACCTCGCTGTACGTCGTGGCGGGGATTGACGGGAAGCGCACGCGGTCCGCTGCGACCAAGGTCCCGTCGGCGATGCGCGGCACGACGCTCGCCGGCGGCTCCTTGCCGTCCTTCACCCAGTCGGTGAGCGCGGTGAGCAGCGCGCGCATGGTCCAGGTATGCGGGTTGGGATTCGACTGCTGCTGGCACACGCCGAACGGCTGCGCGTTCGGCAGCGGCAGCTGCGCAGCGGCGTGCTGCGTACTGGCCTGGATGAAGGTACGCACGTTCGGCGGATCGGCGACGTCAGTCTGGCCGAGCGGATCGGTCAGGCCGAGCGACTGCCGCCCTTCCCACATCTCCAGCGCGGTCGCGACATGGAAGATCAGCGGGCAGGTGCCGCTCGCCTGGCAGCGGTCGAGCACGCCCTGCTCGCGGCCGGTGAGCGGGTCGCGCTGGCGCGCATAGGTGAAGGGGAAATCGTAGGACGGATAGAGGTGATCGATCTGATCGCCCCACGCTCGTCCCGGCTGGCCAAAGCGCACGTTGAGCGGCATCAGGCCGCCGCCGATATGCGGATACGCGCCTTCAAAGGCCTGGCGGCTGTCCTCATCCTGGTTGAAGCCGAGCTGGAGGAACGAGCGGATGTAGCGGCCGCTCTGCGACGTGCCCATCAGGATCGCCTTGTTGCCGGCGCGATAGACCGGGTTGGCAGCGCCGCTGTCATCTGCCTCGCGGTTCTTCAGAAACGAGCCGATGTCGCGCGCAGCCGCGTAGCCAAGGCCCAGCACCAGCGGGTCCTTGGCGCGATAGATCAGTTCGTAGAGCCGGCCAAGCTGGAAACCGGCCGGATAGCAGATCTGTGTCTCGTTCGGCGTCACGCCGCCGTCCGTGCAGGCGCCGAAGCTCCATTCGGTGTTCGGGATCGGGGTGCGCGGCTGGTTCTCCTTGGCGCGCACCGTAAGCGTCGGCAGGAATCCGTCCTCGAAGGCTTTGCGATTGTCGGTCGACGCCGTGGGGTAGCTCGCGTGGGTCATCGCGGTGAACCAGCCGCTCGACAGGTTGAGCGTCTTCGCCGGCGCGGTGGCGGCCGCACCAAGCACCAGCTCGGCGCGGACCACGCCTGTGACGGCTGAGCCGTCCGCATTGCGCGCGGCCGGCACCTTCATGGTCACGCGGCTTGCGCCCGGCAGCACGTCGGGCTGCCAGCCGAACCACACCATCGTGTAGCCCTGCCGCATCATCCAGCCGTCGCCGGCGTTCTTCAGCGCATTGTTGTCGGCAAGGTCAGCGGGGCGCTGCGGCACGTCGGCATTGAACGAGACGATGCCGTGCTTGTTGCCGCGATTGACCACGTTGAAAAACAGGATGCCGTTGCCCTTCTGCCGGTCCGCCGGGCGCAGGATCTCCACGTCGGTCGTGTACTCGACCATGCCGCGCGCGTTGCGGGGGGCGAGGGCGATGTCCTGGATGATGGTATTCTTGATGTTATTCGGGTCGACCTCGCCATAGGCGCGGCCGAGCAATCGCTCGTAAGCGCCGGTCGTGCCGAAGGCTTGGCCGCCAAAGGCCGGCTCAACGGTGTTGATCTCGAGCCGCGTGATGCGTGCGTCGGCCGGACTCATGAACGCGGTCGAAGCCAGCATTGCGAGCATGAAGAGCGTGCGATTGAGCATGGTGGCCTCCCGCTGAAGCTTGGTGGCGAGTACATCACTGGCCTGGATCGCGTTCAATGCGTTTTGCGGCGCGTTCGGGCCGGTGTAGCCTTGCGTCTCACGAATGGCGGTGATGACACGCCAGGGAGGACTCGCATGCTTTCGCATCCGCGGCGTGCGGCACTGCTCGCGCTGCTGGGTTGTGCACTCACGCCACAGGCCGCGCTCGCCCAACCCTATCCCGTAAAGCCCATCACCATCGTGATAGGCTATACGCCGGGCGCAGTGTCGGATCTCGCCGCGCGCACCATTGCGGACGGGCTGCATCAGGCTTGGGGCCAGCCGGTGATCGTCGACAACCGGCCCGGCTCGGGCGGCAATATCGGCGCGGCGTTCGTCGCGCGCGCTCCCGCCGACGGCTACACGCTGATGATCGGCACCGACGCCACGATGGCGAGCAACGTGCATCTGTACAAGCATGTCGGCTTCGATCCCGTGAAGGATTTCGCGCCGGTCGCCTATGCGGGCGCGAACATCATCTGCCTTGCGGTGAACGCGGCACTCCCGATCAACTCGGTCGCGGACGTGATCGCCTATGCAAAGCAAAATCCCGGCAAGCTCAGCTACGGCACGTCCGGCACCGGCTCGCCGCATCATCTTGCGGGCGAGCTGTTGCGCCAGAAGACCGGCATCGACATCCAGCATGTGCCCTATCGCGGCGGTGGTGCCGCGGTGAACGACCTGCTCGGGGGCCACATCGGCATGGCGTTCCTGTCGCTCTCGGCGGTCGTGCCGCATCTCAACACCGGCAAGGTGCGCATGATCGCCATGGTGGAGAAGACGCGCTACGCCGCGATGCCCGACGTGGCGACCATCGGCGAGACGGTGCCGGGCTTCGAGATGTCGTCGTGGATCGGGCTGTTCGCGCCGGCCGGCACGCCCGCCGACGTGATCGCGAAGCTCAACACCGGCGTCGCCAAGGTGCTCACCGCGAATGCCGTGAAAGAGAAGCTCGCGAACCTTGGCCTGGTGGTGGTGGCGGGCAAGCCGGAGGAGCTTTCCGAGGTGGTGAAGGCGGCGCTCCAGGTGCGCGGCGAGCTCGTGAAGGCCGCAGGGATTCAGCCGGAGTAGCGGGCTTATCCCTGCTCCCATAAGGCCTCGAGCCGGCGGCGGAACGCCTTCGGCTTCTCGGCGAGCAGGCGGTTGGCGAGGCGTTGCGAGGCCTTCGCGTGCTTTTCCTGCCGCGCGGCAATGAGCGGGGTGAGCCGCGAGCGCCACGGCGCCAGGGTGCCGTGCGGCACGGTAAAGCCTTTCAACACCGAGAGATCCTGGAACGCGCCGAGCCGGTCGCGCAGCCGCTGCGCCTCTGCGACCCAGAGCTTTCCGAACTTCGGCCACAACGGCTCGACCAGCTCCATCTGGTAGCGATGCGCCACCACCACGGTGCGCAATTCGTGCAGCGTGTCGGGCTCGGCCTTGCTCCATTTCTTCGGCGCATCCTCGCGCAGACGTTCGTATGTTCTGGCAAGCTCGCGCGCGAGCTCGGCGAACGTCAGCTTCTCCAGATTCCATGCGCTGACGACTTGTCCGGCCGAGTCCAAGCCCGTTCTTAACTGGGCACGAACATCCTCATTGATCGTGGCCGCTTCCGCCGACAGCCTGATCGCATCGAGCCGGCCGCGGATCGACGCGGTGGTGCGCGGCGACAGTTTGCCTTCGCTCTCCGCGAGATCGTTGAGCGCCTCGATCGCCGACTGCGCATCGCGCGCGCCCGACAGTCCGCGCGCCTGATCGCGCGCCTCGGCGCGCAGCTGCCGCGCATCGTCGCCGAGAAAGGGTTCCACCAGTCGCAGCAGCGCGCGCCAGCGTTTCATCGCCTTGCGAAGATCGTGAACCGCGGCTGCGTCCGGCTTTTCCGTATCATCGAGCACCGCCCGCGCTTCGGACAGGATATCGCGCGCGACGGCTCGCAGAGCCTCGCCGACCGCAACATCCGGACGAACGGCGGGTTTCTCGGCCATGTGAGGTTTTTATGACGCTGTCCTGTCACAATCTATCCCGAGCGGGCGCGCGTGTCTTTCGTAAACGAATCCAATGACGTAAGGGAGCCGGCCGACACCCAGAAAAACAATGCCTGGCACCGCGCTGCGCCCTTTCCAACCCCATGCATGCTTGCTACATAGGCCGCGCCGCGGGAGCCCCCCGCCGCACGAATTTCCGCGGGATGGAGCAGCCCGGTAGCTCGTCAGGCTCATAACCTGAAGGTCGTAGGTTCAAATCCTACTCCCGCAACCAAATTACTTCCCATTGAGAAGACTGGCGTTTCCGGTTCCCTGGCCCTGAATGAGGGCTGGGGAACTGCGAGAACCTATTCTCGCGATGCTTATTTCGATGTCGCGCATCGCTCAATAGAGAATGGCCCCGCCGG
The DNA here is from genome assembly GCA_049698215.1 of Xanthobacteraceae bacterium. Taxonomy (GTDB): domain Bacteria; phylum Pseudomonadota; class Alphaproteobacteria; order Rhizobiales; family Xanthobacteraceae; genus PALSA-894. The sequence goes on along the minus strand of JBAVXH010000401.1, from coordinate 4,962 downwards.
GGGCAGGCGGGGCCAACGCCAGGTACGGGGAAGGGGGGACGGGGGCCTGGCGATTCGAAGAAGGTTCAGGTGCGATCGCTCACTGCATGACACACCGCTCGAATGGAATTTCCATTTCGGAGACGGACGGAAATATCCGAAGAATCTTGTCCTTGCTGATCGTCTTGAAGCTCGCCTGCATGTTCGAAAGCATGACGTCGGTCGCGCATCCGGCGATCAAATGCGTGATCTCGCCATCCTGCTTCTTGGTCTTGATCTCGCACCGGGCAGCCTGGCTGATAACCCGGCGCCCATCGATGATGAAGCCGCTCCCGTACAGATCGGAGTCCTTTGCAAACGAGAACCCCTGACCTGTCTTGACGAAGATCTTGTCACAGTTGCGCGCATCCGTTGCCCACAGCCCGTCGATCCCGGTGATGTCTTCGGCGCGCACAATGCTGGAGAACACCAAGGCGGATATCAGCGTCGGCAGGAGCCAGGCGTTCCGGTTCGTAGTTCTGGAAAAAGGGGCGCTCATGCGCGAGCCCCTTCCAGGTTCGGTGCGAACCCTCCGGATATACCGGATCGGATGAGCGACCAGGTGCCGTCGGTAGAGTCATCCAGGGAGTCGAGGCGCTCGATGGCATAGCCCTTGAGCAATTCGCCCATCAGGTTGCGGGCGCGGAACATGCGTGTCTTGACCGTATTCACCGGCACGCCGGTCAGCTCCGCCACCTCGGCGATCGACTTGTCCTGGAAGTAAAAGAAGTCGATCAGCTGGCGATGAATGGGCGAGAGCGTCCCGAGACAGCGCGCGATGATGGCATCCCGCTGCTTTTTCGCCGCCGTGACCTCCGGATTGTCGGCCGCATCCTCGATGCTGAGCGCGGCCGTTTCGTCCAAGGCCTGCTCCGAACGGCGCCGCAGCATGCTGATCGCAAGGTTGCGGGCGATGGCCAGCAACCAGGTCGCGACCCGGGCCTGGCCCTTGAACGTCGCCGCCGCCGCGCGCCAGACCTCGCAGAAGGTTTCCGCGGTTACATCTTCCGCCAGCCCCTGATCTTTGAAAGTGCGCAGGATGAAGCGATAGATCTGGCTTTCATAGCGGTCGAACAGCTCTTCCATAGCGCGCTGGTCGCGCGTCGAGATAGCCACCAGCAGCTCATGATCGGATAACGACTCCGGCGCCAGCTTCGCGATGGCGGGAGTAACCTGACAAATCTGCATCACACCGTCCCCGTTTTTTGTGACCCAAGCCCGTGCAGCTTGGGTCAAAGAGAACGGTGCAGCGATTGTCTCTAAGGAAGGTGCGCTGATCGATGCGGATGTCTGTCGTAGCTGTTCGTGTATCGGTTCGGTGCCGATTGGTGTGCTTCGCTAAACCAAAGTATGCCCCGAGATACCCCGCGGGTAGCCGGCGTTTCCCCTCCGAACGGCTTCATCGAGATTGATGCCGGTCGTCGGTTGGAGGGAAACGAATGACCGAATCAAGCAAGTTTGCGCTCGCGCTTCTCGGCGCGGTCGGAGCATGGGCTGCCACCCCTACTATCGCGCAAGACACACCGCCCGATGCCGTGAAGATCGCGCCGGGCGTCTACACGACCCCGGAGATTTCAGCGAAGTGCAGGCCTATGCCCAGAGATACGTGAGGAACCCCGAGGATGACGTCTCCCGTCAACGGGTCGGGCTCGCGTGTGTCAACAAGCTCTGGAACGACGCGAAGAAAAAGGGTGCAAACAGGAAGTCGTACCACCGAAAAGGCGACGCAGCCGCCGGCCAGCTCGCTGCGCCGGAAGATCTTTGGGCGTTGGTCTAGTTCCTCAAGGCAGAGTTCGCTCTCTGCTATCGCTTGCGCATCCTTTAGGTTTGGCCGGGTCATACCCCAGGTGTCCATTGATCGCTCCCGTGAAGCGAAGCTGCTTGAGGGGGAGCAGGCTCGTGGACAGCCGGCTTGGTAGCCAGTTACCCTCGATAAGAATGGACTCAACTTAACAACACAGTGTTAGTACCGTCGGAGAGATGTCTGCGCTGCATCAATAACAAGAGCGGAAGGTCGTATCTAATGTACAGTATTGCTCACATCCGCGGTGCGATCGCGGAACGCACCGCAGATCAGTGCTATTAGACTGATCGGGAAGGGGGCAGGCGCTGCGATGCTGAAGTTTTCGGGGAGCAAGCCTCCCGATTCGAAGCAGGTCGTGTTCGTCGTCGACGACGATGTCGACGTTCGTGAAGGGCTGCGCTCATTGCTGGATTCGGTGCAGTTGGGCTGCGAAGTCTTTGCCACCGCCAAGGAGTTTCTCAACCGCAAGCCGACCGACGCCGTGAGTTGCTTGATCCTCGACGTGCGGTTGCCCGGGCCGAGCGGGCTCGACGTCCAAGCCGAACTGGCCGCTGCCCACATCGATATCCCGATCATTTTCATTACAGGATACGGCGATATTCCGATGTCGGTCCGCGCAATGAGGGCCGGCGCGGTTGAATTTCTCACCAAACCGGTACGTGGGCAGGATCTGCTCGATGCGGTTGGGATCGCGCTCGAGCGCGACCGCGCCAGGCGCGAGCGGGACGGCAAGTTGAACGATCTCAAGGTGCGTTACGGCACGCTGAGCGAGCGCGAGCGGCAGGTGCTGCAATTCGTAACCGATGGGCTGCTCAACAAGCAGATTGCCGGCCAAATGGGGCTGAGCGAGGTGACCGTCAAAGTTCATCGTCACAACATGATGAAAAAACTCGGCGCGAGGTCGGTACCGGACCTGGTGAAGATGGCCGAGGCCTTGGGGGTCGGGCATGAGGGCCGGAGTTTTCAAGCACACGAGAAGTAAAGCCGCCTATCTCTAAGGTTATCGATGTCCTAATTGCGTCATGTGCTATTGTCGGGAGTCGCAGGATTCATGATCGATCCGAGATCACCGTGATTTGCATCATCGACGACGATCCTTGGGCGCGAAGCGGGCTTGAGGAACTGGTCCTTGCTCTGGGCTTCCCCGCCCGAACCTTCGAGTCCGCAGAGCAATTCGTGCAATCGGATGCCGTGGCGGATACGAAGTGCGTGATCACCGACGTGCAAATGCCGGGGCTGAGCGGCCTCGAATTGCAAAGCCGGTTGCGCGGCGACGGCCACAAGACTCCGGTCATTTTCGTCACCGCGTACCCAAATGAGAGTTATCGCCAGCGTGCGTTTGCAGACGGTGCTGTCGGCTTCCTGACCAAACCTTTTGACGATAGCTTGCTGATCGACTGCCTCGAGCGTGCGATGGCCGCATAGCGTTCCCCAGGACCGCTCCGGTTGCGGGACTATCCATCCAATGACCGGATTTGTTGCACTGGTGTGCCTGATTGGGATCGTGGCCACGACATTGCCAGCTCCGAAATGCCGGTTATGCAGACGGTGGAAAATACTGACAGCCGGCAAGTGAGAGCGATACTCGCTCGATAGGTTCCATCTGCGTACAATTGCAGCCTAGTGCGCCGCGCCGATCATCGCGCCGTAACTCGGGGAGGTTTTCATGAGACGCCTCATCGTTCTGTCGATTTCTGCGTTGCTGCTCAGTCTCTTCTTCGCCGATCATGCTGATGCCCGCGGCGGCTTCGGCGGCGGCGGCGGCGGCTTCGCAGGTGGAGGTTTTCGCGCTGCTGCCATTGGTGGCGGTTTTGCCGGCCCGGGCCGGTGGGGCGGCGTTGGCATCGGACGGCCCGGTTGGGGCGTCGCGGGTATTGGACGCCCGGGTTGGGGCGTTGTCGGACGGCCAGGCTGGGGTTGGCGCGGCCGATGGCCCCTTTGGGCAGGCGCAGCCGGTCTCGGACTCGCAGGTGCGGCCTACTACGGCAGCTACAATCCGTACGGCTACGACGACGACTGCCCAATGGTGCGCCGGACAATCTGGGACGGTTACGGCTATCGGATCGTCTGGGTGAATGCCTGCGGCTATTACTAGCGGCCAGTTGCGAGGCAATTTCGCCTAACCAGAGAGCGTAAGCTGCTCTCCTCAAGACGCCGCCAAGCCAACGGGCTTGGCGGCGTCTTGCTGCTATGGTGCTAGGGTCACGCAGACCAGCCGAATGGGAGGAGCTCATGGCGCCGCGGTTCATCAATCCGCCGACGATTTCCAAGCCGCCGGGATACACGCATGTGGTGGAGATCACCGCCCCCGGCCGCATCGTCTACATCGCCGGGCAGCTCGGCATCGATCCTTCGGGCAAGATGGCGCCCGACTTCCGTGGCCAGACCGTGCAGGCATTCGAGAATCTGAAGAACGCGCTCGCGGCGGTCGGCGCAAGCTTCAAGGACGTGGTGAAGATCAACAACTACCTCGTCGACATTCCGGCGAACATCGCAACGTTCCGCGAGGTGCGCGACCAGTACCTCAACATGGCGGCGCCGCCGGCGAGCACGGCGGTCGGCGTACCGGCGCTGGCGCGGCCCGGCGCGCTGTTCGAGATCGAGGCGATTGCGTCGTTGTAGTGCTCGTCGTTACTGCGCCAGGTATCCACCATCGATCGCGAGCACGTGCCCGGTGGTCATCGAGGCGGCCGGGCTGGCGAGATAGAGGATCGCGGCGGCGACTTCCTCCGGTTCGACCAGCCGGCCCATCGGCGTCACGGCTTCGATCGCCGCGACGAGCTCGGGCTTCGCCAGCACCGGCGCGATGAAGGTCGTGCGCACCCAGGCGGGCGCGACCGCGTTGACGCGGATGCCCTCCTTCGCCCACTCGATCGCCATCGCGCGCGTCATGTTGACGACCGCGCCCTTGCTCGCCTGATAGGAGATGTTCGGATAGAGCCCGCCGCCGGATGATCCCATGATCGAGGCCAGGTTGACGATCGCGCCGCTCTTGCGCGGAAGCATGTGGCGCGCCGCGGCGCGCGAGCACAAGAACACCGCGGTCTGATTGACGGCGATCACGGTGTCCCATTCGGCCTTGGACAGCTCGGTGGTCGGCTTGCGGATCGAGGCGCCGGCATTGTTCACCAGGATGTCGA
>JBAVXH010000400.1:0-5580 GCA_049698215.1 Xanthobacteraceae bacterium | reverse complement strand
GCCGACGACCGACGACCGCTACCAGGCGGGGCAGTGAGCATGATCCCGAAAAGTGGGTACCGGTTTTCGGGAAAGATCATGCTCCAACAATAACTTCACTCCATCGCCGCGCCGGAATCGATCCGCTGCGGGCGGTAGCCATCCTCGCCAAGCGCGCGCTCGATCGCATTCGCGTGCGCGGCGTCGCGCGTCTCGACCGTGACATCGAGCTTGGCGCCCTTCGCCGGCACATCGAGGAAGAGCCGGCGGTGATCCACTTCCAGGATGTTGGCACCCAGCTGGCCGAGCCGCGTCGCGATGGTGCCGAGCACGCCCGGCCGGTCCGGAATGGTCAACCGGAACGAGACGATCTGGTTCGCGCGCTCGAGCTCGCGCACCATGATCGAGGCGAGGATGCGCGGGTCGATATTGCCGCCGCACAGGATGAGCCCCACCTTGCGCCCGGCGAAGCGCTCTGGCTGCGCCAACAGCGCAGCCAGCCCGGCCGCGCCTGCGCCCTCCGCCATCGTTTTTTGCAAGGTGAGAAAGGCATTGACCGCGCGTTCCAGATGCGCCTCTTCAACCAGCAACACGTCCGAGACCAGCGCGCGCACGATAGGCTCGGTCAGCATCCCGACGTTCTTGACCGCGATGCCCTCAGCGAGCGTGGGACCACCGATCGGATTCTGCTGTCCTTTCAGCGCGTTGAACATGGAAGGGTAGAGCGCGCATTCGACGCCGACGATCTCGATCGACGGGCGCATGCCGCGCGCCGCGATGGCACTGCCGGAAATCAGGCCGCCGCCCCCGATCGGAATGATCAACACGTCGAGCTCGGCCACCTCCTCCAGCATTTCCAACGCAACGGTGCCCTGCCCGGCGATCACATGCGGATCGTCGTAAGGATGCACCCAGGCGAGCTTGCGCTCTGACGCGATGGCCTCGGCGCGCAGCTGCGCATCCGACACCGCCTCCCCATCAAGGACAACGGTCGCGCCATGCGCCTGCGTCGCGGCGACCTTCACGAACGGCGTCGTCACCGGCATGACAATGGTCGCCGGAATGCCGAGCCGCCGCGCGTGATAGGCAACCGCCTGCGCGTGATTGCCGGCCGACATGGCGATCACGCCGCGCGCGCGCTCATCCGCGCTCAGCGCGGCGAGCTTGTTGACCGCGCCGCGCTCCTTGAACGAGTTGGTGACCTGCAGGTTTTCGTACTTGACCCACACCTGCGCGTCCGTGAGCGCGGAGAGCTTCGGCGCGGGCAGCATCGGGGTGCGCAGAACCTGGCGGCCGATGGTGCGGCGCGCTGCTTCGATGTCGGCCAGCGTAACGGTCACGCGATGTTTCTCCGAAGGCGCTGCGTTTGACTCCCCATAGCGCGGGCAGTGGCGGATTGCGCTTCGCCTAGTCCGCCCTACCGCCTTTTGGCCCGGCGCGGTGCGCCACCACGATGATCAGCGGCAAGATGAACTCCGAGGCCGCATAGCCGATCCAGAGCGCCCCCGGATCCGGAAGGCCGACCTTCGCCATCGAGACGACGCGGCCGAAGCCCCCGAGCGCCACGCCGAGCGCAATCAGATCGATCAGCGTGCCCTGCTGGCGCACCGTGATTGCGGCCCATGCGGCGATGATGCCGCAGCCGAGATAGATGCCGGCAAGAAAGCGATGCACGTTGTCGAGCCGCGGCGTGGTGTCGGGCTGGCCGAGCGACATCTGCAGCACGCCGCCGGCGAGCGCGATCGCCGCCATGACGAAGAGGCAGATTTGGACGGTGCGTTGACTGGCCGGCATGGCGCCCCCCATTTGCGGCGATGCTAGCGCAGTGAGCCGCCCAATGCGAACGGACCATCCAGGCGCCGATCACCGTCGCGCCGAAATACTCCTCTTCGGTCCTGATCATGATGCGGCGCGTGGGCGATTGTCCGAGGCAGGACGAGGGGAAGGTGTTGTAGGCAGCGGTTGCACCGTATAACGTTCTGCGTTATATTCAGCCATGATCGTCAACTTCGGTGACGACGAAACCGCGATGGTTTGGAGCGGCCATCGCAGCCGCAGGCTGCCGCCGGACATTCAGGACGGTGCGCTTCGTAAGTTGCGTGTGCTCAACAGCGCGCGGAAGCTGGACGACCTGCGGATACCACCGGCGAATCGTCTTGAGGCACTAAAGGGCGATCGGAAAGGCCAGCATTCGATCCGCATCAATCAACAGTGGCGGGTTTGCTTCGTCTGGAGGGACAACAATGCGCACGACGTCGAAATCGTCGACTACCACTAGCCTGCTGCACAACCCCAATCCGGGTGAAATCCTGATGGAGGAATTTCTGAAGCCAATGGCACTGTCGCAGACCGCACTCGCCAACGCCATCGGCGTGCCGCCGCGCCGTATCAACGAGATCGTGCTCGGCAAACGCGCGATCACAGCCGACACCGACCTGCGGCTCGCGCGCTATTTCGGAATGTCGGAGGGGTTTTTCATCGGTCTGCAGACGGACTACGAACTGATGCGGCGGCGGCGGGAGATTGGCGACAAGCTGAAGGCGATCAGGCCGCGGGCGGCGTGAGAACACAACTAAACATCCCTAAACCACCCCCTACACCGGCGCATTCAGCACGGCCCTCTCAGCCAGACCAAAACCCCGCCGCATCTCGCTCCGCGCGATGACGCCCCGCCGCGGCCCCTCACCCCTTGACGAACGCCGACACGATGTCGATGACCGGCCCGGTGAGCAGCGGCGCGGCGGCCGTGGCGGCGGTCGCGAGCGCAGAAGACGGCGCGACCTCCAGGCCGTTCTCCTTGCGCCATTTCTCCTGCGCGGAAAAGTCGACGCCTCGTGCTCCGCTCGCCTTGTCGATGTCGGCCTTGATACTGATAACGGCGGGCATAAGCGTGCAAAGCAGAATGCCGGTGCCGAGGCCGCCCCAGTAGTTGGCGACCGCCGAGGCGAGCACACCATAGGCCTTCGCCGCCTCGGGCTTCATCATACCCTGAGGCCAGGCGAGCAACACCTTGTTGGCCGCAACCAGCAGCACCAGGATGGCGGCGCCGACAAGCACCAGCAAGGTCAGATAGTGCAGGCGCAGACGGAGCTGTCGCGCCATCGCGTCGGCGTCGTCCAGGTCCTTTGGCCGCGCCCGAACCGCCACCGCCGCAAAGCCGGCCAGCAGCGCGGCGGTCCCGGCCAGCCCGATCGCCATATTGAGCTTGATCGCGAAAATAACTTTGTCGACGGTCTCGTCGAATGTCAGCTTTTCACGTTCCATCATCCGCAGCGCGTTATCCAGCACCGCCGCGCGGATTCGGTCGTGCTGGGCGCTTTGCTCGTACACCACCCATAGGCCAAACAGCGCGGCGCCGATCACGACCAGCAAGCCCGCGCGCCACCCGAAAAAATGGATCAGCACGACCGCCGCCAGCAGGGCCCCGGTAACGGCCGCGAGCTGGCCGAACGCGTTGATCGTCGCATAGAGGAAGCGCGCCTCCAGATCGCGTGCGACACGTTCATCCTTCACCGGATTGATCATCTCGATCCTCGGTTGCCAGAACGTCGTCTTTGGCACGACGAGATCGATGTTCACGCGCATGACCACGAGCGAAAAAACAATCGGCAGCAGAAAGGCCAAAATCGCCGGCCAGAGCCGATAGCCCCACACCATCGCGTTGTCGTTCATGAAGCCCCCCAAACGCGGCTCGCAAGCCGCCTCACATCCGAAACACCCCGAACTTCGTCTCGCCGACCGGCGCATTCAGCGCGGCACTGTACGCCAGCCCCAGCACGCGGCGCGTTTCGCTCGGCGCGATGATGCCGTCGTCCCACAGCCGCGCGGTCGCATAATAGGGATCGGCCTGTTCGTCGAACGCATCCTTGATCGGCTGCTTGAACGCAGCCTCCTCGACCTCGCTCCACGTCTTGCCCGCGGCCTCCAGGTTGTCGCGCCGCACGGTGGCGAGCACGCTCGCCGCCTGCTCCGAGCCCATCAGCGCGACGCGCGCGTTCGGCCAGGTGAACAGGAAGCGGGGCGAATAGGCGCGCCCGCACATGCCGTAGTTGCCGGCGCCGTAGGAGCCGCCGACGACCAGCGTGATTTTCGGCACCTGCGCGCAGGCGACCGCCATCACCATCTTGGCGCCGTTCTTGGCGATGCCGCCCGCCTCGTAATCGCGCCCCACCATGAAGCCGGTGATGTTCTGCAGGAACAGCAGCGGGATGCGCCGCTGGCAGCACAGCTCGATGAAGTGCGCGGCTTTGAGCGCGCTCTCCGAATAGAGGATGCCGTTGTTGCCGAGGATGCCGACCGGAATGCCGTGGATGTGCGCAAAGCCGGTCACCAGCGTAGTGCCGTAGAGGTGCTTGAACTCGTCGAACTCCGAGCCGTCAACGAGCCGAGCGATAATCTCGCGCACGTCGTATTGGGTGCGCGTGCCGCTCGGCACGATGCCGTCGAGTTCAGCGGCTTCGAACAGCGGCTCGCGCGGCGGCTTTACGTCGATGTCAACGCGCTTGACGTAATTCGAATTCCCCACGATGCGGCGCACGAGCGCGAGCGCGTGGCCGTCGTCCATCGCGTAGTGGTCGGCGACGCCGGAGAGCCGCGCATGCACGTCGGCACCGCCGAGGTCTTCGGCCGTCACCACCTCGCCGGTTGCGGCCTTCACCAGCGGCGGGCCGGCGAGGAAGATGGTGCCCTGCTTGCGCACGATGATCGCCTCGTCCGACATCGCCGGCACATAGGCGCCGCCCGCCGTGCATGAGCCCATCACGCAGGCGATCTGCGGAATGCCGAGCGAGGAGAGCGTCGCCTGGTTGTAGAAGATGCGGCCGAAGTGCTCGCGGTCCGGAAACACATCCGGCCATTGCGGCAGGTTGGCGCCGCCGGAATCGACCAGATAGATGCAGGGCAACCGGTTCTCGCGCGCGATTTCCTGGGCGCGCAGGTGCTTCTTCACCGTTACGGGATAGTAGGTGCCGCCCTTGATGGTGGCGTCGTTGCACACGATGACGCATTCGCGCCCCTCGATGCGGCCGATGCCGGTGATGAGGCCGGCGCCGTGGATCGCATCCTCGTACATGCCGTTGGCGGCGAGCGGCGACAGCTCGAGAAACGGCGTGCCGGCGTCGATCAGCCGCAGCACCCTTTCTCGCGGAAGGAGCTTGCCGCGCGCGGTGTGGCGTTCGCGCGAGCGCTGAGGCCCGCCGAGGGCTGATTCGGCGCGGCGCTGCTCCAGTTGCTGAACGAGCGCGCGCATCGCGTTCGCGTTGGCGCGGAACTCTTGTCCCTGGGTATCGACCGCCGAGGCGAGTTTCATCGCCCTCCCCTCATTTACCGATTCGCGTGTCGCATGATGGAGCGGCGTACCGCTGCCGTGAATGCGGGTTCATGGAACAACACATTTTGGCACGATCTGAAAGGTGCACGGAACACCGCCCACGCGCTCGCGTTGGGCCACGTGACGGGGACCGGGCGAAAAATCGATTCCGAGGAGAGAAACAATGCGGAAAGCTCTATTGGTGTCCGTCGCAGCGCTGGCGCTGGCGGCGGGCGGTAACCTTGCGTTCTCGCAAGGCGGCGGTGGTGGCGGCAGTTCCGGCGGTGGTGGCG
>JBAVXH010000399.1:0-3386 GCA_049698215.1 Xanthobacteraceae bacterium | reverse complement strand
GATGAGAGGGCCGCCTCCCGGCCCGCCTCCGCAGGCGAAGGGTCCGCCGCCGGGTGCGCCGGTTGGCAGAGGATTGCCGAAATGCGCCGTCACCGGCGGCAGGCCGCCGTGCCAGCCTTGAGGCAGGCGGCACGCGTGCCGCAGGAACCTTGAGACGAACCGGGGAGGGACATGGCGTTTACGGCGATCCGCACCGCGATCAGCGATGGCGTGATGACCATCACGCTGTCGCGACCCGAGCGGCTGAACGCGTTCACCGGCGCGATGCATGCCGAGCTGCGCGAGGCGTTGTCCGCGGCCGAAGGCGATGGGTCGGTGCGCTGCCTGGTGCTGACGGGCGAGGGGCGCGCCTTCTCGGCTGGCCAGGACCTGACCGAGGACCGCCTGCTGGGGCCCGATGGAAGGGTTGATCCCGGCGCGCGGCTCGAGCGTGACTACAATCCGCTGGTCGAACGTATCTACGCATTTGCCAAGGTGACGATCGCCGCACTCAACGGACCCGCAGTGGGAGCCTCGGCGAATATTGCGCTCGCCTGCGATATCGTGCTGGCGGCGCGTTCCGCCTATCTGCAGGAAGCCTTCGCGAAGATCGCGCTGGTGCCGGATGCAGGCGGCACATGGTTTCTGCCGCGCATTGTCGGCGCCAAGCGAGCGCTCGCGCTGATGCTCACGGCGGATCAGATCCCGGCGGAGGAGCTGGAGAAAATGGGCCTCGTCTACAAGGTGTTCGAGGATGCCACGTTTGCAAGCGAAGTCGCGGCGTTTGCGAAACGCTTCGCCAATGGGCCCACCATGACCTATGATCTGATCAAGCAGGCGGCCCGGGTCAGCGAGAGCAATGACCTGAAGACGCAGCTTGCGCTGGAGGCCAACTTGCAGCGCAAGGCCGGCGGCAGCGAGGATGCACGCGAAGGCGTGCTGGCGTTTCGCGAGAAGCGCACGCCGCGCTACCAGGGGCGATGAGAATGGAGCCACGCATGAAAGCGCTCATCACCGCACTCATGATCGCGCTCGCGACCGTGCCGGGCCTGCTGGTGCTGATGGCGCCGGTCAGTGCGCAGTTCAAACCCATGGGCCGGTCGGTATCCAAAGAAAAAGAGGCGGCCGAGGAGTACCAGAAGAAGAAGAGATCGGAGGACAGCGGATACAAGTCCACGATCGAGCGATTGCCCGACAAGAAATTCGATCCGTGGGCGAATATGCGCTGACGGATGAGCGGCGCGCTGCCATGACGCGCCGCCCGACGATGAAGCCGCCTACTTCTTGCCGATCCCCATCGCCGGCTGCTTGCCTTGCCCGCCGGCAACCATCGCGCCCTTCTGCTTCTTGTTATGATCCGCCTTCGGCTTCTTCTTTTCCTTGTTGCTGCGCATTTGACCCTTGGCCATGGTGATCCTCCTGCGACCGTCAGTATCGATTCTGCCACTCTAGCACAGCTTTCGGGAGTGTTAGCGCTCCAGCCGCGCCAGCAGGCTCGAGGTGTCCCAGCGCCCGCCGCCCATCTTCTGCACTTCCGAATAGAACTGGTCGACCAGCGCCGCGACCGGCAAATGCGCGCCGGACCGGCGTGCCTCGGCGAGACTGATCGACAGGTCCTTGCGCATCCAGTTCACCGCAAAACCGAAGTCGTATTTGCCGGCGTTCATGGTCTTGTAGCGGTTTTCCATCTGCCAGGACTGCGCCGCGCCTTTGGAGATCGTCTCGATCACCGCCTCGACGTCCAGTCCGGCCTTCTTGGCGAAATGGATGCCTTCCGAAAGCCCCTGCACCAGCCCGGCGATGCAGATCTGGTTCACCATCTTGGTGAGCTGGCCGGCGCCGGCGGGGCCGAGCAGCTTGCACATGCGCGCATAGGCCGCGATCACCTTCTCGGCGCGGCCGTAGGGCTCGGCATCGCCGCCGCACATCACGGTGAGCACGCCATTCTGCGCGCCGGCCTGCCCGCCCGACACCGGCGCGTCGACGAAATGGAAGCCGCCCTTCTTCGCCTGTTCGTAAAGCTCACGCGCGACCTCGGCCGAGGCGGTGGTGTGATCGACGAAGACCGTGTTCTTGCCCATCTTGGGGAAGGCGGCGGCCGCGACGGCGCGTACGTCGTTGTCGTTGCCGACGCACATCATGACGAAGTCCTGGCCTGCGACCGCTTCCTCCGGGGTCTTGGCGACCTTTCCGCCGCCGTATTCCTTGACCCACGCTTCCGCTTTCGCGACGGTGCGGTTGTAGACCGTGAGCTCGTGGCCGCCTTTGTTCTTCAGATGCCCGGCCATCGGATATCCCATCACCCCGAGACCCAGAAACGCGACCTTCGCCATCATGTCCTCCATGCCCGGAGCGGTGTGCCCGTCCGATCCGGTCAGGTCATTGCGACGGCCGATGAACCGCGTCAACCGGTCTGCGGCGGCTAGAGCTGAAGCGGCCGGCCGACCGTGCCATCGCTTGTCTGCCCCCACAGGCGCGCAAGCCCGTCCATGCTGCCGTTGAATTTGTCGCGGTCGCAGGTGCCGGTCACCCCGGGTAGCGCAGGCGGCGAACCGTAGCTTCCGTCCGTGTACTGCCACATCGTCCAGGTCGGCCATGTGGGCGGCACCACCGGCGCTGCGCCATATTCGGCGCGCCACAGCCAGCACTGTTGCAGCGTGGGGTTCACCGTGTCGCCGAGCAGGCTGCTGATCATGGAGTCCGAATAGAAGCCGGGATAGCGGCCGGTCTCACTGAACACCTCGCTCACGAACTGCTCGGCTTGCGCCAGCGTCATGGTGTCGTTCCCGTTCTGCTCGAAGTCGAGCGCCAGCAGGTCCTGCGGGCCGGGGTTCACTACGGAGAGGAAGTACTGCGCTTGCGCTGCGCCATCCGCGTTGGTGCCGAAGTGATAGGCGCCCCACCACAGGCCGGCTGCGAGGGCCGCTGTGCGCCGCGAGGCGTATGTCGGATCTGTATCGCTGGTGCCCTGCGTCGCCTTGTGGATCACGCCGAGGATGCCGCTCGCCTTGATGACGGAAAAGCTCGTGACCTCGTTGTAGTGGGAGAGGTCGATCACCACGTTGAGAGGGTCGGCCATGATACGGCGCTCGGTGCTGCAGGGCGTTCGAACTCTAGGCGTACTGCGATCGGAAAACAATTTGACAACGAAATGACGGCTTGATCGCGTGTGGCGGATGCTGCATGGGCTGTGCGAGCGAGCCGGAGAAAGACCTAAATGGCGCTGAAAGAGGATGTGCTTGCGGCGCTCGCCGCGGTGAAGAGCCCCGAAGGCGCGCCGCTCACCGGGACCGGCAAGCTGTCGGACGTGGTTGCCAGCGACGGCAAGGTGTTCTTTTCGATTACGGTCGAGGCGAGCGTGGTTCCGCAGTGGGAGCCGGTGCGCAAGGCGGCGGAAAGCGCAGTGC
>JBAVXH010000398.1:0-12951 GCA_049698215.1 Xanthobacteraceae bacterium | reverse complement strand
AGGCCGGTGAGCCGATCATGGCGATCGTCTCGATCAAGTCCCAGCAAGTCACCTTCTACGACGCCGAGGGCTGGATTCTGCGCGCGCCGGTGTCGACCGGCACCAAGGGGCGCGAGACGCCGGCCGGCGTCTTCGCCGTCGTCGAGCGGAAAGAGGACCACCGCTCGAACATGTATGACGATGCGCATATGCCGCACATGCAGCGCATCACCTGGAACGGGATCGCGCTGCACGGCGGGCCGCTGCCCGGGTATGCGGCCTCGCACGGCTGCGTGCGGATGCCCTTCGGCTTCGCCGAAAAGCTGTTCGACAAGACGCGGATCGGGATGCGGGTGATCATCGCGCCGAACGACGCGGCGCCGTTCGATTTGTCCCACTCGTCTCTTTTCGTGCCGAATGTGGCGGCCCTCGCGGCTGCGCCGGCACGCGCCGAGACGCTCGTCCGCGAGGCCATGGAGGCCGCCAGGGCGGCCGACGAGGCGAAGAAGGCCGTCGCCACCGCGGTGCGCGAGACAGCATCGCTTAGCGCCTCGCTGCGCAAACTGGAACAGCTCAAGGCCCGCGCCGACGCCGAGCTCGCGCTCGCGGACAAGCGGCTTGCCGCCGCAAAGACGGATGATGCCAGGGCGAAAGCCGAGGAGGCGCAGCAGAAGGCCACCGCCAAGGCCGCGGAAGCGGCGACTCAGCTCGAGACCGCCAAGGCCGATGCGAAGGCAAAGCCTGACCCCGCCGCCGCAAAGGAGGCCGCCAAGGCAGCCGAGACCCGGAAGGCCACCGCCGCCAAAGCGGCACTTGAGGCGAAGCTCGCGCTCGAGCCGGTCTCGATCTACATCAGCCGCGCGACGCAGAAGCTTTACGTGCGGCGCAACACGCACAAGCCGGCGCCGGACGGCGGCGGCGAGGTGTTCGACTCGACCATCGAGGTTCCGATCACGATCCGCGATTCCGGCAGGCCGATCGGCACGCATGTGTTCACGGCGGTAGCGCGCGACAATGCGGGCCTGCGCTGGACCGCGGTTACCATCGACGACGGGGACGACGCCAGGAACGCACTCGACCGCATCACCATCCCGAAGGATGTGCTCGACCGCATCGCGCCGACCGCGTTGCCGCGATCCTCGATCATCATCTCGGACGAGCCGCTGAGCGAGGAAACCAACTACCGCACCGAGTTCGTCGCGGTGCTGAGCAACCAGCCGCAGGGCGGCTTCATCACGCGCGAGCGCACGACCGATGTTGCGGTGGCCGACCCATACGGCGACAACGGCTTCGGCTGGTTTTTCCAGCGCGGCTCGGGCTCTCAAACCGGTCCTCAGGGGGGCTGGGGCCCTCAACCTTATTCCCAGCGCGGTCAGACTGGTCCGCAGCGCAGCGGGGGCTCGCTCACTGGTCCTCAGCAAGGCTGGGGCTCCCAGCCTGGCAATCCAGGCTGGCGCGACGACGACCGGTATTTTCGTCGGGAGCAACAGCGCTGGTGATCGGAGCCGCCGCGCTCACGCGGCCGCGGCAACCGCCGATCCTTCACGCGGGGGCAGCGTCATCGGTGGATGCTGGAGAAAGAGTGAGGGAACGGCAACCGGACAGGGTGGCAGCCTGGCGGTCCGAGCGGTCGAGGTGTCGGTGCCAGGCATTCCGGCTATTCTCGCGCCGGACCTGGGGGAAACGATGCCGCTCAAGAAACAGGTTCTCGACCTGGCCGCCTTCAATTCGACGGCCAGCCTGCCTTACTCGCTGCGTCTCAAGGATTTTGAGATCGCGATGCAAGACGTCTACGACTTCTTTCATGACGTGAACGGCATGCTTCTCGGCAAGGGCCTGCATCGTATAGACGACATGCTCCGCCCGGCCGCGATGTCGGGCATGATCTCGGACATGCTGACGGCCTCGATGGCGAAGCACGCGCGCGTCCTGGTGGAGAACGAGCACTTCAACGGCCATCCTGATCTCGTCGTGCAGGGGCGCTATCCGAACAACTCGGTCGCGGCCGGCAGCGACGGTGTCGAGATCAAGAGCACCGTGAACGCCGGCGGCGCCGTCGACACCCACGGCCCGCGGGACCAATGGATGTGCGTCTTCGTCTACACGGCCGATCATGAGACCGAGCCCGCAGTCGACCGCGAGCCGATGAAGTTCACTGAGGTCTATTTGGCAGACGTGAAAGTCGCTGACTTCCGAAGCAACAACCGCGGCGCGCTCGGCACTAGAACTGCGACGCTCCATCGCGCCGGCGTTCTCAAGCTGCGCTCAAACTGGATCTACCTCTCGAAGTGATCCGAGCTTCTCAATCGCGTGCTGGGCGACCTTGACATACTTTGGGTCGGACTCGATCCCGATCGACGAATAGCCCACGGCATTGGCGGCGGCGAGCGTCGAGCCGGAACCTGCGAATGGATCGAGCACCGTCCCTTCGCCCATTGGCAGCGCTGCCCGCACGATCTGGCGCAGGAACGACTGCGGCTTGAGCGACGGATGCGCCGCGATTTTTCGTTCGCGCTTCGGCGTCTTCTGCGAGAGGATCACGTCGCCGAACGGCTTTTCGCCGGAGACACGACGAAAACCGCCAGTCTTGTGGTAGCGCAGGCTATCCTGCACTCGCCCTTCAAGCGGCCGCCTCAGCACGACCCACGGCTCGAACATCGAGCGCGGCATGACGCTCACGTCCGGAAACTCCAGATGCGCGTTCTTCGGCCGGTCACCGCCGCGCATCGTCATCACAAGGCGGACGATCTGGCCCCGCACCTCGAGGCCGCCTTCCGACATCGCAGATGCCACGATGTAGGAGAGCAGCGGATTGGAAGCGACGACGACGTTGCCGCCCGGCATCAGCACGCGGTTCAGCAGTATCCCGAGCTTCCGGAAGAAGGCGTGCAGCTTCACGCGGTCATCTTCGTCAAGCACCGTGAAACGGGGCAGCGGTGCGCGCTTCGCACCGTCGAAGGACGGCGGAATACGCCAGACACCGCCCTTGCCCTTGCGCAGCTTCTCCTGCTCCTCCTCAGTGTATTCGAGCAGGCCGTACGGCGGATCGGTGACGCACGCCTGGATCGACGACGCCGGCTCCGATGCCAGCCACTCGAAGCAATCGCCTTGGTAGAGCTTCGCCTTGCAGACGGCCGCGACCGGATCGAGGTCGAGCTTCCCGGTCGGCATCACGATGTCGTGGCTATTCGCGTTGAGCCGATAACGACCGCGGCCGGTGCGCTCGAAGGATTTGCCGACGTTGTTGTTGAGATAGCTGCGGACCGACGATGGCGAGGTCGCGCCCATTTGCGCGACGACAGCACGGGAGATTTCCTCGATCGACGCTTCGCCACCTATTGTTTGCAGGTAGCCGTAAATCGAATCTCTGATACTGCCCGGTGCCTTCGCCACGAATCTCCCCTTGGTCGAACAAAACAAGAACCCAAAGACGTCGGGACGTCAAGCCCGGATGTGGGTAACCAAGATCGCGCGCCTTTTCCCTGTGGGAGCGATGCGGATGCGGCGGGAGGAGCAGGGCGGGTTAGCCGAAGGCGTAACCCGCCTTACGGGCTGCGCATGGTGGCGAACCACATCCGGCCGGCGCATCGCAAGGCGGGCGCCGTGCGATGGCGCGGCTGTGATTCTGCCGCTCCGGCCGAGCCAAGCGAGGACCGGAATCCATACCCCCGGACCTATCTTCTGAACACGCCGTACGCCGCCGAATTCTGCACTGCGCGGAAGGGATCCCGAACTGGTCATGACGGGTAATAGAAGAAAACCACGCTGTATACGCTTTTGCCCTTTTTGTAACTCGAAGCGCTTAATCCCCCCGCAATGTAGCTTGATGTAACAACACGTTGCGATCCCGCGGGTTTGCCGTCCAGGCCTGCATTGCGCTGCTCAACAGAAAGTACGTGTCCGGCACGCTGTCGGTTTCCATGCCGAACACGCAATGCCTGACCGGGCGTATCGGATCTATCGTCGGTACCGCGCGCCTAGCGTGGGGATAGGTGACCGCATCGTCTTGCCGGAGGCGACATCGGCCCCTTCCACCCCCCTATAAGACCGGCATAGTCTGGTCCCACTGCGCGCCCTGTCGGATGGCACGTCCGCGACGCGAGCCGCAGACTGTGGAGGGAGCATCATGAAACTTCCCCGTCGCACATTCCTACTGGGTGCTGCTGCGTTGCCGGCCGTGTCCCGCATGGCGTACGCGCAAGCCTGGCCGTCACGGCCGGTGCGCATCATCGTCGGCTTTCCCCCCGGCGGGGCGACCGACATCCAGGCGCGCCTGATGGGTCAATGGCTGTCGGAGCGCCTCGGGCAGCAATTCATCATCGAGAACCGCGCCGGCGCCAGCGGCAACATCGGCACCGAGGCGGTCGCGAAGGCACCCGCCGACGGCTATACGCTGCTGCAAATCGTGACCCCGAATGCGATCAATGCCGCGCTCTACACCAATCTCAATTTCGACTTCGTCCGTGACATCGCGCCGGTGATCTGCGTCGCGCGGCTCGCTTACGTCGTCGTGGTGAACCCTTCCGTTCCGGCCACGACGATCCCCGAGCTCATCGCCTATGCCAAGGCCAACCCGGGCAAGATCAACTACGGGTCGGCCGGCCCCGGCACGCCGCAAAACATCGCTTGCGAACTCTTCAAGATGATGGCCGGGGTGAATCTGGTCCACGTGCCGTATCGGGGCGGCGCGCCTGCGGTCACCGATCTGGTCGGCGGCCATCTCCAGGTGATTTTCTGTCCGGTGTCGGAAGGGATCGAACATGTCAAGGCCGGCAAGCTGCGTCCCTTGGCGGTGACGACCGCGAAGCGATTGGACGTGTTGCCGGACGTTCCGACGCTGGGAGATTTCGTGCCCGGCTACGAGGCCAGCGGTTTTGCCGGCATCGGCGTGCCCAGGGGCACCCCGGCTGACATCATCGCTCTGCTCAACAAGGAGCTCAATGCCGGCGTCGCCGATGCCAGGATCCAGACACGGATCACCGAGCTCGGCGGCACGCCGCTTGGGGGCTCGCCCGCGGAATTCGGGACGATCATCTCGGAGGCCACCGAAAAGTGGGGCAAGGTGATCAAGTTCGCGGGCATCAAGGTTGAGTAGGGCCGGGAGCCACCCGGATTTCAATACATCGCGGGTCGAGCAACGCTACCGCTCTAATTCCGTGCTTCAGAGGATCCGAGGATCGGCATCCGATACGCAGACCATTAAAGCCGCGAGCAGCGCATCAGGATCGTATAGGGCACGACAACCGTCGGAGATCACGCGCTTGGTTCCGGTATTGAGCGGAGCACAATTCGCCCATGATAGCGGGGCGAAGCTAAATTCCACCTCCAATCCATCATCAATACGGACATGGCGCGACCAGAGATCACCGTATTGAACGTCTCGCCAAGTCAATGGTCGTACGCCCGTTTGTTTCCAGGCGATGACGTCAAGCCAAAGGTGGTCGGCGCGAAAGGCCTCCGCATCGACGACCAGCAGTACAAGGTCGATATCGGAGTCCGGCCTCGCGGCGCCGCGAGCCCGAGAGCCGACAAGCGCAACTGCGCGAACCGCGTTGTGCGCCGCCGCCCACGCAACGACAGCCTTGATGGTCCTTTCGGTTCGCTCGATATGATTCCGCATCTCTGATTTCTTTGCCAAAACCGCCGTATTGGTAGGGGCGGGGAATGGGCATCAACAGAGCCATTTCTGGGCTAGAGTGACATCAACCGCTGCGATTCAGCTGCAGCCTCTTCGGAAGTCAGCTTTGTGGTATCGATGATAGTCTCGCTCCGCAACGGCGCCTGCTCACGAAGATATCTTGCCCAGTTCGACATTCTGTCGTTGCCAGATCAGGTTGACCGCGCCGAAGTAACCGCTGCCTTCTGACGGAATCCTCACAATCAAAGAGAATGATTTTGTAGTCCGAAAGCGCGGCCGATCGGCAAGCCTCGTCCATAAATGACTGGCGAACCTGGCCGTGGAGGGCAGGGGCCAGTACCCTACCTTTGCTACGGACCACACAGGCCGCAGGATGAGCTCTTCAGGTGAAAACGCGCGCAATCTTGCTCTTAGGATTCGTAAGGAATTTCCAGATCTCGCCGTGTGCACGACTCGGCTGATCCGGAAAGGCGATGATCATGCGATACTGGTTGTCAACGAGAGGTTCGTATTTCGCTTCCCGCGCGGCCCCCTCTATCGAATGGCTTTTCCCGACGAGCTCAGCATGACGAGCGTCCTCACGCGCACAAGTCCCATCGCAATACCGGACTACAGTTTCGTAGCACGCGACAAGAGCTTCGGCGGATACCGGGTCATTCCGGGCAAGGAATTGACGGTCGCGCGTTTCAACCGGCTCACCTCGGCTGAGCGGCATGCGGCCCTCAAGGCCCTCGCGGGCTTCTTGAACGCTTTGCATGGACTCGGACGCGCAGCTCTCCCGGCCTATCGTGCGAAAGAACCGTGGAGCGGCACCGATCTGCGCGCGCACCGGGACCGCTACTGGAATGAGCAGCGCGCTTTGCTTGCTCCGTACGCAGGCAAGGAGACGATCGAAATGCTAGATCGATTCTACGAAACGTACTCTCTGCTGCTTTGCAAGCATACGGCTGTTATCCACGGTGATCTGACCGACGATCACATTCTGCTCGATCCTGTCCGCAGACGCGTGAGTGGGGTGATCGACTTCGCCGACACAGCAATCGGCGATCCAGCACAGGATTTCAGTTTCCTCTGGAGTTACGGAGATTGGGCGCCGGCATGCGCATACGCCAACTATGATGCGCGCCGCGATGGCGGACTTCTGGAGCGCTCGCGGCGGCACTACCTGCGCTACGCTACTCATCGCATCGTTTACTGCCTGCAACATTCAAAGGCGCAGGCCGCCGCTTCGACCCTGAAAAGGTTACGCCGGCAACTGAAGGCCGTCGTGTGACGGGGTGTGGGGATCAAGCTTCCATGCCAATAGAGTGCGACAAGATTTCACACATTGCGCTCACACGCCGTAGGCAGCGCGATGCCTGATTAACGGGGAGCAGCGCTGCATCAACGTTACGCATTGGTCTGCTTCTGGGCCCGTAATGGACTTGCAGGGCACCGCACAAGATGTTCGCTTTTGGAGGAAGAGAGGACGCCGTATTTTTATGAGCACACGCCCTACGGCCGCAAGATCACCTTGCCCATCACCTTGCGCTCGGCGATCGCCTTGAGCGCGGCGGGCGCGTCCTTGAGCGGATAGACCGCGTGCACGTGCGCCGAGAGCTTGCCCTCGGCGGTCCAGCGCACGAGGTCGGCCATGTTGGCCTGCTGGCCCTTGGGGTCGCGCTCGATGAACGCGCCCCAGAACACGCCGACGATGTCGCAGCCCTTGAGCAACGCGAGATTGAGCGGGATTTTCGGAATCTCGCCGGCCGCAAAACCGATCACCAGAAAGCGGCCAGCCCATGCGATTGAGCGCAGCGCGGCCTCCGCGTAGGGTCCGCCGACCGGATCGTAGATCACGTCCGCGCCTTTGCCGGCTGTGACGCGGCGCAGCGCCTCTTTCAGGTCGTCCTTGGCATAGTTGATGGTCTCGTCGGCGCCGCGCTCCCGGCAGAACGCGAGCTTCTCGTTGGACGACGCGCAGGCGATCACGCGCGCGCCCATCAGCTTGCCGAGCTCGATCGCGGCGAGCCCTGTTCCGCCGGATGCGCCCAGCACCGCAAGCGTTTCGCCGGATTTGAGCTTCGCGCGATCCTTCAACGCATGCAGCGTGGTGCCGTAGATCACCGTGATGCCGGCCGCGCGATCGAAGTCGAGCGTGTCCGGAATCTTGACGACGCGCTGTGCCGAGAGCGCGATCTTCTCGCGCGCCGCGCCGTGGCCGCCGTAGCCGAGCACGCGGTCGCCGGGTGCGAATCCCGTCACGCCCGCCCCGACGCTCTCAACGACGCCGGCGAATTCCGAGGCCGGCGAGAATGGAAACGGCGGCTTGAACTGATACTTGCCGGCGATGATCAGCGTGTCGAAAAAGTTGAGCGCCGCGGCCTTGATGGCGACCACGACCTCGCCTTCACCCGGAACCGGGTCGGGCAGGTCGGCGAATTCAAGATCGTCGGGGCCACCGAAATGGGTGCAGAGAATGGCTTTCATGAAGGGCTCGGGTTGGACGTTTGAAGGCACCTTAAGGTGAGGGAACCACTTAAGTCACGCGCCGGAAAGGCACGACGGGGCTAGTGTCCCGATTCCGAAGTTCATTTCATCGTGCAGCACCCTCGTATCCGAACTTCGGAATCGATAGGACACTAGCTACTTATTGATTCTAGTGTGGCTTAGGTTCACAAGTCCGCATTATGGACTCGCCGCAAGTCTGCCGCGGACTTCTGAACCGCCACACTAGCCGGATGCCTTCACATTGCCGATTTCCCCCGGTATTTCTATGACTTCGGGGCGTGGGGAGAATCGATGAAAACGAACGCCTATAAGTTTCCGCTCGCGCTCGCGGCCCTCACCGGGCTGCTGACCGTGGCGTTCGCACAGCAGAGCCCGCCCGCCAAGCAGACCAAGCCCCCTGCCAAGTCGGAAACGAAACAGACCAAGCAGGCGGCCCCTCCGCCCGCGCCGGGCGGCGGACAACCGGCATTGCTTGGGCAGTTCGGCGAGTGGGGTGCCTACACGGCAAACAGCGGCGGCAAGAAGATCTGCTACGCGCTCGCCAAGCCGAGTTCGTCGGCAACTGAACCGGCGAACCGGCCGCGCGATCCGGCCTATACGTTCATATCCACGCGGCCGACCGAGAACGTGCGCAACGAGGTTTCGATCGTGGTCGGCTATCCGTTCAAGCCTGGCTCCGAAGCCACGGTCGATATCGGTTCGAACAAGTATGCGATGTACACGCAGGCCGACGGCGCCTGGATCAAGAACGCCGCCGAAGAGGGGCGCATGGTCGATACGATGCGGCGCGGCTCCGACATGATCGTGACCGGCGAATCCGGGCGCGGCACCAAGTCGACCGACCGCTATGCGCTCAAGGGCCTCTCGCAGGCGCTCGACCGCGTCGCGCAGGAGTGCAAATGACGCGTAGCGTCATCCCCGCCAACGGGTCCGGCCTCTGGCCGGCCCGATGACAGGCTCCGGCGGGGATCGAACAGGGTTGCACTTGATTTGGAGCACGATGCAGCCCCACATGCGGATCGATGACCACTGTTCTCCAGACCGCTGAGCCGCGCGGCTTCGTCGAGAAGACCGCGCTGGAACGCTACGTGCCGCCGGCGAAGCCCTCGCTGGTCGGACTATCGCGCGGAGAGCTTGCCGATGCGCTCGGCACCGTCGGCGTGCCGGAGAAGCAGCGCAAGATGCGCGTCGCGCAGCTCTGGAACTGGATCTATGTGCGCGGCGTGATGCGCTTTGCGGACATGACCAGCGTGTCGAAAGAGGTGCGCGCTGCGCTCGATCAGCGCTTCACGCTGGAGCGGCCCGAGGTCGTGGCCGAGCAGGTCTCGGTCGACGGCACGCGCAAGTGGCTGCTGCGGCTGCCCGGCGAGCACGCGGGCGAGCGTCCGCATGAAGTCGAATGCGTCTACATTCCGGAATCCGGCCGCGCGACGTTGTGTGTGTCGAGCCAGGTCGGCTGCACGCTCACCTGCTCGTTCTGCCACACCGGCACGCAGCGCCTGGTGCGAAATCTTACGCCGGGCGAGATCGTCGGGCAGGTGATGGTCGCGCGCGACCGGCTCGGCGACTGGCCGGGGGGCACGCCGCCCGAGGGCGCGATCGTCCCCACGGACGGGGGCAGGTTCGTGACCAACATCGTGATGATGGGCATGGGCGAACCGCTCTACAATTTCGAGGCGGTGCGCGATGCGCTGCTCGTCGTGTCCGATGGCGACGGCATCGGCATTTCCAAGCGGCGCATCACGCTCTCGACCTCCGGCGTGGTGCCGAACATCGCGCGCGCCGGTGAGGAGATCGGCACCATGCTGGCGATCTCGCTGCATGCGGTGCGCGACGACCTGCGCAACGAGCTGGTGCCGCTGAACCGCAAATATCCGATTGCCAAGCTGCTCGATGCCTGCCGGAATTATCCGGGCGTCTCCAACGCGCGCCGCATCACCTTCGAGTACGTGATGCTCAAGGGCGTGAACGACTCGCTCGCCGACGCCAAGGCGCTCATCAATCTGCTCAAGGGCATTCCGGCGAAGATCAACCTGATCCCGTTCAACCCCTGGCCCGGCACGAAGTATGAGTGCTCCGACTGGGAGAGAATCGAGAAATTCTCCGAATACATCTTCAACGCCGGCTATTCGTCGCCGGTGCGCACGCCGCGCGGGCGCGACATCCTCGCGGCCTGCGGCCAGCTCAAGAGCGCGACCGAGAAACTCTCCGCGCGCGAGCGCCTGGCGCTGCGCGCCATGGCGATGACGGACTAGGTATGGACGTCCTCTTCCGGCTGCTGCTCCGCTTCCTCCTCGTGCCGCTCGGTTACATGGTGGCGGTGACGGTGGGCGCGGGCGTGCTGGTGCTTGGTTCGTGGAAGACGGGCAGCATGATGCTGAGCCCTGATCCCGACTTGGCAACGGCCGGTGCATTCGGCGCGCTCGTGGCAGGCCCAATCATGGTGGTGGTGCTCGCCTCAACCATGTGGCTGCCAAGCTCGGTCGGCATCCTGCTTTCCGAAGCGTTCGCGATCCGCTCGTGGATTTTCCATGCGCTCAACGGCGCGATCTCGGGGTGGATCGGATGGCAGATGTTCGCTCCGATCGATCAAACGGCGACGCCGATGAACGAGACAACGTTCGTCTTCGGCGCGGGGCTCGCGGGCGGCTTTGCGTATTGGGCAATCGCCGGCTGGAGCGCGGGGTTCTGGAAGCCGGTGTTCGCGCGGCCTGCGCGGCGCGCGCCGACGAGCGATCCGTTCAATCCGCCCGCGCGAACAGAAGCCTGACGGCGAACGCGCCCATCAGTCCGGCGAACAGATAGTCGATCGCGCGCATGGCACGCGGCGAGTTGCGGATCGCGGTGGTGAAGCGATCGGGCCGCGAGGATTAGCAGCGCGCAGATCGGCACGCCGAGCGCGATGAAGTAGAGTCCGAGGAACATCAGCTTGCCGCCCGCACGCGGGTCGCTGACCGACACGAACTGCGGCAGGAAGGTGAGGAAGAACACGACGATCTTCGGATTGAGAAGATTGACGCCGAGTCCCATCAGGAACACCTGTCCGAGCGGACGCGGGCTCTCGGCTTCGGCCTGAAGCTTGAGCGCAGAGCCGTGGCGCAGCGCCTGATACGCAAGCCAGATCAGGTAGGCCACGCCGGCAATCTTGAGTATGCCGAAAGCCGTCGCGGATGCGGCGAGCAGCGCAGACAGTCCGAACGCGGCGAGCAGGCTGTGAAAGACAAGACCCGTCGACACGCCGAGCATGGAGACAAAGCCACGCGTGCGTCCGCCGGTGAGCGTTTGGCTAAGGAACAGCGTCATGTCCGGACCGGGAGTGACGATGAGGACGACTGCCGCTGCCGTATAGGCGAGCATCACGTTGAGGTCGGGAATGAAGGTCACGGGCCGCGCGCCGCCGTGATCAATCGCTGTGGTCGGTCAGGTCGCACGGCGTGAGGCGGCCATAGCCGCCGTCCATCACGCAGCCGTAGCTCGAGATCCAGTACCCGGGCCCAGCCTGGATCATGCGCGCGGGCTGCTGCGCGAACCCATTGGCGCGCCTTGGCTCGGCCACGGGAGCCGGTTTCACTTGCTTCTGCCGTTTGGCCTGCTTGGCTTCCGCGAATGACGACGTCAGTGAGAGCGCGACGCAAATCGCGAGCGCAGCGGGAAGTGCTTTCATGGCAAATTCCTCATTGGAATTGTCTGGGACACTAACACGCCTGCCATCAACCGCTCTTCACGAAGTCGAGTGCTTGTTCGAGCCGATCGTTGCCCCAGAACAGCTCGCCGCTCACGATAAAACTTGGCGCACCGAAGATGCCAAGCCGCTGCGCCTCCTCGGTGCTGGCACGCAGCATCGCCTTGATCTCCTCGGACTGGGCGCGCGCAAGCGCGGCTGCGCCGTCGCGCCCGAGGTCGCGCACGATCTCCGCGATGGCCGCACGATCATCGATCTGCCGGCCATCGCAGAACTCGGCATGATAGACCGCGCGCGAAAACTCCTCGCCCCAGCCTTCATCAAGCCCGACCAGCGCGACGCGCGAAGCAAGCAGCGCGTTCTGCGGAAACGGATCGGGCAGACGAAACGTCAATCCGAGCCCGGCGCACAACCGTTCGCAATCGCGCACCATGTAGCGGCCCTTGGCCGGATAGAGATTGAACGGCGAAGTGTCCCAGCCCTGTGCCTTGAAGATCGGCCCAAGCAGGAAGGGCCGCCAACGCACCGTGACACCGGCGGCCTTGGCAAGCGGATCGACACGCATTGCGGCGATATAGGAATAGGTCGAAGCGAACTCGTAGAAGAAGTCGAGCACGGGCATCCTTCTACCCTAGCGGAATAGCTGCGGCGGCACGGGCTCTTTCCCTGGCATGCTCGCTCCGCTAGACCGCTCGCCATGAATCGGGCGGGCCTTGTGATTGCACTTGCGATCGGCGTGGGCGTCGGCGTCGCGTTTGCGGTCTATCCGCAACTCGACATCGCGATCTCGCGCTTGTTCTTCAATGAACAGTATCGCGTCTTCCCGGTGCAATACAGCCTCGTGTCGCGACACCTGCGCGATGCCTTCACCTACATCATTGCGTTGCTGGTTGCGCCCGCATTCGTCGCGCTTGTGCTCAAGCTCATCCTGCCGCGCCGCCGCATGCCGATCACCGCGCGGGCGTCGCTGTTTCTGATCGCAACGCTCGGGCTCGGCCCCGGCCTGATGGCGAACACGATCTTCAAGGACCATTGGCATCGGCCACGCCCGCCCGAGATCACGGAATTCTATGGGCCGGAAAAGTTCATGCCGTGGTGGGATCCGCGCGGCGCGTGCGACCGCAACTGTTCTTTTGTCGCGGGCGAGGGCGCGGGCGGATTC
>JBAVXH010000397.1:0-25579 GCA_049698215.1 Xanthobacteraceae bacterium | reverse complement strand
GCCGCGGCAGCCGCGGTGCCGCTGCGGGCGGCGGCGCCGCCTATCTCGCCGCGCGACGCGCCGCCGAGAAGGTGCTCGCGATCGCGGCGCACCAACTCGCGCTCAATGCCACGACCGGGCTGCGTATCGCCGCCGGCCGGGTCGAGCGGGTAATCGGCGCGACCTGGGAGCCGACCGGGCTCGCAATCAAGGACATCGCCCGGATCGCTTATCTCGATCCGCTGAAGCTGCCCGACGGAATGGAGCCGGGCATTGATGTCCAGTATGCCTACGATCCGCCGCCGATGACCTATTCCAATGCCACCCACGTGTGCACCGTGGAGATCGACCGCGAAACCGGTCAGCCGACGATCCTGCGCTACGTTGTCGTCGGCGACAGCGGCACGCCGATCAACACTGCGATCATCGACGGTCAGATGCACGGCGCGGTCGCAATGGGCCTTGGCGGCGCACTCAAGGAGGCAGTTGTCTACGATTCCGAGGGTCAGAATCTCACCGGTTCGCTGATGGACTTCGGCGCGGCTCTAGCCGTCGACCTGCCACCGATCGAGGTGTGCCACCGCAATACGCCGAACAGCCTGACCCCGCTCGGCATCAAGGGCATGTCGGAAGGCGGCACCATGGGGGCGATCGGGGCCGTCGCCAACGCCGTGAACGATGCGCTCGCGCCGCTCGGGATCCTCGTCGATGCGCAACCGCTGACGGCGGAGCGTATCTGGAGGAGCCTGAACCGGCGGTCCTGAGATTTGGCACCACCGTTGTCGGTGGCGCCCACCGAGGCTATCCTGTTTGCTCGCGAAGAAAGGGACGTGTGATGGCAAGACAGACGATCACCAAGGAACAGATGCTGACCCGCGTTGCCAAGTTCAAAGACTTGGTGCCGAGCGCGCGCCCGCTGGTCGATGCAGTCCTGCCTCAGTTTCACCGCCAGATATTCAATATCATCGGGAGCGGCGTCACCGAGGACGCCACGATGAAAGTGCCAATCACCGCCGTCGACGGTTTCCATATGTCGGTCATCAAGGCTGGGCCGAAAAAGGGAACTGGCCTGCACGACCACAAGACCGTCGAGGTGTTCATGCCGCTCACCGGGACCTGGTCGGTGCAGTGGGGCGACCAGGGCGAAAACGAGCTCGTCCTCGGTCAGTGGGATGTGATCTCGATTCCGATCAACGTCATGCGCGGCTTCCGCAACGAAAGCGATGAGGAGGCCTACATGCTGGCGCTCGTCGGCGGCAACAATCCCGGCAGCGTCGCCTGGGCCGACAAGGTCATGGGCGCGGTGCGCGAAAAGGGCTTCGACCTCGACGAGAAGGGCAAGATCATCGAGACGGCGAAAGCCTGACGGCCGTTCCCGGCATGGCGCGTGACGAGGAGCTGTGCTTCACGCCGGCGGCGAAACTCGCCGGCATGATAGCGCGCCGCGAGGTCTCGCCGATCGAGGTGGTCGACGCGGTGATCACCCGTGCCGAGCGGCTCGAACCTTCGCTCAACATGTTCGCAATGCCGCTCTACGAGCAGGCGCGCGCGCAGGCGAAGGTGTCCGAGACGGCCGTCATGCGCGGCGACGCGCTCGCACCGCTGCACGGCGTGCCTATCACCATCAAGGACAATGTCCCGATTGCCGGACTGCCGATGTGCAACGGCTCGGTCGCGCTTGCCGACTTCGTGCCGTCGCGTGATGCAGTTGTGGTTTCGCGTGTCGCGCAGGCCGGCACCATTTGCATCGGCAAGACCAACCTGCCGGAGTTCGCCCACAAGGTGCTAACCGACAGCCCGAAGTTCGGTGTGACGCGCAGCCCATGGTCGCTGGATCGTACTCCCGGCGGATCGAGCGGCGGTGCGAGTGCAGCGCTCGCCGCTGGCATCGCGCCGATTGCGATCGGCACCGACGGCGGCGGTTCGATCCGATGCCCGGCAGCATGCACCGGCGTCTTCGGGCTCAAGGCGACGCTGGGGCGAGTTCCGTTCGAGGTCATGCCGGAGGCATTTGCCAATTACGCCTTCGTCGGGCCGATGACCCGCACGGTCGAGGACATTCCACTGCTGCTGTCGGTGATGTCGGGTGCCGCGTCGCAAGACCCATATTCACTCGCGACGCCGCCCTTTGCTCCGCGTCCGCGAGAGAATTCGCTGCGCGGATTGCGTGTAGCCTGGGTCGACCGCTTCGGCGCGATCGCACCCGAGCCGGCGGTCGCCGATCTCACCGGGCGCGCAGTCAAGATGCTGGAAGGGCAGGGTGCGCAGATCCAGACGCCGGCGGTGCCGGAACTCGAGAACGTGTTCGACACATATGTCGTCATTGCGACCACGGCGCATGCTGCGCGGTTCGAAACGATCGCACAGAAGTGGGGCGACAAGCTCACGCCATCGATCCGCGAGAGCATTGCGCGCGGCCTGACTTATTCAGCCGCCGAGTGGCAGCGCGCCAGCGACCGGCGCACTGTGTTATTCCGCGCTGTGCAGCAGCTGTTCGAACGCTTCGACCTGATCGTTACTCCGACCATGACCGCCCCGCCGAAAGCTCTCAATGCTGGCGGCTCGATCGCGAGCGAGATGTATGCCGAATGGGCGGGCTATCTTTATCCGTTCAACCTGACCGGCCATCCCGCGATATCGGTGCCATGCGGCTTTACGGCCGAAGGCTTGCCCGTTGGGCTGCAACTAATCGGTCCATGGTTCGGCGAACAGCGCATGATCGACGTTGCGACGGCTCTGGAAAACGCCGGCCGCTGGTCGGAGCGTCGGCCCAGCCTATAAATGCCACGAAGAGACGGCCGTCGCGGAAGTTCGGACCCGCCGAATGTCCGCTCTTAGCGCAAGTCCGAACCCACGGCGCCAGTTGCAAGGCGGTTTGCCAGCATCAAAGAACCGAACTGCCTGTGAGCCGAGTAGAGAAAAACCGCAGGATGGCGTCTCCACGCCTCTAGCGCTCCCGTTCTCCCAGTTCGGTTGTCGTTGAAGAAGTGCCGATTTGGCGGGGAAAACGCGCACTTTCGCGTCGCATTCTCCAAATACTTTAGGAATATATGGCTAGCTGGCGGGCAGGTAGTCATTCGAACTACCGATACGGTTCTCGCAAAATTTGCGTTTGAAATGTCGAGAGGTTTGCGGCGGAAGATGGTTCAAAGGGCGAACAGAGACATGGCAGCTCTGAGCTGCGGAAGAAACGCCACGACTTGACGGTCTCCCTACTTCGGTTCTCCTCGCTGCTAGCATCACCCCAATGCTTATTGGCGGCGAGATGCCAGCTATGTCCTTTGGGCCGGAGGAAGACTGGCAAGCAACAAGGCGTTTGCTGCTAGGCCTGCGATGATCCGCCGTGGTGTGATGGTTAACCTGCTGCTCCAGACGGACATGAACCGCTAGAATGTCCGCATAGGGCCAGAAGAGCTGATTATCATGTGGACATAAGTTCGCACCCAAACGACAGGAGAACAACTTGCGCAGAACGCTGATCGGCCGCCGCAGCTTCATCGCCGGAGCTGCCACGTTGGTTTCCGCGCCGGCGCTGACGCAAAGCGCATGGCCACAACGCACGGTGCGTTTTATCTTCCCGTACACGGCGGGCTCGGCGGTGGATGTGGCGATCAGAATCGTCGCTGCCGATCTGTCGGAGCGCCTTGGTCAGCAATTCATCGTGGACAACCGGACGGGAGGCGGCGGCAGCGTGGGAACGGAGGCTGCGGCACAAAGCCCGCCCGACGGGGCAAACTTCCTGGTTGGTTCGCCCGGCAACATGGCAATCAATCCCGCGGTGACACGAGGGCTGCGGTACGACGCGCTCCGCGATTTCATCGCGGTCAATCACCTCGTTTCGTTCCCTCAGGTGCTTGTCGTGTCTTCCGCCCTCCCGGTGCGCACGTTGTCTGAGCTTGTCGCCTACTCTCGGGAACGGCCCAAGGAGCTCAATTATGCCTCCTCCGGTTTTGGTTCGACGAACCATCTGGCGATGGAGATGATCCGCGCTGCCACTGGGCTCGATGCGACGCATATCCCCTATCGCGGCGGCTTGCAGACTGTGCAAGCCATTCTGACGAACGATGTGCACATGTGTATCGAAGGCATTTTCTCGCTGCCTCCGTTTCTCGCTGATGACAAGGTGCGCGCCTTAGCGGTAACAACATCGACGCGGTCCCACGTGCTACCCGACGTCCCCGCCATCGCGGAAACGGTGCCCGGCTTCGACGCTGGTGCTTGGATCATCCTGTTTGCGCCGACTGGAACCCCTGCACCGATCGTTGAAAGGCTATCGGAAGAGGTCAATCGATCCCTGGCGCGGCCAGCGGTACGCGACCGGCTCGCCGAGAGGGGCGCGACGGTCTTCGGGACGACAAGGGAGGCTGCAGCCGCTTTTCACCGCCAAGAGTTGGAGAAGTTTCGCCAGGTAGCCGAGCGAGCCGGAATTTCAAACTGAGCGAGTCCCTATCCTGTCGTGCTAAGCCAGCCGAGCGACGCGATGCAGCGTAACGAGTTCTATCCGCACCTATTCCAGCCGATCGAACTTGCTGGGCGGCGGCTCAAAAACCGGATTGTCCACGCGTCGATCTCAACGCACTTCATGGAGCAGCCGGGCGCGTATGAGCGGCAGGTGCAGTACCTGGCCAACCGTGCGCGCGGCGGTGCCGCCGCGATCGTGACCGAACCACTGGGTATTGCTCAACATCAGGCCAAAACGCGCCTGAGAGTTTACGACGACTCAATGGAGGACTTCGGACGACGGTGGGCCGATGCCGTTGAATCGCTCGATTGCCGGCTGCTGGCGCAAATTCAGGACACCGGCCGCGGCCGGCACACGCATGGTCGCAATTTCAATGCGATCGGCGCTTCGGCTCATCCCGACGACATCAGCTGGACGATGCCGCGCGTGATGTCAAAGAGCGAGATTCAGACCTTTGTCGAAAGCGCTGCTAATTCGTCGACCCGCCTCGCGCGATGGGGGTACTCGGGTGTCGAGATATCGGCCGGGCACGGACATCTGTTTCATCAATTCCTTTCGCCTCAGTCGAACCATCGAGAGGACGAGTACGGGGGATGTCTCGAGAACCGCGTACGGTTCCTATGCGAGCTCTGCACCGCTATTCGCTCCGCCGCAGGAGCGGGCTTCATTGTTGGCGTGAAACTACCGGGCGACGACGGTGTGCCCGGAGGAATTGATCCAGCGATGGCCGCAACGATAGCGGCGCATCTCGCATCATGCGTCACGATCGACTACTTCGCCTATGCTCAGGGCGCGCATCATCGCAGCCTCGAGATGCACTTGCCCAACGATAGCTACCCGAGACTTCCCTATATACCCATGATCCGCGAATTGGTTCGGGTGACGCCCGAGGTGCCGGTCATGGCGCTTGGACGAATCACAGATCCGGCTGAGGCGGAAGGCATTCTTGCGCGCGGCGACATCGCGTTGATTGGTCTCGGACGACCTCTGATTACCGATCCGGCTTGGCCGGCGAAAGCCAAGGAAGGACGGACTGGGGACATCCGCTATTGCGTCAACAACAATACGTGCTGGAAGATTGGGGTCGGCCATGCGCCGATCGTCTGCGACAACAATCCCCGCGTCGCCTTGCCTGACGAGGTTGACTTCCAACCCGCGCCTGCACCGCGGCGCCGGCGGATTACGGTCGTTGGGACTGGGGTGGCAGGTCTAGAGGCCGCCTGGACGGCGGCTGCACGGGGGCACGATGTCACGGTGTTCGGTGCATCGTCGGAAGTCGGCGGTAAGGCGCGGCTTCACGCCAGACTGCCCAACAGCGAATCCTTGTCGAGTGTCTACGACTACCAGTACGCCAAAGCACAGCGCCACGGTGCGCGTTTCGAGCTCGGCGTGCGTGTCGACGCGGCGCGTATTCTGGCGGACCGGCCCGACGTTGTCGTTCTCGCGGCGGGAGCCAGCATGATGTGGCCGTCATGTCTACCGTCAGAGCTTTGCGATCTCGGCATCGTTCCGGATTTGCGCAGCGCAATGAGAGACCTAGAGGGTCTTCGGGAACGACAACGCGGACGCGCCGTGATCTTCGATATGGATCATACCGAGGGAACGTACGCGGCAGCGGACCGACTGAACGAACTCTTCGATGAGGTGATCATCCTCACGCCGCGGGAGCGAATTGCCGAGGAAGTTGCGCTGGTCACGCGGCAAGGCATTCTCCGTCGTTTCCACCAGAACCGCATCCGTTGGCACGGCCTCGTCGAGCCTATCTGGTCCGAGGCCTTCGAGAACGAAGCTCGGTTGGACTATGCGTCTGTTTATGGCGGCATCGTTGGCCGCGTCGAAGATGTTGCATTTTTCGCGTACGCGACGCCGCGGCGGCCGAATGACGAACTGGCCGCGCCGCTTCGGAAGGCCGGTATCGATGTTCGCTTGGTCGGCGACTGCCAAGTAGCCCGTCACGTCGTCGACGCGACACGGGAAGGGCATGCCGCAGGCATGAGCGTTTAGTCCAACCAGAGAACCGAAGTGGGTCAGGCGGAGATGAGACTTTCATGGCTTTGCGCGCGCACCCTATAAAATCGACGAGTCTCCTGCTTCGGTTCCTAGGCCAAAATAGCGCGAATTGGCGGGATTTTCGCACTTTCTGACCAAAAATCTTGCTATCTCTAGGAATAAATGACTAGTTGGCGGAGCGGAGGAGATTCGAACCACCGATACGGTTCTTTGCAATTTGCCTTTGAAATGTCGGCAGAATTGGCGCTCGCATCAGGTCCAAAGCCCGAACAGAGAATGTCGCAGCTGTGAGCTGCAGGAAACAGGAGGACACCCAATCACTTCGAGTCTCGTGGTTCGGTTCTCGCGACGGCGTTTGTCTCGCAATTTCTGTCGAACTCGCGATAAATCGGGGTTCGCAGACTACCTGCTACTCCGAGCGGTCATATGCCCGGATGAACTCTCTACGGCTGGACGCGATTGAATGAACGTTTTGACTCGTTCGTGACGGTTCACCTCCGGGACAGAAACGGACCTCCGCTCGGCCACATGTGACAGAGAATTGTAATATCGAAACAAGCTCGATAGCGTGCGGAAAGCGGCCGTCAAACGCGGACGCGAAGCGATAGCGCCGGCTCTTCTGGAAACACGCAATGCAGAATGCCGCAACATATCCGAGCCTGACCGATCGCGTCGTCCTGGTGACCGGCGGCGCGATGGGCATCGGCGAAGCGATCGTGCGCGAGTTCGCGCGGCAGGGCACGAAGATCGGATTTCTCGACATCGCGGACGAGGCGGCCAAGGCGCTGCAGGCCGATATCGGTGCGAAGGCGAAGTTGCACTACGAGCATTGCGACGTCACCGATATCGAAGCGCTCAAACGAGCGATCGTCAACGTCCGCAAGGCGCTCGGACCGATCACGATCTGATCAACAATGCGGCGCACGATCAGCGCCACAATGTTCATGAGGTGACGTCCGAATTCTGGGATGACCGCATCGCGGTCAATCTCAAGCATCAGTTCTTTGCTGCGCAAGCCGTCTATCCAGACATGAAGGCCGCGAACAACGGTTCGATTATCAACTTCGGGTCCAGTGCGTGGCTGGTCGGCGATCTGAACCTCACGATCTATTCGACCGCGAAGGCGGCGGTGCTTGGTCTCACGCGCTCACTCGCCCGCGAGTTCGGCCCCGACAATATCCGTGTCAATTGTGTGGTGCCGGGCTGGATCATGACTCAGCGCCAGATCGACCTTTGGCTCACGCCGCCCGCGGAAGCAAACCTGATGCAGGCGCAATGCATCAAGCGCAAGCTCTATCCCGACGACGTAGCGCGACTGGTAATGTTCCTCGCGTCGGACGATTCCTCCGGCTGCACGAACCAGAGCTACGTGATCGACGGTGGACGCAGCTGATCGTTCGTCGTCAACTGTTTGCGCAAGCGACCCGCGTGGTTACTCGACTTCATATTGGACTCTTTGATATGGTTTGGGACTGCAATTGACGGGAACAATCGGCCGACGCGTTACTGACCGGACCGAGAAAAGAACGTCACCGGGGGAGGAAAACAATGCGTGCGCTGCGACGCCTTGCGCTTGCCTTGCTTCTTGCGCTTCCCGCATTCCCGGCCTCCGCGCAGGAGCCGATCTCGAATCTCCCGCGCAACCAGACCCTGATCGTCGAGAACCCCGAGGGGACGATCAAGAACGCCGGGTGGTTCAACATCTGGGCCGTCAATGCGGGCGGGCAGTCGACCGGATTGCACCAGCTCGCGATGGACACCTTCTGGTACATCGACCCGCAGCGCGGTCTCGACGGCGTGTGGATGAATTCGCTCGCCTCCGACAAGCCGATCTACAACGCGGACTTCACCGAGATGACGGTGAAATTGCGCAGCGGCATCTTCTGGAGCGACGGCGTCGAGTTCACCTCCGCCGACGTGGTATTCACCGCCGAGCTGCACATGAAGACGAACGGCATGCGCTGGAGCGCGCCGTTCCAGATCAATGTCGCGTCGGTCTCGGCGCCGGACAAGAACACCGTTGTGTTCAAGCTCAAGAAGCCGAATTCGCGTTTCCACGCGCTGTTCACGGTGCGCTGGAACGCCGTGTGGATGATGCCGAAGCACATCTTCGAGAAGGTCGCCGACCCGCTGAAGTTCGACTTCAACAAGCCGGTGTCGCTCGGCGCCTATGTGCTGCACAGCTACGATCCGAACGGCAAGTGGTTCATCTGGCAGGCGCGCGAGGACTGGCAGCGCACCACGCTCGGCCGCTACGGGCAGCCTGGACCCAAATACGTCGCCTATCTGGACCCCGGCCCGCCCGACAAGCGCGTGATCGCGCAGCTCAATCACGAGCTCGACATCATCCACGACACCTCGGCGGAAGGCATGTTCACGCTGGCGAAGCAGTCGAAGACCTCGCGCGGCTGGTTCAAGGGCTTTCCCTTCGCGCATCCCGATCCGACGCTGCCGTCGGTGATCTTCAATCTGCAAAACGACATGTTCAAGGACAAGCGCGTGCGCTGGGCGCTCGCGCTGCTGATCGACATCAAGGCCGTCTCAATGGCGTCCTACCGCGGCGCCGCGACGATCTCAGCGATCGCGATCCCGCCGACCGGTACGCATACCGAGAGCTACCATGTGCCGATGGAAGCGTGGCTCAAGGACTTCGAGCTCGACACCGGCAAACGCAAGATTAAGCCTTACAATCCGAACGTCGGCAAGGAGATCGCCGACATGCTGCGCCCCTCGATGGGCGACCAGATTCCGACGTCTGCCGACGACATCACGAAGTCGTTCGGGCGCGGCTGGTGGAAGCCCGATCCGGCCGCCGCGACCGAACTGTTGCAGGCGGCAGGCTTCACCAAGCGCGGCAACGACTGGATGACGCCGGATGGCAAGCCGTTCACGGTACGCATCGTGGTCGAGGGCGACCTGCGGCCGATCATGACCCGCGCGGGCTCGATGATCGCGCAGCAATGGCGCCAGTTCGGCATCGACGCCAAGACCGACGTGGCGCAAGGCACGCTGGTCGATCGCCGCAGCGGCGGCGACTTCGACACGATCATCTCGTGGAGCGTCGAGACCTGGGGCGGGCACCCCGACCTCTCGTTCTTCCTCGACAGCTGGCACTCGCAATTCGTGTCACAGCCCGGCAAATCCCAGACACCGCGTAACTGGCAGCGCTGGTCCTCGCCCGAACTCGACAAGATCATCGAACAAATCCGCACCGTCGGATTCGACGATCCGAAGAGCCTGCAACTGGGTCAGGATTTCGTGAAGCTCGCCGTGCAGGAGATGCCGGTGATCCCGCTGATGGCCTACAACGTTTTCACCGTGATGGATGAGACCTACTGGAAGGGCTATCCGAGCGCGGAGAGCGATCCCTACACCGACCCGGTGCCGAACTGGGGCAACTCGCGCGCCATGATGATCAAGCTCAGGCCGGCCAAGTAGCAATCATGCGCGGCGGGGGCGCAAGCCTCCGCTGCAATGATTTGGAGAGTGCGGCGCGCCGATGAACGCCTATGCGATTTACGCGCTGAAACGGCTCGTTCAATTCGCGCTGGTCGTCTTCATCGGCATCAACCTCGCCTATCTCATCACGCACGCGACACCGATCGATCCGGTCGAGCAGACCGTCTCGGCCGCAACGGCCTTTGGCAGCACGAGCCCAGAAGCAATCGAGATGATGCGCAAGTCGCTGCGCGAGCTTTACGGACTCGAGGGCGGCCTGTGGCGCCAGTACATCGTCTTCTGGCAGCGCGTGCTGGTCGGCGACTTCGGCCCCTCGCTGTCGGCATTCCCGACGCCGGTCTCGACATTGATCGGCCGGGCGCTGCCCTGGACGGTCGGGCTTCTCACCGTCTCGACCATTCTTGCCTTCGCGCTCGGCAATCTGCTCGGCGGGCTGGCCGGCTACTATCGCGACAGCCGCATCCTGAAGGTCGCCGGCGTCGCCGCGATGGCGGTGCATCCGATCCCCTACTACATCGTCGCCTTCGTGGTGCTGATCGTGTTCGGCTATCTGTGGCCGGTGCTGCCGATTTCCGGCGGCTACCGCATGAACACGGCCTGGGGCTGGAATGCGGACTTCATCCTCAGCGTGCTGCGCCACGCAGTCCTTCCCGTCACTTCGCTGGTGCTGGTCGGCATCGGTGGCTGGTTCATGGGGATGCGGTCGCTGGTCTCCAACATCGTCACCGAGGACTACGTCACGTATGCCGAGCTGGCGGGTGTCAGCCGCGGCCGCATCCTTGGCGCTTATGTGATGCGCAACGCGCTGGTACCGCAGGTCACGGGCCTCGCGATGTCGCTCGGCTCGATCTTCAACGGCGCGATCATCACCGAGCAGGTCTTCGGCTATCCGGGCATCGGCACGCTGCTGATTTCGGCGGTGCATGCGGGCGACTACAGTCTCGTCGTCGGCGTTGCGTCGGTGTCGATCCTCGCGGTATCGGTGGCGGTACTGATCATCGACCTGCTCTATCCGTTGCTCGATCCGCGCGTGAAGGTCGGTTGATGTTTGCGATCCTGCGCGACCTGTTGCGTTACCGGCTGGAGTTTCGTCTCGGCGTCATCCTGACCGCCTTCATCGTGGCGTTCGCGGCGCTATCGTTCGTGTCGCCCTACCCGCCGCAGGACCAATTCGTGGTGCCGCCGGACGTACCCCCATCTTGGGCCTGCTGGTTCGGCACCAACTCGCGCGGACAGGATGTCTTCTGGCAACTGACGTTTGCGATCCGCAACACCATGCTGTTCGGCTTCGCGGTCGCGATCCTCAGCCGCCTGATCTCGATCGGGATCGGCTTGTGGTCCGGCTACAAGGGCGGCTTCGTCGACCGCGTCCTGATGTCGATCAACGACACCTTCATCGTGATCCCGCTGTTTCCGCTGCTGGTGCTGTTCTATTTCGTGATGCGCGACAAGATGTCGTGGCCTCTGCTCGCGCTTGCGATGGCGTGCCTCGGCTGGGCCTATGACGCGCGGCTGATCCGTTCTGTCGCGCTCAGCCTCAAGACACGCGAGTTTACCCAGCAGAGCGTATTCTCCGGCATGCGCACGCACGAGATCGTGCTGCAGGAACACCTGCCCTACGTGCTGCCGATCGTGTTCTACACTACGATGAACAACCTGACCTGGTCGATCGGCCTTGAAGTCACGCTCTCGGTGCTTGGCTTCACCAACATCGACACGCCGACCGTCGGCGTGATGATCTATTGGGCGAACCAGCACACGGCACTGGTTGCCGGCATCTGGTGGTGGATCTTCTTTCCGGTGCTGTTCGTCGTGATTCTGTTCATCGGATTGTTTCTCCTCGCCATCTCGATGAACGAGTACATCGATCCGCGCAGCCGGCTTGCCCGGATGGGAGGCGCACCCGGATGAGCGCTGCCGTCGCACAGGTCGATCCGGTACCGGAGCGCGTGCTCACGGTCTCGAATTTACGCGCCTACTATCAGACGAAATATTTCGGCGTGAGCCGCGAAGTGCGCGCGGTCGATGGCGTCAGCCTGCACATCGACCGCAACGAAATCTACGGGCTTGCGGGCGAGTCGAGCTGCGGCAAGACCACACTGATCAAGACGATCGTGCGCGCGATCCGTGCGCCGCTGAACGTCGTCGCGGGATCGGTCACATTCAATTTCGCCGGAACCGAGCGCGACATCTATGCGCTGAGCCAGACGGAGCTTGAAAGCGTCCGCTGGCGGCACCTGTCCTATATTCTGCAAGGTTCGATGAATGTGCTGAACCCGGTACGGCGGGTGCGGCAGTCATTCATCGATTTCGCTTATCGGCACATCGGGAAGCCGATGCCGGAGTTTCTCCGGCTCGTGGAAGCGCATCTTGCCCGCGTTCGGCTCGATCCCGCGATTCTCGACAACTATCCGCACGAACTCTCGGGCGGAATGCGTCAGCGCGTGACCATTGCGCTCGCCAGCGTCTGCCGCCCCGATTTCATCGTCGCCGATGAGCCGACCACCGCGCTCGACGTCGTGGTGCAAAAGGATGTGCTCGGGATGCTGCGCGAGGTTCAGCGCGAAATCCGTTCCTCGATGATCCTCGTCACGCATGACATCGGCGTGCACGCCAACGTCACCGACCGGCTCGGTATCATGTATGCGGGACGGCTGGTTGAGGAAGGGCGTACCGCCGAGGTGATCCGCAAGCCCCGCCACCCCTACACGGCGCATCTCGTGTCCAGCCTGCCGCGCATCGGCGATCTCACGCAAAAGGAAGGACTGGAAGGCTCGCCCCCCAATCTTGCGGCGCCGCCGCCCGGCTGCCGCTTCCATCCGCGCTGTCCGCTCGCGATGGACGTCTGCCGCAAGGAGCATCCGCCGATGGTCGATGTGGCGGCGGGGCATCGCGTCGCCTGCTGGGCGACGGCGCCGCCCGCGCAGGGGGCGATGTCATGA
The DNA here is from genome assembly GCA_049698215.1 of Xanthobacteraceae bacterium. Lineage (GTDB taxonomy): Bacteria > Pseudomonadota > Alphaproteobacteria > Rhizobiales > Xanthobacteraceae > PALSA-894. The sequence continues at coordinate 12,727 of JBAVXH010000397.1, read as the reverse complement.
GCCCGCCGCTTCTCGATGTCGATCATGTCGGCATGACGTATGTGGTCGGCGGGCTGCTCGCGCGCCGCACCGTGCGCGCGGTCGACGACGTGAGCCTGCGGCTGGAAGCCGGCAAGCCGGAGATCCTTGCGGTCATCGGCGAGTCCGGATCGGGAAAGACCACGCTTGCCCGCATGATCCTCAATCTGGCGAAGCCGACCGACGGCGCGATCCGCTTCCGCGGCACCGACGTGACGCGTATCCGCAGCAATCGCGCGCGCCTCGATTTCATGCGGCAGGTTCAGCCGATCTTCCAGAATCCGTTCGAGGCGTTCAATCCGCTGACGCGCCTCGACTGCTATCTGTACGTGACCGCGCGGCGTTTCGCGGGCGCACGCAACGCCGGGATCGAGGCTGCGGCCGACAAGGCGCTACGTCAGGTCGGGTTATCGCTCGCCGAGGTGAAAGGCCGCTTTCCGCACGAGCTGTCCGGCGGGCAATTGCAGCGCGTCGCGATCGCGCGCGCGCTCATTTCCTCGCCCTCGCTGATCGTCGCTGATGAGCCGGTTTCGATGGTCGACGCTTCGCTGCGCATGTCGTTTGTGAATCTGCTCAAGGGGCTGCGCGACGAGCTGAAGGTCTCGATCGTCTATATCACGCACGATCTCGCGACCGCCTACTACATCAGCGACCGCGTGCTGATCATGCAGCGCGGCCGGGCGGTCGAGAGCGGGATAGCACGTGAGGTGCTCGCCAATCCGCAGCACCCGTACTCGCGCCTGCTGAAAGACTCCGTGCTTTCGCCGGAAGACGCCGGCAAGCCTTTCATGCCGGCGAACATTTAGGAGCCAAGTGCATGCCCAAAGCCGCAGTGAGACTCGACCGGGACAACGTGATCGGCGCAACCGACAAGCGGCTGTTCGGCGCGTTCATCGAGCATCTTGGGCGCTGCATCTATGGCGGAATTTTCGAACCGGGCCATCCACAGGCGGACGCGAAGGGCTTCCGCAAGGACGTGCTCGCGATGGTGCGCGAGCTTGCGCCCACGATCATGCGCTATCCGGGCGGCAATTTCGTTTCCGGCTACAACTGGGAGGACGGCGTCGGCCCCGTGGCAGACCGACCGCGCCGGCTCGATCTCGCCTGGATGTCCACCGAGCCGAACACGTTCGGCACCAACGAGTTCATCGACTGGTGCCGCGCCGCCGACATCGAGCCGATGCTCGCCGTCAATCTCGGCACGCGCGGCGGCGATGCGGCGCGCAATCTGGTCGAATACTGCAACCATCCGGGCGGCACGGCATGGTCCGACCTGCGCCGCAAGCACGGATGGGACAAGCCGCACGACATCAAGTTCTGGTGCCTCGGCAACGAGATGGACGGCTGGTGGCAGATGGAGACGAAGACCGCGACAGAATACGGCCGCATCGCGACCGAAGCCGCCAAGATGATGAGGTGGACCGACTCCTCGATCGAGCTCGCGGCCTGCGGCTCGTCAGGCCGCACGATGGCGACCTTCGGCGCCTGGGAAGACACCGTGCTTGAGCACACCTTCGATCACGTCGAGTACATCTCGCTGCATACGTACCTGAACAACTATGCGAACGACGCGGCTGCGTTCCTCGCGAGCCCTGACCTGATGGACAATTTCATCGAGGAGGTCGTGGCGATCGCCGACGCGGTCGCAGCGCGGCGGCGTTCGGACAAGCGCATCATGCTGTCGTTCGACGAGTGGAATGTGTGGTACCGAACGCGCCGCAACCGGCAGGAGCGCATCAAGCCGGATTGGCCGGTCGCGCCGGAAATCCTCGAAGAGCCCTACAACATGCTCGACGCGCTGGCCTTCGGCGGTGCCTGTATCTCGCTAATCAATCACGCCGACCGCGTGAAAGCCGCATGCCTGGCGCAGCTCGTCAATGTGATCGCGCCGATCATGACCGAGACCGGCGGCCCGGCGTGGCGACAGACGATCTTCTATCCGTTCGCGGACTTCTCGAATCTCGGACGCGGCACAGTGCTACGAGCCGCGATCGATTGCCCGACCTATGCGGCAAGTTACTTCGACCCACGCGGAGCGGTGGACGCCTATTATTCGCTGCCTGCCGTGCCGTACCTGAAGTTTTCCGCGGTGCATGACGAGAAGGCCGGCACGCTGACGCTGTTCTGCCTCAATCGCCATCTTGCTGAGCCGATGGCGCTTGAACTTACGGCACAAGGCTTTGCCCACCTCAAGGTCGTGAGCGCGCATCAGCTTTGCGATAGCGATCTAACCGCGTTGAACACTACGGACAAGCCGGATCGCATCAAGCCTTCGCCGATCGGCGGCATCGAACAGCGAGGTACAGATCTCCAAGCCTCGCTCTCACCCGCATCGTGGAACGTTATTAGACTGGGCAAATCGTAGCCAATTCCCGCGCTGCTTGAGCAGCTCGTGTTCCACCCTAACATTCGGTCCGGGTCGAAACGGCTGTGCGTTCCACGGCGGCGCATGTCCGCGCTCCGAATACGCACGCTCACGGAGGTGGACGGGGGTGGTCGGTAGCATCAAAGAACCGAACTGCCTGTGACCCGAGTAGAGAAAAAACCAAACGGGTGCGCCTTGACGGGCTATCCCTCGCATTCTCCTGGTTCGGTTCTCGCTCAAGAAGTGCCGATTTGGCGCGGAAAACGCGCGTTTTCGTTACACATTCTCCAAAATGCACTAGGAATATAAGACTAACTGGCGGAGGGAGTGGGATTCGAACCTACGATACGGTTCTCCACCCCAACGCAGGTCCGAGCGCCCTAAAGAGAACGCCGTTGATCTAAATTTGGGTCAGCGCTTACCCCATGCTTACCTGGAAAAGTGTGAGGGGTAGCGAGACGAATCTAAGTTATTGATTACGCTGGCGCGCCCGAAGGGATTCGAACCCCTGACCTCTGCCTTCGGAGGGCAGCGCTCTATCCAGCTGAGCTACGGGCGCGTCGCGGCTTCCTTATCGCACGCGGGCCGGGGCGGCAATCGTGGGATTTTGAGGTCAGGCGGGGGAAGGCTGGCCAACGGGGGTCAGCACCCCCGGAGGGTTCAACCACGGCGCGCTTCGCGAGAAGCTGCGGCGGCCGGCCTTGAGACCCAACAGCGGCTGTGAAATCTCGGCGATCGCCATTGCGGCATCGCGGCAGTCCAACAGGACGAGATCAGCCGGATTTCCAACGGCGAGGCCGTAATCTTGCAGGTTCATCAGGCGCGCCGGCTGCGTCGTCACCAGGTCGAAACACGCCGCAAGCTGATGCGGAGCGCCGGTCTGCGCAACATTCGCATAGAGGTTCGCCATCCTGATGAGCGAGCAGTCGCCGAACGGCGTGAATGGATTGAGCACATTGTTGGTCGCGAGCGAGCAGGTCACCCCGTGCTGCATCAGCGCATGCACAGGCGTGACCCCGCGCGGGACATTGTGATCGCTGGCGCGGCCCATCAGGAATAAGTCCGTCGAGGGGAGCGCCGTCACGGCTATCCCGACGTTGGCGAGCCGCTGCGCCAACGAGGTGAGTTGGGCCGGCGGCAATGCCGAGATTTTGGTGACATGGCCGACCGCAACCCGCCCGCCATACCGGTGCGTCTCGGTCTGGCGGCAGACCTCGTTCAAATCCATCCATGAGGCGTCGAGATCGAAATCGAGATGAAAATCGATATCGAGATTAAAGCGTCGCGCAATGTCGAAAATACGCGCAATCTGCCCGTGCGGGTTCGTGTCGGTATAGGGGCAGCCGCCGATCAGGTCAGCGCCCTGCTCGCATGCCGCGACAAGAAGCTCTTCCGTGCCGGGATCGTTGAGCAGGCCTTCTTGGGGGAACACACAGATTTCAAGGTCGACGGCCCAGGCGTAGTCGCGCTTGAGCCGCCGCACCGCATCAAAGCCCTTCAGGCCGACGCGAGGATCGACCTCGACGTGCGTGCGCATGCGCGTCGTGCCTTGCACGATCGCCTTCTCGAGGGTGCGCCGCCCGCGCGCATAGATGTCGTCCTCCGTGAAGGCGCTTTTGGCGGCTGCGACCTGCGCGATGGCCTCCTGCAGCGTTCCTTCGCTCAGCGCGCAGCGATCCAGAATGCATGACTTGTCGAGATGGATGTGGGTGTCGACGAATCCCGGCGTCACGAGCCGGCCGCCCGCATCCTCCTGGGGCGCTTCGGACGAGATTGCCCGAGCGATCCTGGCGATCTTGCCTTGCGCGATGCCGATGTCGAACGTCGCCTCACCGTATCCGACGAGCCGCGCGTTGCGGAGAAGGAAATCGAGCATGACCTACGGCGCCGCTTCGGCTTGGCCGAGATAGGCGGCCTCGAGCGCGGGGTCGCCCGCGAGCGCCTCGGCGGTGTCCTCGCGCACGATGCGGCCCGACTCCAGAACGTATCCCCGATCCGCAACGGTCAGCGCCAGCGCCGCCATCTGATCGACCAGAAGGATCGTCAGGCCCTCGTCGCGCAGTTCCGCGAGCGTGCCAAACAGCTCGCTGATGATGGTCGGCGCAAGACCAAGCGAGGGCTCGTCGAGAAGGAGGATGCGCGGCTTTGCGATCAGGCCGCGCGCGATGGCAAGCATCTGCTGCTCGCCGCCGGACAGCAGCCCTGCCCGGCTGGAGAGCCGCTCACGCAACCGCGGAAACTGCGCCAGCAGCGCGGCGATCTCGGCGTCATGATCGACATCCCTGCGGGTGTGCGCACCGAGCATGATGTTGTCGAGCACACTCAATTCGGGGAAAACCTGCCGGCCTTCGGGCACCAGCGCGAGGCGGCTCGCGGCAATCCGGTGCGCGGGCAGATGCTGCACCGGCTTGTCGTCGAGCACGATCGCGCCTGCGACGGGACGCAACAGGCCGGTGACGGCGCGCATCGCGGTCGATTTGCCGGCGCCGTTCGCGCCGAGCAGCGCCACCAGCTCGCCGGGCCTCACCTCCAACGAAACGTCGTCGAGCACGGGCGCCGCGCCGTAGCCGGCACTGAGCTTCACGCAGGAGAGGATCGCATCGCGCGGGCCGGACCAGGCGGCAGCGCGCGGGTGGGCCCGCATCGCGCCGTCGCCGAGGTAGGCCTTGAGCACACGTGGGTCGCGTCGCACGTCGGCCGGAGTCCCTGACGCGATGACAGCGCCGGCATCGAGCACGACGATGTGGTCCGAGATGCCCATGACGAGCGTCATGTCATGCTCGACCAGAATGACCGCGACGCCGAGATCGGCGATGCGACGAATCAGTTTGCTCAGCGCCGCCTTGTCGGGGCGCGTCAGACCGGCCGCCGGCTCATCGAGAAGCAGGACCCGGGGATGTGTTGCGAGCGCACGGGCGATCTCGACCAGGCGCCGGTCGACATGCGGCAGATCCTGCGCCGGCGTCGCGAGCGCACCCTGATAGCCGACGAACGACAACAGCGCTTCGGCGTTGGCGCGATCACGGAGTGTCGCGGCTCGTCCAAGCGGATTTCCGAGCCGTCCCCGGCGCGCCGCAACGATCACGTTGTCGAGCACGCTCATCGCGCCGAACAGCTGCGTGGTCTGATACGTGCGCGCGATGCCGGCGCGCGCAATGCGCCAAGCCGGCCCGCCGGCAAGCTCTACCTCGCCGAGCCGGATGCTACCCGCATCGGGCCGGTAGAATCCGCCGATCATGTTCAGGACCGTCGTCTTGCCGGCGCCGTTGGGGCCGATGACGCTGGTGATGCGCCCGGGTGGCGCCGCGAAGCTCACATCGGTCGCAGCCCGGATGCCGCCGAACGAAATGCCGAGGCGCGATACTGACAACCGCGGCGCATTTGCGACTGCGAGGAACGGCGCAATGGCGGAATCGCCGGCCGTCGCGCCCGCCGGATCGGCACGCCGCAGATAGCGCGCGATCGTCCCGATCACGCCCTCGGGTGCGAGCCACAACACGACGAGTAGCAGGACGCCGACGAAAAGCAGCCGGTATTCGGCAAGCCCGGAGAGCAGTTCCGGAATGAGCACGGTCACGACGGCACCGACCACCGGGCCGAAGACAAAGCCGGAGCCCCCGACGATCACGGCGAGCAGGAACAGGATCGACTGCGAGAAGGGGAATGAGTCCGGCGCGACGAACATCATGAGCGGTGCGAAGATCGCGCCGGCGAGCCCGGCGAAAACCGCGGAGATCGCAAAGGCCGCGGTCTTGATGCTGACCGGATTGAGGCCGACCGAGCGGGCCGCCGTCTCGCTCTCGCGCACCGCGACCATCGCCTTGCCCCAGGCACTCGCGGCGAGGCGATGGAAGACGTAGAGCGAAAGGCCCGCGAGCAGGATCGCCATCAGCGCCATCTCGCGTTCCGCGAACGTGTGCCCGCCGACCGCGGGCGGCAAAAGGCCCATCAATCCATTCTGCCCGCCGGTCAGATCCTTCCACTCGACGGTGCCGTGATGGACGATGAAGGCGAACGCGATGGTCACCATCGCCAGATAGGGCCCCGCGACACGCAGCGCAGGCAATGCGAGCAGCGCACCGATCCCGCCGGCCGTGACGCCGGCCACGGGAAGCGCGAGCCAGAAGCTCATGCCCTTCATGGTCAGGATCGCCGCCGTATAGGCGCCGATGGCGTAGAAACCGACATGGCCGAGCGAGACCTGTCCGGCAAGGCCGAGCAGCACGTTCAACCCGACGCCGACGACTGCGGTGAGCGCGACGAGCGCCAAGACAAAGTGAGTGTACCCTTCGGAGGCGAACACCAGCGCGACACCCGCCGCCGTCAGCGCCAGGATGGCGAACGTCATCACGGGAGGCGCGGCCGTTTTCATGGTCATACTTTTTTCGCCGCGGCGCGGCCGAGCAGCCCGTTTGGCATCGCGGCAAGCGCGAGGATGACGACCGCGAATACGACGATCTGCGTGTAGGTCGAGCCCGCGAACGCCGTGACCGAGGCTTCGATCAACCCGTAAAGCAGCCCCGCGAGCATCACGCCCGACGCGGAGGTGATGCCGCCGAGGATCGCAACCGCAAATGCCTTGATGCCGAACAGCGTGCCCATGTCGGAATGCACGGAAAACAGCGGCGCGATCAGCATGCCGGCGAGGCCTGCGAGCGCAGTCGAAAGCGCGAACGAGAACGCGATCGCCGATCGCACGTTGATTCCCATCAGGCGCGCCGCATCCTTGTTCTGGACCACGGCAAGCAGCGCTTTGCCGAGACGGGTGCGATGGAACGCGATCTGCAGCGCGACCGCGATGGCAATGCCGACGACCGGAATGATCAGCTGCAGCGGAAATACGCCGGCGCCGAAAAGATCGATCGGCTTTTGCGCGAGGAACGACGGAAAGGCGCGCGGCTCCTTGCCGAAGGTGAACAGCACGACGTTGTCGAGCACGACGCCGCCGGCGACCGTCGCCATCAGCCAGGCATTCGAGCCCCGCTCGGCGAACGGCCGCACCAGCGTGCGCTCCACCACAAGGCCGAACAGGGCGCACAACAGCAACGACATGGCGACCGCGAGCGGCATCGGCCAGCCGAGCCTGATACCGAACGCGTAGCCGAGCACGGCGCCGAGCATCATCGAGGAGCCCTGCGCGAAGTTGACCGTGTTGGAAACGACGTAGGTGACGTGGAAGCCGAGCGCGATCAGCCCGTACATGCTCCCGACCGCAAGGCCAGAGACGATCGCGGAAATCAGCAACATCCTACGGGCCCGGCAGGGACTACAGTGCTATCCGCTCATGCCCGCGAAAGCGGGCATCCAGGGGCAAGGACTGGGTCCCCGCTTTCGCGGGGACGAGCGGAAGTGGTGAGCCTAGTTCGTCAGCGGAAGAATCTCGCCTTCCTTGAAGTAGGTGAAGATGTAGTCGTCCGACGTCAACGCATCGTGGTTGGCGGGCGAGAACGGCTTGTCGTAGGTCTTGATCAGGCCGTCATACTTGTCGAGCGCATAGAGGGCCTCACGGATTTTCGGGCCCTCGGTCGAGCCTGCCTTGGCGATTGCGAGCGTCATCAAGTTGATCGCGTCGTACGCATTCGCGATTCCCACCGCGGGGGTCACGTCGGCAAGCGTCTTGATCTCGGGATACTTTTTCTTCAGCGCCGCGAGCACGCTTTCGGCCTTCGGCGACATCTTGCCAGAGAAAGAGAATGTCTGAATGAAATGCACACGCGCGGCGCTCGGTCCTGCGAGCTCGCTGAAGCGCCCGCCCGCCGGACCCCAGTGCGAAACGATCGGCACGTTCCAGCCCATGCGGTCGAGCGATTTCACCACCTGCGATGAGGGCGCGACGTTCGCCACCATGAACAGCACGTCCGCGCCGGCTTCCTTGAGCCGCGTCAGCTGCGGCACGACGTCGACGTCGGCATCCTGGAATTTCTCGATGCCGGCGTAGGGCATATTCTTCTCGGCGAGCGCCTCCTTGAGGCCCTTCTCGTTCGATTCGCCCCAGGGATTGTTGATCAGGATCATCCCGGGCTTCTTCGTCGCGTATTTCTTGATTGCGTAGTCGACCAAGGCCTTGTCGACCAGCACGTCCACCGCCGAGACACGGAACACATAGTTCTCGGCCGCGCCGTTGCGGGTGATCGGCGTGCCTGCCGCCCACACGCCCATGAACGGCACCTTGCTCTGATTGGCGAAGGGCACGATCGCAATCGAAACCGGCGTGTCGAGGCCGCCGAACAGGCCAACGACCTTCTCGCGCTGCACCAGCTCGCGTGCCGCCACGGCTCCCTTCGCGGGATTGCTTTCGTCGTCACGCACGAGCAGCTCGACTTTCTTGCCGAGCACGCCGCCCTTGGCGTTGATCTCGTCAATGGCGACTGAGAGGCCGCGAACGATCGCCTCGCCGGACTTCGCCGACTGGCCGGACATCGCAGCGACCAGGCCGAGCTTCAGCGTGTCCTGGGCGGAGGCGGTGGTGGCGGCTAGAACTGTCGTGGCGGCGGCAGCCAGCAGCAGGCGGCGCGTGAGTTGCGGAAGGCTCTTTCGCACGGACATGGCGTTACCTCTCTGTGGGATCCCCTTGGCTTATCATCGCAAAGGACATGCCATCGCTGACCTGTTGAAAAACTTGAGAATTCTCAGCCTTTCCACTTCTACTGCACAGAAAATAGGCAACATCGACGGCCGAATTGGATTGATCGTATGCAGTATTGTATACGATTCTTCGATCTCTCCAAGATGGGCGCATTGGCGAGAATAATGCATGGAGAGGGCGCGCCCGTCACTCCAGTCAGATACGGAGCCTTTCATGTCCGCCGCAGCCGCCAAAACCGTCAACGCGCCGTCAGATCAGACCGCCGCGGCCGCCGCCATCGTCGAGAAATTCCTCGTCGCCTCGATGGTACCGGATCCCGAAACCGCCGCGCGTTACATCGCCGAGCCGCTCAAGCTGACCTTCACGGGTGGCCGTAAATTCTCCCATCCGCGCGAGAGCACCGCGTTTAACGCCAAGCGCTACAAGTGGGTGAAGAAGAAGATGGAGCGCTCGGACGTAGCGCCCGGCGACGGCGAGACGATCGTCTACAATACCGGCACGCTCTACGGCGAATGGCCGGACGGCACGCCGTTCAAGGGCAATCGTTACGTCGACCGCTTCGTCGTGCGCGGCGGCAAGATCGTGCAGATGGATGTGTGGAACGACAGCGCCGAGCGGCTGCTCACCCGCAACGGGATCGATGCATGAGCTCAGTGCTTGCGCTTCGGCGCTGATGCCGGAGCCGTTGCCTCGGCGTACACAGTCAGCACATCCTTGAGTTCGCGTCCCTTCACCGGTCGCGCGACGATCAGGGCGCGGCTCGCGACCGCTTCGAGGTGCTCCTCCATCAGCGCGGAGGCGCGCGCTGCATCGCCCGCCGCCAGCGCCGCGATGACGGTGCGGTGCTCGTTCACGGCGCATTCGGACGAATGCGGTCGGCTGTAGAGCGCGAGAATGAGACCGCAGCGGGAAGACACCTCGCTGACGTAGCGGGCCAGCACCGCACTGCCCGTCATCTCCGCCAGCAGGATGTGAAACTCGGTCGCGAGCCGGATCGACAGCGGTTCATCGTTGCCCCGCGCGCGCTCCTCTTCGGTCACATGCGCTTCGAGTTTCCCGATCTCCTCGGGCGTCAGGCGCCCGGCCAACCGCGACATTACCAGCCGCTCAAGCCCGAGCCGCACGTCGAATGTATCGCGCGCCTCTTCCCATGCCGGCGTTGCGACCGCAGCGCCACGGTTGCGTCGAAGCTCCACAAGCCCTTCGGAAGCGAGTTGCCCGAGCGCCGCGCGCACGATCGTGCGGCTTGCGCCAAAGCGCTCGCCGATCGCATCCTCGGGAAGTTTCGCGCCCGGCGCCAGCGCCTGCTCGATGATCGCATGGCGCAATGCGCGATAGATCAAAGCGGTTCTGTCAGCATTGGGCTTTGATTTCGGCCGCGTCATTCGCGAGATCCCGAACTACGCGACAATGGTCACGATGCACACCGTAACGTCAACACCGAGACGAGCCGGCTGCAGTCTTATCCGCTTGCGAGGTCACTTTCGGTGATCACGACGAGCACACGACTATCGCGACCCAGGCCAAAGTTTCCTCCTCTGCCGCTGAGCGCGTGGCAAAGGCCGGCAAAGCCCGCGGCCCCGGACGGCGTCGTGGCCGGACCGCCTCCCTCCCGGAGCAGACGTGGTGCCTCCAGCAGATCGGCCTCCGAAACCGTCGCGACGCGGGCGCGGTGACGGCGCAGGATGTCCATGGCGGGCGCGCTTGCTTCGCCGCAGGACAACATTTCGGCGGCGGTTTGCAGGTCGCCCGCAATGCGGACCACGCGGTCGTGCGCGAAGGCCGCCGCGACGCACGCTGACTTCTCCGGCTCGACGACGACGATCGTTGCCGGTGGAGCCAGCCAATCCCTCAAGCCTCCCGCCATCGCAGCCGCCAGGCCGCCGACGCCCGCTTGCACAAACAGGTGCGTCGGGGGCGGATAACCCGCCGCCTCTGCCTGCTGGCGAACTTCGGCGGCGATGACGCCATAACCTGTCATCACATCGCCGACGACGGGATCGCCGGGATCATCCGTCGTGTCCGCCACCAGGATGCCGGTTCCTGCGCGCGCATTGGCGGCCGCAGCAGCAGCAGCAGCAACAGCATCATCGTAGGTGCCTTGCACCCAGACGATCTCGCCGCCCTGCTCTTCGATGCGGCGGGCGCGGACCGCCGGCACGCCGCGGTGCAGAAAGATGCGCGCCGAGGTACCCGCAAGCCTCGCCGCGGCGGCGACGGCCAATCCATGGTTGCCGTCGCTGGCGCAGATCAGCGCCGGAAGATCACCCGGGCGCGTCGCGAGCAGGCCGCTGATATCCATCCCTTTCAGACGCGCCAGCGCTCTTAAGCCCGCGTAAGTTCCACCCAGCGACTTGAAGCTCCCCAGCATGCGCCGGCCTTCGTCCTTGGCCAGCAGCCGCCCGACGCCAAGGCGTGCCGCGAGCGCGCTCAGGTCGAGCAGCGGCGTCGGCGCATAGGCCGGTGAGAGGCGGAGCAAGTCGGCTGCCGCGGCTTCGGCACGGCCGAGAAAATCCGAACCGGTCATGCTAGCCATTGTGCCTCACGTTCGGTCTCGCGACAGAAGACAGACATTGATGCACACACGCCCCATCCCCTCGACCGGCGAACCGCTCCCCGTGATCGGCTGCGGCACCTATCGCGGCTTCGATGTCCGGCCGGACCGCGGCGCCTCTCGGCGGCTTGCGCAGGTGCTTGACGCCCTGTTCGCGGCCGGCGGCTCGGTCATCGACAGCTCGCCGATGTATGGCCGGGCCGAGGCTGTCACGGGCGAGTTGCTGGCGCAATCGAACACACATGCGAAGGCGTTCATCGCCACCAAGGTGTGGACCCGCGGACGCGAGGCCGGCATCGCGCAGATGGAAGAGTCGTTCAGGCTGCTGCAGACCGAGCGGATCGATCTGATGCAGATCCACAATCTGGTGGACTGGCGGACTCATCTGCCGGTACTGCGCGAATGGAAGGAAGCCGGCCGCATCCGCTATCTGGGCATCACGCACTATACGTCGAGCGCCTTCGCGGATCTCGAAGCGGTCATGCGCGCCGAGCCTCTCGATTTCGTTCAGCTCAACTATTCGGCGGTGGATCGCGCGGCGGAGCGCCGCCTGCTGCCGCTTACGGCAGAGCGCGGCATCGCGGTGATCGTGAACTATCCGCTGGCGAGCGGTGCGGCCGTGCGCGGGGTGAGCAGCCGCCCCCTCCCCGATTGGGCCGCGGAACTCGATTGCACGAGCTGGTCACAGCTCTTGCTCAAGTTCGTCGTCAGCCATCCGGCCATCACCTGCGCGATACCGGGAACCGGAAATCCCGACCATATGGCCGACAATGCGCGTGCCGGCGCCGGACGGATGCCCGACGAGGCGATGCGCGCGCGGATCGCCGCTGCCTGCGCGTCATAGCGCCGGCTCTGGAGAATCCCGAAAGATCCCGCCCAAGAGAGTGTTCCCGCCGGAACCCACTCGTCGCTGCGCGCGTTTTCCTTCGGGCGCACGGGAATATGGAGGATTCCTGCCATGACCGGCCTCTCCCGTGTCGCGCTTGCCGCCGTTGTCGCGGTTTCCTTCTCAACCTTCGCATTTGGCAAACCCGGGGGCGGTCACGGCGGAGGCGGTGGAGGTCATGGCGGCGGCCACGCCATGCGTGGCGGCGGCCATGGTGGAGGTCATGGCGGCGGTCATGCCATCCGCGGTGGCGGCGGGCATCATGGCGGCGGCCATGCGATACGCGGGCCCCGAATGCACATCGGCGGCGGGCACCAT
>JBAVXH010000396.1:0-8170 GCA_049698215.1 Xanthobacteraceae bacterium | reverse complement strand
GCGCTGCGCGCCAGACGAATGAACAGCCGGTCCTGCCATTTCGGCATGCCGGACCTCGCCGCGGGCCGCAGCGCGCGCCGTGACAGGAAGAACGAGGTCGACATGATATCGAACTGCCAGCCGAGCTTGCGGGCGATAGCCAACGCCCCTGGTACGTTCGGGGTCTCCATGTAGCCGAACGTCAGGCTCACGAGGGAGAATCGCTCGCCGATCTGTTCGATCTGAACGCGGTCCTCCGGCTTCACGGTTGGGGTGTCCGCAGTCTCGACGGTCAGGATGACATTCTTCTCGTGCAGCACCTTGTAGTGCTTGAGGCTGTGCATCAGCGCGGTCGGGGCGCTGGTCGGATCGCTGGTCAGGAACACGGCCGTGCCGGGCACCTGCGTCGGCGGCCGTTTCTCCAGCATCGCGACAAGGCCGCGCAGCGGCGTCTCCTGCTTGCGCGTCTTCTCGAACAGCAGGCGGCTGCCGCGCCGCCACGTGTACATCAGGAGCATCACCAGGCCGCCGAAGGCGAGCGGCACGTAGCCGCCCTCAAGGACCTTGAGGAGATTGGCGCCGAGGAATGTCAGGTCGATCAGCAGGAACGGTGCGATCAATGCGCCGGCCGCGAGCGGCGACCATTTCCAGTTCTTCCGGATCACGATGAACGCCATCATGGCGGTGACCACCATCGTGCCCGTCACCGCGATGCCATAGGCCGAGGCCAGCGAACTGGAGGAACGAAACAGCGCGACCAGCAGCAGCACGCCGATGAGCAACAGCGCATTGATGCGCGGCATGTAGATCTGCCCGGCTTGCGTCTCCGATGTGTGGCGGATTTCCATGCGCGGCAGCAGCCCGAGCTGGATCGCCTGGCGCGTGATGGAATAGGCGCCGGTGATCACCGCCTGGCTTGCAATGACCGTCGCGGCGGTCGCGAGCACCACCATCGGCAACAGCGCCCAGTCCGGGTAGAGCAGGAAGAACGGATTTTCGATCGCTTTCGGATTGCCGAGCACCAGTGCGCCCTGCGCGAGATAATTGAGCACAAGCGCAGGCAATACGAGGACGATCCAGGCCATCTGAATCGGATGGCGGCCGAAGTGGCCGAGATCGGCGTAGAGCGCCTCGGCGCCGGTGACGGCCAGAAACACCGCACCCAGCGTGATGAGACCGATCATCCCGTGACTGCCGAGAAAGCTCACCGCGTGCCAGGGGTTGAGAGCCAGCAGCACCTCCGGCACCGCCGCGACCTGATACAGCGCCGGAATCGCGATGGCGAAGAACCACACCAGCATGATTGGACCGAACAACGCGGCGACTTGCGCGGTGCCGCGCGATTGCACGGCGAACAGTGCGACGAGGATCACAACGGTCAGCGGCACAACATAGGGATCGAACGCCGGCGTCGCGATCTTGAGGCCCTCAACAGCGGACAAGACCGACAGCGCCGGCGTGATGACGGCGTCGCCATAGAAAAGCGCGCCGCTGATGGTGCCGAGCAGAAACAGGATCGGGGTGCCGCGTCCGAGCGCGCGTTGCGCGAGCGCCATCAGGGTCAGCGTGCCGCCCTCACCGTTGTTATCGGCGCGCAGCAGGAGCAGCACGTATTTCAACGTGACAATGATGATGAGCGCCCAGAAGATCAGCGACAGCACACCCAGCACGGCAGGTCGCGTCACCTCGCCCCCGCTCATTGCAGCGACGATGGCCTCGCGGAATGCATAGAGCGGGCTGGTGCCGATATCGCCGTAGACGACGCCAATGCTGCCCACGGTGAGGGCCCAGAAGCCGGTGGAGGATTTCGTTTCGTTTTGGTGGCGAGCGGAAAGGTCGCTTCCCTGAGGAGCGGTGAGACTGAGCATCATGGGGTTTGGTCAGGCCGAAGCCTGCTCCGTATATTGCGCTGCGATATAGACGCAGGCGCGGGCTTCTACACCCGCTCAACCTCTGAGTCATTGATCCCAGCCAAGCAATGGAACCGGATCAGTCATGCGGCCAACGCGGACCGCTTAACGAGTATTCTCATGTTCAGACAATAAGTTAGGTGCAGAAACGAAGGTCAGACAGCAACCTGCGTCCCGACTTCGACGACGCGGCCGGTCGGTATCTGGAAAAAGTCCGTCGCGTCATTGGCGGATCGTGCCAGCCCGATGAACAGGCGATCCTGCCACGCGGGCATTCCGGAATGCGCCGAGGCCTTGAGCGAGCGGCGCGACAGGAAGAACGACGTCGACATGATGTCGAAGTGCAGCCCCTTCTTGCGCGCGAGCGCCAGCGCCTTCGGTACGTTCGGCTCCTCCATGAAGCCGAAATGCAGCGCGACGCGGGTGAAGCGCTCCGAAATGGGCGTGATCTCGACCCGCTCGTCCTCGCTGGTGCGCGGCGTGTCGGTGGTGACGATGGTAAGGACAATGTTGTGCTCGTGCAGCACCTTGTTGTGCTTGAGATTGTGCAGCAACGAGGCGGGCGCGAAGTCCGGGTCGCTGGTGAGGAAGACCGCAGTGCCCGGCACCGCGTGCGGCGGCTTCTTTTCCAGGCTGCGGATCAGTGCATCGATCGGCACCTCGACGCGACGTGTCTTGTTGATGAGGATGCGCGTGCCGCGCTGCCAGGTGATGATCAGCAGCACCGTCAAGATGCCGAACATGATCGGCAGCCACGCACCCTCCAGGAGCTTCAACAGGTTGGCCGCCAGGAACGTCGCGTCAACGAAGATGAGGGGCACCATGAGCAGCGCCGCCTTCCACCAATCCCACTTCCACAACCGCCAGATCACGATGAAGCCGAGGATTCCATCGACCACCATGGTGGTCGTCACCGCGACCCCATAGGCATGCGCGAGCCGGCTCGACGTGTCGAAGATGAGCACGAGCAACAATACGCCGATCAGCAACGCCGTGTTGACGCGCGGAATATAGATCTGGCCGAAGTGCGACGCGGACGTGTGTGTGATTGCGAGGCGAGGCAGCAGGCCAAGCTGGATCGCCTGATAGGTGAGCGAATAGGCGCCGGTGATCACGGCCTGGCTCGCGATCGCGGTCGCACACGTCGCCAGAATCACCATGGGAAACAGCAGCATCTCCGGCACGAGCCGGTAGAACGGATTGGAGATCGCGGACGGATCGCTGAGGAGCAGCGCGCCCTGGCCGAAGTAGTTGATGACGAGCGCCGGCAGGACGAGGCCGAACCAGGCGGTCTGGATCGGCTTGCGGCCGAAGTGGCCGAGATCAGAATAGAGTGCCTCGCCGCCGGTGACGGCGAGGAATACCGCACCGAGCGTGATCAGGCCGATGAGGCCATGCGAGGCAAGAAACATCACCGCGTAGTACGGATTGAGCGCCGCGAACACCTGCCAGTCATCACTGATGTGCAGCAGGCCGACCGCGGCGACCGAAACAAACCAGACCGTCATCAACGGGCCGAAAAACGCCGCAATGCCCGCGGTGCCACGGCGCTGCACGGAGAACAGCGCCACCAGGATGGCCATCGTCAGCGGCACCACGTAGGGCTCGAATTTCGGTGTCACGATCTTCAGGCCCTCGACGGCCGAGAGCACCGAAATCGCCGGCGTAATGACGGAGTCGCCGAGGAACATCGCGGCACCGATAATGCCCAACATCAGCACGAATGGCGTACGGCGGCCGACCGCGCGAAACGCCAGCGCGGTTAGCGACAGGGTGCCACCCTCCCCTTTGTTATCGGCGCGCAGCAGGATCAGCACGTATTTGATCGTGACGACGATGATCAGTGACCAGAGGATCATCGACAGCACACCCAGCACGATCTCGCGCGTGATCGGACCGGAGGCGCTCGCGGCAGCAGCCGCTTCGCGGAACGCGTAGAGCGGGCTCGTTCCGATGTCGCCATAGACCACGCCCACGCTGCCGAGCGTCAACGCAAAAAAGCTTGCCGGGGCGTGGCTCGGGGCGGACGTGCCAGCGGGCACGGCGGTATCGCGGGCGACTTGGGTCATGAGGCCGATGGCGAGCCGCAGTGCAAATGCAGGACGTGTTCTATAGCACCGAGAGGTACGGACCGGACACCCGGTTGATCCTCAAGGCTCACAACTGGCTCGGGCGCGTTGCGGGGCGCTCGTTAGAGCGAATTGACCGGGATTGCAATTGGTTGGTGCCGAACCGCCCCTGAGCGGCTCCGCAGTGCCGTTAAGGCTTGAATCCGGCCGGTAGCGGCGGGGCCTCGCGCATCAGCGTGATGGTCACGCGGCGATTGGCCGCGATATGCGGATCGTCCGGGAAAAGAGGCTGGCTGTCGGCCTTTCCGGCCACCATGAACAGATGCGAGGCCGGCAGGCCCTCGTCCTCGAGGACTTGCCGCACGGAATTGGCCCGGTCGGCGGAGAGTTCCCAGGCCCCATATCCGGGCCGCGGCGGCACCCGGCTCGCCGCAGTGTGGCCGGTGATGGACACCCGGTTCGGCAGCGCTTTCAGCGGGCCGGCAAGCTTCTGGATGATGCGGCGCGTCCGCTCATAGGGCTCCTTGGCGCCGTCGGGGAACATCGAGCGGCCGTCCTGATCGATGAGCTCGATGTTCAGCCCGTTCTGGTTCTCCTCGATCATGATGTGCTTGGAGAGCTCGGAGATTTCCGGCAACTCCTGCATCGCCTGCCGCAGCGACGCGGCCGCGAGCGCGAACGCCCGGTCTTCCTTGGTCTGGATGCCGTCCTTCTGCCGCTCGGGCTCGTTCGGGCCCGGCGTGTTCGAGGCATCTTCAGGATTGATGCGCGCGGCGTTCTTCAGCGTCGGCTTGGTGGGGAGACCATCGGTTTCTATGATGCCGTTGAAGCGCACCTGCTGCACGCCGAAGGCATCGCGCATCGAGCCGGCGACGATCTGAAGCTTCTGCTTGTCTTGCGATGAAAACGCGACGAGCATCACGAAGAAGCTCATCAACAGGCCCATCAGGTCCGCGAAGGTCACGAACCAGCCGTGACCTCCCGCATGGCCGCCTCTTTTCTTCGCCATGACTCTGCGCCTTCAGGTCAGGCCGGTGCCAGTTCGGCCTCGTCGTGGCGGTGCTTTTCCGGCAGATAGGCGAGCAGCATCTCGCGCACGAGCGTCGGGCTCTTGGACTCGCGGATCATCAGGATGCCGTCGATGATCAGCGTACGGTTCACTTCCTCTTCGACCAGCTTGACGTGCAGCTTGTCGGCGATGGGCAGGCAAAACAGGTTCGCGACCAGCGCCCCATAAAGCGTCGCGAGCAGCGCGACCGCCATGAACGGCCCGAGCTTGGACGGGTCGGTCATGTTGGCGAACATCTGCACCATGCCGATCAGCGTTCCGATCATGCCGAAGGCTGGCGCGCAGTCACCGATCGCGCGGTAGATTTTCTGCCCCTCGTCGAGGTGGGTGAGGAAGTTGTCGCGGTCACGCTCGAGGTTGTCGCGAATGAAATCGGCGTCGTAGCCGTCGGCGACAAAACGCACGCCCTTGGAAAGAAACGGATCTTCGGGCGTGATCTTCTCAAGCCCGACCGGGCCCGACTTGCGCGCCACCTCCGCGATGCCGGCGAGTTCATCGACCAGCTCGCGCGTACTGATCGAGCGCAATGAGAAGGCGAACTTGATGCCGAGCGGCAACCCATGCAGCATCGCGGCGAGCGGAAACCGGATCAGCGTCGCGGCGAACGAGCCGCCGAAAATGATGATGATGGCGTGGACGTCGTAGAACATCCGGAAATCGCCGCCCATCAGGATGAGCGTGACAATGACGATGATGCCGGCGATCAGACCCAGGCCGGTTGCGATATCCATGAACTTCCCCGAACCCGCACGCTACGCAAGCCCGCGCGATCCCCACCGGCGCGATGAACGAGCCTAGCGCGCCGGGTCTTAAGGGCTCGTGAACTATGTGGGGCAGGCGTCGCTCAGGCGCCGATCATCTCGCGGATGCGGGCCGCCAATGCGTCGACGGCGAAGGGTTTTGTCACCATTTCCATGCCCGGCTCGAGGAAGCCGTGCGCCATCGCGGCGTTTTCGGCGTATCCGGTAATGAACAAAACCTTAAGATCGGGGCGCTGCTCGCGCGCGGCGTCCGCAACCTGCCGGCCGTTCATACCGGGCAGCCCGATGTCGCTGACCAGCAGGTCGATGCGTTCGCGCGATTGCAATATCTTCAGTCCCGAAGGGCCGTCGCGCGCCTGCAGCGCGCGGTAGCCGAGATCGTTCAGCACTTCGGTGACGAGTTCGCGGACGGAGTCTTCGTCCTCAATCACCAGCACGGTCTCACCATCCTGCGCCTTTGCGGTACTTTCCTCGGCTGTCGTGGGGGAAATTTCTTCGGCGGCGCCGCGGTAGCGCGGAAGATAGAGCTTCACCGTGGTGCCGGCATCGACCTCCGAATAGATGCGAACGTGCCCCTCGGACTGGCGCGCGAAGCCATAGACCATGGAGAGCCCGAGGCCGGTCCCCTGCCCCATCGGTTTGGTGGTGAAGAACGGGTCGAAGGCGCGGTCGCGGACCACAGGTGACATCCCGGCGCCGGTATCGGACACGGACAGGCACACATATTGTCCCGGCGTCACGTCGCGCTGCTCCGCCGCATAGAAATTGTCGAGCTCGGAATTCGCGGTCTCGATGACGAGCTTGCCGCCCTTCGGCATCGCGTCGCGCGAATTGATGACGAGATTGAGCAGCGCGCTTTCGAGCTGGTGGGGGTCGCAGAACGTGGCCCACACGCCGGTTGCGGCGTCGATCGTCAGCTCGATCGACTCGCCGATGGTCCGGCGCAGCAGTTCCTCGATCGAAAGAACGAGCTGGTTGACGTTGACGGGCTTGGGATCGAGCGGCTGGCGGCGCGCAAACGCGAGCAGGCGGTGGGTCAGCGCGGCGGCCCGATTGGCGGATGTTGCGGCGAGCGTCGCATAGCGTTCCACGTCCGCGAGGCGGCCCTGAGCGATGCGCTTCTGCATCAGATCGAGCGAGCCGATCACGCCGGTGAGCAGGTTGTTGAAATCGTGCGCAATGCCGCCGGTGAGCTGGCCGACTGCCTCCATCTTCTGTGCCTGGCGAAGCTGCTCCTCGGTGCGGCGCAGCGTTTCCGCCGCGTTACGCTCAGCCGTCACATCACGGCCCACCGCATAGATAAAGCCATCCTCGGCGGTCGAGGACCACGAAAGCCAACGGTAGCTCCCGTCCTTGTGACGGTAGCGGTTCTGGAAACGGACCGTGCGGCCGCCCTCGATCAGCTGCCCGCGTTGCGAGAGCGTGGTCTTGGCGTCCTCGGAATGCCAAAGCCCCGAGATGGGCATGCTGAGGAGCTCATCCCTGCTCCAGCCGAGGATCGCGGTGGCGGCCGGATTGACGTTCACCCAGTGATCCGAGAAATCCGCAACGCCGATGAAGTCCTCCGACACGCGCCAGAGCCTGTCGCGTTCACGCGTGCGCTCCGCGACCTGCTGCTCCAACGTCTCGTTGAGCTGCCGCAAGGCTTCTTCGGCGCGGCGCCGCTCGGTGATGTCGATGTGCGCACCGACCAGGCGCAACGGCTTGCCCTCCCGCGTGCGCTCGATCTCGGCCTTCACCGAAATCCAGCGGATCGCACCGTCGCTCGGGCGGATGATGCGGTACTCCGAGCGGTACTCGGTACTGGACCCATTGATCGACGCATGGAAATGCTTGAGCGTCGCTTCGCGATCGTCTGGATGAATGCGCCGGGCCCAATCCTCGTGCGTGTCCGTCGCGTCTGGCGGCAGTCCGTGAATAAGCAGGTATTCGGGCGACCGGCGGGTGCGCAGGCCGTTAGCGAGGTCGACCTCGACACCGCCGACCTGCCCGATCTCCTGCACGCGTGCGAGTTCGTTCTGACGCTCACGCAGCGCACGTTCGGCCCAGACGCGCTTGGTGGTTTCGACTGCCGTGATCAGCACTCCGCCGATGCCCGTCGGCGCCGTCTCGTCCGGGACCGGCGAGTAGCTCACCGTAAAGTAGGCATCCTCCATGTCTGCGCCGCGGCGACGGATGCGCAGAAGCATGTCCTCGGCGAACATCGCCTGGCGTTGGCCCGACAAGAGATCGTGATGCAGCGAGCCAAGCTGATCCTGTACCTCGGGCCAGACCTCGCGAAAGCGCGCGCCGAGTGCGTCCGGATGCTTCGCGCCGAGGATCGGCAGGTAGCCGTCGTTGTAGACTATTACGAACTGGGGTCCCCACCGCAGCGCCATGGGG
>JBAVXH010000395.1:0-3674 GCA_049698215.1 Xanthobacteraceae bacterium | reverse complement strand
GTGGATGATCCAGTAATCGCCGACGCTGCGGTGATGATACGAACGGCTGGAGTTTACTGGGTCTCCCGCCTTCGCGGGGACGACGCCGCAGCTAGGACCACGTAATGGTGCGCCGCCGCCGGCGCGGCGCAAACAACGGGGCGAGCGTCGCGTCGCCGGCCTCCACCGTCGGCTCAGCCTCTTCCTCGAGCGGCATTGGCAGGTCGGCCCAGTGCAGCTTCTTGTATTCGAAGCCGTTCTCGATGGTCGGCTTTACCACCGCGAAGTAGGGAGAGATGTCGAAGTCGCGCGGCGCATAGAGCGAGTGATGGCGGATTTCGAGCAATTCGCGCCGCGCCGCACGGCTTTCGGTTTTCGTGACCTTCGGCAGGATCGGATAGCGTACCGACTCGAACGCCTGTGCGATCAGCGCCGAGCAGATGATGCGGGTCGGATCGCCCGAACCGAGCGCCAGCGCGCGGCGTCGCCAGCGCTGCGGTACCGGCATCGGCATCAGGTAGCGCATCAGGTCGGTGATATTCTTCAGGTCGTAGGCAAGCCCGATGCGTTCCACCGCGTAGGCGCACACCTTGCGGCAATCGTCTTCGGTCAGGCCGATGGGCCGGCAAACGCGCGTATGGAACTTGGTGTATTTCGAGAGCGGCGCGGAATCGACGCCGATCCCGAGTTCCGCCTCGATTAGCGTATGCGTCTCGCCTTCCGTCGCACGGTTGTCGAGGGGCCCGACGTAGAGCGCCGCATGCGACCAGGTCGACTGAGTCAGATACTTGATGACGCCGGAGATCTGGTTGTTGCCTTCGACCAGCAGCACGTCGCCGGGCCGGAGCGACGCCACCAACGCGGCCGGATCGCTCGGCGTGAACGGCTCATAGCCCGAAACGGGCTTCTCCAGGTATCGGGCAAGCATTTGCCCGAAGCGGTTGAGCACGTGACCCATGCGTTTCCCCGTAACGCGTGCGAGGTTCCGCCTCGTCTGGTTCGGGGTGACGCTAGCAAACAGCCCTTGCGTTTCGGTTCACGCACGCGGTGAACGAAACCGCAATAGCGTGGCGACGCAATTGCGAGATGCTGATCGATCGGGCAATGTCGTGCCGCGGAAACAATCTGGAAACCATGTTCGTCAGTCGGCGAAATTTTCTCGCGGGCGCGGCCGCTCTTGCCTCTGCGCCCGCCCTCGGCGCGCCCTCGGCGTCGGGCGAGACCGATGTCGCGATCATCGGCGCGGGTGCGGCAGGGATCGCTGCGGCGCGAAAGGTGGCCGCCGCGGGCCGCCGCTTCGTGCTGATCGAGGCGAGCGACCGCGTCGGCGGGCGCTGCGTCACCGATACGCGAACCTTCGGCGTGCCGTTCGATCGCGGCGCGCATTGGGTGCGCTTTCCGGATATCAATCCGGTGCTGCGGCTGGCGGCCCGCTCGGGGCTCGACATCTACCCCGCGCCGCGGGGCCAGAAATTGCGCATCGGAAAGCGCAACGCGCGCGAAGGCGAGATGGAGGACTATCTCGCGACGCTGGTGCGCGCGAACCGCGCCATCCAGGAGGCGGCGCGGGGCAAGGCTGATGTTCCTTGTGTGCAGGCGCTGCCCAAGGACCTGGGCGACTGGCGGCCTGCGGTCGAGTTCGTGCTCGGGCCGTTCACGTGTGGCAAGAGTCTCGATGAAATCTCCGCAATGGATTTTTCCCGCGCGCTCGAGCGCGACGCCGACGCCTATTGCCGGCAAGGATATGGTGCGCTTCTCGCAAAACTTGCCGCCGATCTGCCGATACAGTTCGGTGTCGCGGCGCAGCGGATGCTGTCGACGCGCAGTTCGGTGGAGGTTGAGACAACGCGTGGGCGCATCATCGCACGTGCGGTCATCATGACCGCATCGACGGGTGTGCTCGGCTCCGAGCGGATCAGGTTCGAGCCCGCGTTGCCGCCACGCCATCGCGACGCCATCGCCAAGCTCTCGCTCGGCGCCTATGAGCATGTGGCGCTGGAGCTGAAGGGCAATCCGCTGCAGGCGCAGAACGACGACCTGATCTTCGAGAAGCCAGGGGGCGCGCGCACCGCGGCGCTGCTCGCCAATGTGTCGGGTACACCGCTCTGTATGGTGGAGGTCGCGGGCAAGATTGCGCGCGAACTGCAAAGCGAAGCCGCGATGGTCGATTTCGCGACCGGTTGGCTCGCCGATCTCTATGGCGCGGACGTGAAGAAGGCGATCGGCAGGACGGCAGCGACGAACTGGAGCCGCGATCCGCTCACGCTCGGCGCATTCTCGGCGGCGGCGCCAGGGGGGCAGCCGGGGCGGAGGGTACTGATGGAGCCGGTGCGTGATCGCCTGTTCTTCGCAGGCGAAGCCGTGCACGAGACATTGTGGGGCACGGTCAACGGGGCCTGGGAGTCGGGAGAGCGTGCCGCCGAAGCGGCACTTCGCTTGTGGGGCAGTGCGCCGAGCAGCACGAAGCGCCGATGAGCAAACCCAAAGCCCTCATCGCCTGGTCGAGCGGCAAGGACTCGGCCTGGGCGTTGCACGAGGTGCGGCGCGCCGACGACTACGAGGTGGTCGGCGCGCTCACGACCGTCACCGAGACCTTCGGGCGCGTGAGCATGCATGGCGTGCGCGAGGACATCCTGCGCGCCCAGCATGCGGCCCTAGGCCTGCCTTCGGTGATCGTGCCGATTCCTTATCCGTGCCCGAACGAGGTCTATGAGGCGCGCATGGCGGCCGCGCTCGATCAAGCGAAACGAGACGGCGTCACACACGTGATCTTCGGCGATCTGTTCCTCGAAGACGTGCGCGCCTACCGCGAGAGCAAGCTCGCCGGCACCGGCATCGCGCCGCTGTTTCCCCTATGGCAGCGTCCGACTGATGCACTCGCGCGCGAGATGATCACTGCAGGCGTCGAGACCTATCTCGTCTGCGTCGACCTCAAGCAGCTGCCGAAGTCATTCTCCGGTCGGCGGTTCGATGCCACGCTGCTCGCTGACTTACCGGCGAGTGCCGATCCCTGCGGCGAGAAGGGTGAGTTTCACTCGTGCGTGGTCGCGGGGCCGATGTTCGATCGGCGCATCGACATCGTGGTCGGTGAGACAGTCGAACGCGACGGCTTTGCCTACACGGACCTAGCCGCGCAGCACGCCACCCGTGCGGCGTGACACCTCCGCCACGATCTTCGCCGCGACCGCGTCGATCTCCTCGTCGGTCATCGTCTTGTCGCGTGGCTGCAGCGTGACGGCGATCGCGATCGACTTCTTGCCCGGCTCGATACCCTTGCCCTCGTAGAGGTCGAACACCGTCACGTTGGTGATGAGCTTGCGGTCGACGTTCTGCGCGGCGCGCACCAGGTCACCGGCCTTCACCTTAGCCTCGACCACGAACGCGAAGTCGCGCGTCACCGGCTGGAATGCCGACAGCTCGATCTGCGGCTTGGCGCGCGTCGCCTTCGCCTTTGGTTCGGGGATGCGCTCCAGGATCACCTCGAACGCCATCAGCGGGCCTTCGGCATCGAGCGCCTCGAGCGCGCGCGGATGCAGTTCGCCGAAATAGCCGAGCACGTTCTGCGGCCCGATCTGGATCGTGCCGGAGCGCCCCGGATGTAGCCAGTTCGGCCCGCCCGGCACGACGTGCAGCGCCTGCGGCGGCGCGCCCGCCGCGATGAGCACCGCGAGCGCGTCAGCCTTTGCGTCGAAGAC
>JBAVXH010000394.1:0-32556 GCA_049698215.1 Xanthobacteraceae bacterium | reverse complement strand
CGTCATGACTGAGGCGCGCGCCCTTGCCGGGATGCGCGGGAGGAAAGCATAGGGGAGGATTGTTGTCAAGAACATTTCGGGAACAGGAGAATCAAAACGCCCGCCCCGTCAGGGGCGGGCGCCTTGGATCGTGTCGATCAGAGCGAAATCAGGAGCCCTTGTTGTCGAGCTCGACGTAGGTGATCTTGCCCTTGTCGTCCTTCTTCCAGACGTACATGACGTAGTCCGGACGGGTGATGTCGCCCTTCTTGTCGTAGGCCATTTCGCCGATCACGGTCTTGAACTTCTTGCCCGACCGGATCACTTCGGCGACCTTCTTGGGGTCAAGCGACTTCGCCTGCTCGGCGGCTTGCTTGATGATCTCGACCGCCGCGTAGCTGTAGAGCGTGTAGGCTTCCGGCTCGAACTTGTTGGCGCGGAATTTCTCCACGATGGCCTTGGCCTCCGCGCGCTTGCGCGGATCCGGCGCGAAGGTCATCAGCGTGCCCTCGACGCCGGGGCCGCCGACGGTCGCGAACTCGTCCGAGGTGATGCCGTCACCGCCCATCAGCGGGGCCTTGACGCCCTGGTCGCGCATCTGGCGCACGATCAGGCCGCCTTCGGTGTGCAGGCCGCCCCAGTAGACGAGGTCGGCGCCGGAGGCCTTGATCTTGGAGACGAGCGCCGAGAAGTCCTTCTCTCCGAGGTTCACGCCCTCGTAGAGAACTTCCTTCACGCCGCCCTTGTTGAGGCCCTTCTTGGTCTCGTCGGCAAGGCCCTGACCGTAGGTCGTCTTGTCATGGACGATCGCGATCTTCTTGCCCTTCATGTTCTTGATGATCCAGGCCGAGGCGACCGCGCCCTGCTGATCGTCACGCCCGCACGTGCGGAAGATGTTCCACATATTGCGTTCGGTGATCTTCGGGTTGGTCGCGGAGGGCGTGATCTCGAGAATGCCGCTCTCCTGGTAGACTTCAGAAGCCGGCATTGTGACGCCGGAGTTGAAGTGGCCGACCACGAACTTCACGCCGTCGCCGACGAACTTGTTGGCAACCGACACGCCCTGCTTCGGATCGGACACGTCGTCGCCGTAGCTGACCGTGATCTTCTGGCCCATGATCCCGCCCGCCGCATTGACGTCCGCGACGGCCTGATCGGTGCCGTTTTTCAGCTGCGCGCCGAACGCGGCGTTCGGGCCGGTGAGCGGGCCGGCGACGCCCATTTTGATCTGGGCCTGGGCCGTTCCGGCAACGAGAATTGCCGCACCGAGCGCCAGACCGAGAGTCGTGAGTTTCTTCATACAGATCTCCCTTATGAATTGTCGGAGGGCGTCCGGCCAGGTTGAGCCGACGCGACGGCCTCTGACCTGATTGAAGCCCTAAACGGCACAAAAGTCACGCGGTGTGGGCGGGTTTTTCAGGCGCGGCCTCGCGCCGCGCCCAGCGCATGAACCCCGAGCGGGCATTGATCCAGCTGTATTGCGTGGTCATCTGGGCGACACGGGTCGCGCGGAAGCCGAGAAAGCCGAAAATAAGGCAGACGAGGGTGTCGACGGTATAGAACTGGGGTGAGAGCAGCGTGCCCTCAAACAGCGCGAAATGGATGAACCGCACGGCGCCGCCCAGAATCAGCATGTAGGCCGCCACATGCCACCATGGGCGCCAGGTCGAGGCGATCGCCCGCCCCGCGAGCCAGGCCGCGCCGCCGCCCATGACGACCGTCACCAGCAGGAACAGCCCGATATAGTCTTCCTCGTAGAGGATGCCGTTCATGCGCCGGCCTCCACTTCCTGCCGGCCACCTTCGAGATAGGCCGATTTCACCTCTTCACGCGCAAGCAATTCCTTGCCGGTCCCTGACAGCGTGATCACGCCGTTGACCATGACATAGCCGCGGTGGGCGAGCTTGAGCGCATGGAACGCGTTCTGCTCGACCAGGAACACGGTGAGCTTTTCGGTCCGGTTGAGCTCGCGAATCGCATCGAAGATCTGCCGCACGATCATCGGTGCAAGACCGAGCGAGGGCTCGTCCAGCATCAGCAGGCGGGGGCGCGCCATCAGCGCGCGCGCGATCGCGAGCATCTGCTGCTCGCCGCCCGAGAGCGTACCGCCGCGCTGGTGCAGCCGCTGCTCCAGGCGCGGGAACAGCCTGAACACCTTCTGGCAATCTTCGGCGAAATTCGATTCGCCGGTGACGACCGCGCCCATCTGGAGATTTTCCAGCACGGTCATGCGCGAAAAGATGCGGCGGCCTTCGGGCGCCTGCGCGATGCGCAGATGCGCGATCTCGTGCGTCGGCAGGCGCGTGATGTCGCGCCCGTCGAACACGATCGCGCCTTCGCGCGCGCGGGGATTGCCGAAGATCGTCATCATCAAGGTGGACTTGCCGGCGCCGTTCGCGCCGATCAGAGTCACGATCTCGCCGTCCGCGACGTCGATGTCGACGCCTTTCAGCGCAATGATGTTGCCGTAGTAGGTCTTCACGCCGCGAACGGAGAGGAGGGGAAAGGTCATGTCGACGTCCCATCTGTGGCCGCGGGGGCGATCTCTCCGCTCCCTCCCCCTGAAAGGGGGAGGGTTGGGGAGGGGGTCAGCTCGGACGCAACGCGCGCAATTTCGCTCAGCACGCCATAGAGATTTCCGGTGACATCATTGTTCCAGAAGCGGATGAGCTTCACGCCCCTCGCTTCGAGCCATCGCGTTCGTCGCTCGTCCCTTTGTTGCTGTTGATCGAAATTGTGCTGGCCGCCGTCGAGCTCGATCGCGAGGCCGATGGCCGGGCAATAGAAGTCGAGGACGTAAGGCCCCATCGGATGCTGCCGTCTGAAATTCAAGCCGTTGAGCTGATCCCGACGTAGCCGCTGCCAAAGCTTTTGCTCAACGCCTGTTGGCTGATGCCGAAGCCGCCGCGCGCGCTTCGTCATCTCGCGCGTACGCGCAAAATATGACCCCCTCCCGCCCGCTCCGCGGGCGACCTCCCCCTTCCAGGGGGAGGTGGGAGCGCGCGGCCGAGTCATAGCCCGACCTCCGCTTCGACTTTCGCGACCTCTTCGTCTTCGACGCCGAGGTAGGCGGCGATCACCTTTTGGTCGTTGCGCACAGCTTCAGGCGTGCCGTCGGAGATCTTCACCCCATAATCGAGCACCACGACGTGGTCGGATATCTGCATCACCACGCTCATGTCATGCTCGATCAGCAGGATCGAGGTCGCGTGATCCTGCCGGATCGACAGAAGAAGCTCGTTGAGCTGATGGCTCTCGCGCGGATTGAGGCCCGCCGCCGGCTCATCGAGGCAGAGCAGCACCGGGTCAGTGCACATCGCACGCGCGATCTCGAGCCGGCGCTGCGCTCCGTAGGGCAAATCGCCGGCCGGATCGTCGGCGCGGTCGATCAGATGCGTCTTTTCCAGCCATTGCTCGGCTTTCTCGACCGCGGCCCTCTCGTGACGGCCGTAAACATGCGGCGCGAACACGCCGAGGAACGTGTATCCCGACGCCACCATCAGCATGTTGTGCTGCGCGACCAGCATGTTCTCGAACACAGTCATGCCCGAGAACAGTCGAATGTTCTGGAACGTGCGCGCGACGCGCGCCTGCTGGGTGACGAGATAGTCCGGCATGCGCTCGAGCAGGAACAGCGCGTCGCTACCGTGCGCAAGACTGCGCGTGCCGCGGTCGGTCAGCGTCTCGATCTCATCCCAGATGGTATCGCCATGCGCGAGCGCGATGCGCCCTTCGGTCGGCTTGTAGAAGCCGGTGATGCAGTTGAACACCGTGGTCTTGCCGGCGCCGTTCGGACCGATCAGCGCGGTGATGTCGCCGCGCGCGGCGGAGAACGAGAGATCGTCGATCGCGACCAGCCCGCCAAAGCGCATCGTGAGGTGTTCGACGCGCAGCACCGGAGGCTTGGTGCTCATCCGTGGCCTTCCTTCACGAACGAGCCGAGGATGGTGCGACGCTCCTTCAGGAAGGCGGAGGGTTCGCGTGTGCCGACGAGGCCGCGCGGCTTCCAGATCATGATCAGCACCATGGCGAAGCCGAAGATCAGCATGCGGTACTGGGTCGGATCGAAGTCATTGCCGAAGATGTATTTGAGGAAATCGAGCTCGCGCATGATCTCGGTGCCGCCGATCATCGCCACGGCCGCGACCGCGACGCCGATCATGCTGCCCATGCCGCCAAGCACGACGATCGACAGGATCGTTGCGGATTCAAGGAAGGTGAACGACTCGGGCGAGATGAAGCCCTGCCGCGCCGCAAAGAACGAGCCAGCGAAGCCCGCGAACATCGCGCCCATCGCGAACGCCGTGAGCTTGGTGTTGGTCGTGTTGATGCCGAGCGAGCGGCAGGCGATCTCGTCCTCGCGCAGCGCTTCCCAAGCGCGGCCGACGGGAAGCTGGCGCAGGCGGATGGTCACGTAGGCGGTGACCAGCGCGAGCGCGAGGATGATGTAATACAGGAACAGCACGCGGTGGACGGGCGTGAATTCGAGCCCGAAGGTTGCCGCAAAGCCCTCATCACTGGCGTTGAACGGAATCCCGAACAAAGTGGGGCGGGGGATACCGCTGACGCCGGCGTAGCCGCCGGTGAAAGACACCCAGTTGATCAGGATGAGCCGGATGATCTCCCCGAAAGCGAGCGTGACGATGGCGAGGTAATCGCCGCGCAGTCGGAGCACCGGAAAGCCGAGCAGAATGCCCCAAAACGCCGACAGGCATCCGGCAAGCGGCAGCAGAATCCAGAACGAGAAGCCGAATTCCTTGGCGAGCAGCGCGTAGGAGTAGGCGCCGACGGCGTAGAACGCCACGTAGCCGAGATCGAGCAACCCGGCGAGGCCGACGACGATGTTCAACCCCCAGCCGAGCATCACATAGATCAGAATCTGAATACCGAAATTGTCGATCCACTTCAGCGCGCCTTGCGGGAAGAACACCATGATGATCACGGGATAAACCACCACGAATCCCATCGCGAAGGGCGTGAACCAGTTCGTGAACGCGTGTTTGGCGGCGGTGATGCGAGGGTGTTCGGCGTGCGGACTGAGCGCGCGGCGCTCGCGCCACGGCTCGATCACCAGCGAGCCGAGCAGCTTGGCGGCGGTGATGACCGCGACGATGGCAAGCAGTAGCGGGATGCGCGTTTCGAGCTCGAGCTCGTTGCGCATATTCTGCACGGTCTTGAAGCCGATCAGCGGCAGCAGCAGCGCGAAGGAGATCAGCCCGGTGAGCGCGGCATCCCTCAGCGAACGCGTGACGTTGGGGCGCGCGGCATGGTGGCGCGGGGCGGTCGCGGGTGCCGCCACGGACATCTCACACTTTCTCCACCTCGGGCCGCCCCAGCAGGCCCTGCGGCAGGAAGATCAGCGTGATAACAAGGATCGAGAACGCGGCGACGTCCTTGTAGTCGATCGAGAAATAGGCTGACCACATGGTTTCGATCAGGCCGATCAGGATTCCGCCGATCACCGCGCCGGGCAACGATCCGATGCCGCCGAGCACAGCCGCCGTAAAGGCCTTGATCCCCGGCACGAAGCCGTCAGAGAAATTCACCACGCCGTAGTACATCAGGTACATCGTGCCGGCGACCGCCGCGAGTGCCGCGCCGATCACGAAGGTGATCGAGATCGTGCGGTCGACATCGACGCCGACCAGCGCCGCCATCTTCTGGTCCTGCTCGCAGGCGCGCTGCGCGCGACCGAGCGAGGTCTTGCTCACCAGATACCAGAACGCTGCGAGCAGCACGGCGGTGATCGACCAGATGATGAGCTGACGGTACGAAATGGTCACGTCGTAGCCGTTGCCCTCCATGATCACGATCACGTCCTGCAGGAGCGGCGGCACCGACTTGTTGCGCGGGCCCTGCGTGACCTGCACGAAGTTCGAGAGGAAGATCGACATGCCGATCGCCGAGATCAGCGGC
Source organism: Xanthobacteraceae bacterium (assembly GCA_049698215.1). GTDB lineage: Bacteria > Pseudomonadota > Alphaproteobacteria > Rhizobiales > Xanthobacteraceae > PALSA-894. The sequence goes on along the minus strand of JBAVXH010000394.1, from coordinate 26,661 downwards.
GCGAGACGGAATGAGCCGCGCAACGGCCGGTACGCGACGCGCTCGATCACCCAATTCACAAGCGAGGTGAACACCATCGCGACGATCAGCACGATGAACAGCGCGAGCGCGACCGAGGCCATGCCGAGCCAGGTGGTCAGGATCAGCAGCATGATCAGCCCGATGAAGCTCGACACCATGAACACGTCGCCGTGCGCGAAGTTCACCATGCCGATGATGCCGAACACCATCGTGTAGCCGATGGCGATCAGGCCGTAGATTGAGCCGAGCGTTATCCCGTTGATCAGTTGCTGGACGAAGACTTCCATGCGCCTGCTCAGCCTCTTTGCGAGGCTCCCCTCGTTGTCCCGGCGCGAGCCGTGCTCCGGACAGGGCCGAAGCGCGGCCACCATTCGGATTCTTAACAGGATTCCGCGCGCCAGCAACGGCGCGGCGGCGTTCCGCCACATGAGATTGGTCTTTGCCGCAATGGCGGCGAATAGTGAGCGATGGGTCCTGAGTCGGCAGCGCCGGGTGATCGCCCAGCGAACCCCGAAATCATGCCTTGGCGTTTGCGGCGGAGGGCGGCATGTTCGGCCGCAACGGGCGTCAGCCCGATATGGAGGAACCGCATGAGCGGGAAGCCCGAGGACATCCTTGCGGGGAAGAACCGGCCGTTCACCGGCAAGGAATATCTCGAATCGCTGCGCGACGGGCGCGAGGTCTATTGTTACGGCGAGCGCGTCGCCGATGTGACGGCGCATCCGGCGTTCCGCAACGCGTCGCGCTCGATCGCCAAGCTCTACGACGCGCTGCACGATCCGAAGACCAAAGACGTGCTGACCTGCCCGACGGACGGGGGCAGCGGCGGCTTCACCCACAAATTCTTCCGCGTCGCGCAGTCGCGCGAGGACCTGATCGGTCAGCGCGAAGCGATCGCCGCATGGGCGCGCATGTCCTACGGCTGGATGGGCCGCACGCCGGACTACAAGGCGTCGCTGATGAATACGCTCGGCGTGCAGTACGATTTCTATGAAAAGTTCGCCGAGAATGCGAAGCGCTGGTACCGCCGCGCGCAGGACAATGTCCTGTTCATGAACCACGCGATCGTCAATCCGCCGGTCGACCGCAACAAGGCGGCCGACCAGGTGCGTGACGTGTTCATCACGATCCAGAAGGAGACGGACGCGGGCTGCTACGTATCCGGCGCGAAGGTGGTCGCGACGTCGTCGGCGATCACGCACTACAATTTCCTCGGCCAGAACGCTGCGATGCCGGTGAACGATCCCGATCTTGCGATCATGTTCATCGCGCCGATGAACGCGCCCGGCGTGAAGCTGTTCTGCCGCACCTCCTACGAGATGATGGCGAGCGTGATGGGCACGCCGTTCGATTACCCGCTCTCGTCGCGCTTCGACGAGAACGATGCAATCTTCGTGTTCGATAACGTGTTCATCCCCTGGGAAGACATCCTGATCTATCGCGACGTCGAGAAGCTCAAGACCTTCTACCCGCGCTCCGGGTTCGTGAACGGCTTCCAGTTCCAGGGCTGCACGCGCTTTGCCGTGAAGCTTGATTTCATGGTGGGGCTCGTCGCCAAGGCACTGCGCGTGACCGGCGCGGACGAGTTTCGCGGCAACCAGGCGATGCTCGGCGAGATCATCGCGTGGCGCAATCTGTTCTGGGCGATCTCGGACGCGATGGCGATGAACCCGGTGCCGTGGAGCGGCGGCGCGGTGCTGCCCAACGCGCAGTCCGGCTCGAGTTATCGTGTGTTCGCGGGTGATGCGTACAGGCGGGTGAAGGAGATCGTGGAGAAGATCATCGCCTCGGCGTTGATCTATCTGCCGTCGTCCGCCAAGGACTTCGACAATCCGGCGATCGACAAGTATCTCGCCAAATATGTGCGTGGCTCCAACAACATCGATTACCGCGAACGCATCAAGATCATGAAGCTGTTGTGGGATGCGGTCGGCACCGAGTTCGGCGGGCGGCATGAACTCTACGAGATCAATTACGCCGGCAACCACGAGGATATCCGCATCCAGGCGCTGTTCAACTCCAAGGGCTCGGGCGCCTACGACCGCATGATTGCCCTCGCGGACGCCTGCATGGCCGACTACGACGAGAAGGGCTGGGTGAGCGACACCTGGCTCAATCCGGACGATGTCGCCTATCCGGGCTTGCCGGAGGCGCGGCGCGCCGCGGAGTAGCGAGGCCCCGACTACGTTGCGCTAGTTGTCTGGGTGCGGCGCGCTACAATCCATACGAAGCTCGCATCTTCATTGTCTTGAGCGACCACGTCAGCTTGCTCGACGGTGAAGCCTGCAGCGCGCACGAGTGCGACGTTCTCATCGGCGTCGTAGTGGCTAAAGAACATCCGCACGCCCAGCCACTCCTCACAATGATCGCCTAGCTGCTCCGCTCCCATGCTTACGACGAACAGACCTCCGGGCTCGAGCCAGGTGGCGATCCGTTGCAGCAGGGCTGGATGTTCCTCGCGCGGAACGTGGGTAACGGAATAGAACGCGGCCACGGCATCGAATGGATGAGATGAAAGTTCAACCTTCGTGATGTCTGCCTGGATGAACTCTGCGCCGGCCACATTGCGCCGAGCCATTTCGATCTGGCGCGCCGATCCATCCACTCCGATGACAGAAAAGCCGCGCGCAGCAAGCTCGCGCGCCACCGGCAAACCCGCGCCGCAACCTAAGTCCAACACGCGTGCGTGCCATGGGAGGCGCGCGATCAACTGATCGAGCCAGTAGTCGCGGACCTTCGAATGCCCGTACCGCTCCAGGTAAATCTCGGCGATGGCATCATAGCCCGCTGCGACAAGAGCTTTGGGATCATCCGTCATTTGGAATCGTTCGATATCTCGTTCTGTCGGGCGAGGCGAGCTCGCTCCCATTTGCCAACTTCAACTCATGGACCTTCCGTGCGCGCCTTGTTCTCGCTACGGTTCGCTGCATGAGCTGGTTCGACCAACGCCCTGACGACGCGATGATGGGCTCGTTCGAGGCCGTCGGCGCCGAGCACATCGCGACCGTTGAGGCGGCGCAGTTCCGCGAGGCGATGAGTCAGCTGGGCGCTGCCGTGCATGTCGTGACGACCGCAGGTCCGGCGGGCAGGGCGGGATTCACCGCGACCGCGGTGTGCTCGGTCTCCGATCAGCCGGCGACGCTGCTCGTATGCGTCAACCGGCGCAGCCAGGCGACGCCGATCCTCGACACCAACCGCGTGCTGTGTGTCAACACGCTGCGTGCTGGCAATGATGCGCTCGCGGACGTGTTTGCCGGGCGCAGCAAGTGCACGATGGACGAGCGGTTCGACAGCGGCTCGTGGGGCGAACTCGCGACCGGTTCGCCCGTCCTCGTCGACGCCGTGGTCGCCTGTGATTGCCGTGTGATCGAGATCAAATCGGTTGCGACCCACAACGTGGTGTTCGCCGGGGTCGTCGCGGTGCGGCTCGGCCGGCCTGGTGCGGCGCTCGTCTATCACGAGCGTGCCTACAAGCAGGTGTAGCGGCTCGCACCCAGCAGAAAGCCGCCGCGCAGTGCGGCGGGCTTTGAGGTTCTGCTTGGCTGATGCTTAGTGCAGGCCGCCGAACAAATAAATCAGCAGCAGAATCGGAATTGGCACGCCGAGAAGCCAGAGCAGTGCGTAACGGCCCATCTTTCTCTCCGGGGGTGAGTGTTTGTGTCAGCAAAACTGCCGCAGCGCAGAAAAGTTCCACCGCTATGAGACCCCGGCGAGAGGGGCCAAGGCAGGAAAAGACGCAGAAAACCGAGGAAAAGCGCCTCGCCAGGTGCTCCGCGACCGTGCGCGCGGTTTCCGCGGACGCAACCCTTAGATATGCTTTCGCCGCCATGGCGAGCGCAGTCCTGCCGCTGTTTCACTTGCTCGGCGATCCGCCGGACGACAAGGCGTTCGACTTCATTCAGGTCGAGCCGCTGGTCTCGCGTTCATCCGCGCACGACTGGAAGATCCCGGCGCACCGCCACCGCGATCTGTTCCAGATCTTCCTCATCGAGCGCGGCGGCGGCGAGATGACCTATGAGGCGTCGATCCTGCCATTCGCAGCACCCGCCGCGCTTTTGATCCCGCCGACGACCGCGCATGGCTTTCGCTTTCAGCCCGATGTGTCCGACGGATGGGTCGTCAGCTTCACGGAGGATGTGGCGGACGGACTCGGAGACCGCTCCGGTGCTGCGCTGACCCGGCTGAAGGAGCTGGCCGCAACGCCGGTGATCCCGCTCAACGACGAGGCCGCGGCGAAGCGCATCAGCGCGCTCTGTTCCGAACTCTATGACGAGTACTTCCTCGCGCGCGAGGGTTATCGCTTGGCGATGCGCGGCCTGCTGGCGCTAATCGCCATCGGAGTGGCGCGGCTGGCGGCGAGTCGCGCGCGCACGGGAAGCGTGACGCTCGCGCCCGCTGACGCGACGGTCGAGGCGTTGCGTAAGCTGGTTGAGGAGCAATTCCGCAATGAGCGGCTGCTCGATTTCTATGCCGAAAAGCTTGCCATGACGGCGGACCGGCTCAACGACCACGTGAAGCGCGCGACCGGGGTCACCGCCGGACACCTGATCCGTCAACGCGTGCTCACCGAGGCGAAGCGCCAGCTCGTATTCACGAGCCAGCCGATCCACGAGATCGCCTACGATCTCGCGTTCTCCGACCCGTCGCATTTCGCGCGATTTTTCCGCAAGCAGACCGGCACCACGCCGCACGAATTCCGCACCGGGCGTGGCGGCTAAGTCCTTCTGGCAGCAGCAAAATTCCAATCCACAGCGTCATTAATGCTTAATTTACCAAGCTGTTGCCGCGCGCCCGTCCGCATGATTGGCTGCCGGGATGCGGGGCTGGGCCACCCTCTCGAACGGATTGCAGTATTCGGCGCGGATCAGCGCGTATCTCATCGCGCTCCTCCTCGCTGTCCTCTGGGCGGCTTGCGCCCTCGACTCGCTCGGTCGCCCGCTCTTCGACATCGGCCGTCCTGCCGTCGGCGATGTGATCATCTCCATCGTCGGCGCGCTGTCGCTCGCGCCGCAGTCGGCGCTGCTGTTCGCGCTGCTGCTGGTCTGCCTCAAGCTGATGGTGGGGGCGTTCCTGCTCGCGACCTTCATGTGCGCCATCTATGAGCGCCTGCGCTGGGGCTCCTGCGACGATGCGATGCTCGACGTCGCGCTTTTGATTTCCGCGCTCGCAAGCGCTGCGTCGGCGTTGCCCGGCCTCACCCACGGCGGCGAGATGCTCCACGAGATCATCGGCGAGCTGATGTTGTGCCTGATCGCAAGCGGACTGGCGATCTATGGCCGCGGCTATCTCGTGAAAGACGAGTTGCCGCGCGCGACGCGCCCGGAGCCCGTTATCATCAGCGCGGCCTGACAGGTTCTTTCCGTTATTTTTCCAGGAAGCCGAGCACGGCAGTCGTGTACGCGTCGCCGCATTCGATATTCGCGATGTGCGCGGCGTCGAACAGTTTCAGCGCGGCGCCCGGAATGCTCTTGGCGACAAACTCGCCCATCTCGGGCGTGGTGCCGGCATCTTGCTTTCCGGCGATGACCATGGTCGGCGCCTTGATCGACTTGATGATCTCGCGGTGATCCATGTCGCGCACCGCCTGGCCGCAGGCGATGTAGCCCTCCGGCTTGGTGGCGAGAAACATGTCGGCGATCTGCTTGACCTTCTGCGGCTCGCGCTCGCGGAAGCCGGCGGTGAACCAACGCTCCAGCGTGCCCTGCACGACCGCCTGCAGGCCTTTGTCCTGCACGGTCTTGATGCGTCCGTTCCAGATCTCCTTGTCGGGGAAATAGGCCGAGGTGTTGGAGAGGATCAGGCGGTTGACGCGCTGCGGCGCATTGGCGCCGAGCCACATGCCGACCATGCCGCCCATCGAAAGCCCGCACCAATTGGTTTTCTCGACCTTCGCGGCATCGAGCACGGCGAGCGCGTCGCGCCCGAGCATTTCCATATTGTAGGGGGCGGCGGGGACGCCGGATTTGCCGTGACCACGGCGGTCATAGCGCAAAACGCGGAAGTGCTTCAGCACCTCCGGCATCTGAGCGTCCCACATGTGCAGATTGGTGCCGAGCGAATTGCAGAACATCAGCACCGGCTTGCTCTCGTCTCCCTCCATCTCGTAATGGATCGGGCAGCCGTTCGACTGGGCAATGGGCATGGTCTTTCCCCTGATGCTTTCTGTTGGCTGCGGCTTTAACATCCGCCAAAAAGGCCCGCCAGATGCAGCATGACATTCATGGGCTTCCGATTACGACGAGCGCGGCGGGCGCGGCTGCGTTCGATCGCACGCTGATGGGCTATCTGAAATACCGCGCCGATGCGGGGCAGCGGCTTGCCGACACGCTCACGGCCGATGGCGAGTTCGCGCTGGCGCATTGCCTGAAAGGCTACTTCGCGCTGCTCTCCTACAAGCAGGCCAATGTGCCGACGGCGCAAAACGCGGCGCAAAACGCGCGCCGCCTCGGCGCAAAAGCCACCCCGCGCGAGCAGGCACATGTCGCGGCGCTCGATGCCTGGATCGCCGGCGATCTCGACCGTGCGGTCGGCATCTGGGAGCAGATCCTCGCCGAGCATCCGCTCGATGTGCTGGCGTTTCGCCTTGCGCACTTCAACAATTTCTGGCTCGGCCGGCCGGGCGAGATGCGCGCGTCGGTCGAACGCGTGAAGCCGAAATGGGCCCGCGATCTGCTGGGCTACGGCACCATCCTCTCCTGCCACTGCTTCTCGCTCGAGGAGTGCGGCGACTTCGCGAATGCCGAGGCCTCCGGCCGCGCCGCGATCGAGATCGATCCCGGCGACGTGTGGGGCACGCATGCAGTCGCGCACATCATGGAGATGCAGGGACGGCACGGTGAAGGCATCGCCTGGCTCGACGAGCTCAAGCGCAATTGGGATGGTGCCGCCAATCTTGTGCATCATCTGTGGTGGCATCGCGCCCTGTTTCATCTTGAGAGGGGCGAGATCGGTGCCGTCCTCGATCTCTACGACCGCCATTTCCGCAATCTTTCGACGCCGCTCACACTCGCGCAGCCCGACCTCTACATCGACGTGCAGAACGCGGCCTCGATGCTTTTCCGGCTGGAGTTGCTGGGCATCGATGTCGGCGACCGCTGGAGCGAAATCGCCGACAAGGCGGAAGCGCGCATCGGCGATTGCCTCTCGGCATTCACCTTGCCGCACTGGATGATGGCGCTCGCTGCGGCCGGCCGCGACCGCGCAGCGCATCGGATGCTCGACGCGATGCGCGCGTTCGGAGCAAGCGATGCGACGGTCGCGCGCATTGTGCGCGATGTTGCGGTCCCGGTCTGCGAGGCCGTGCTGGCGCATCGCAAGCGGCAATACGCCCGCGCGCTCGACCTGATGCGGCCGGTCCTCGGCAGCATGCATCAGCTTGGCGGCAGTCATGCGCAGCAGGATGTGCTCTTCCAGCTCTTCGCCGATGCGGCCGTCACGGCGGATTGCGTCGATGACGTGCGTCTCGTACTGACACGGGTGGGCCGGGGCGATCTTGCCGCGCGCGTCGGCTATGCCGCGGCCGCGCGCTTTGCACATTGAGGAGAGACCGATATGGCCATGACGATGACTGGGGAAATCCAGCTTCCCGCGTCGCGCGACGTCGTGTGGCAGAAGCTCAACGACGCGGAAGTGCTCAAGGCCACGATCCCGGGCTGCGAGTCTCTGGAGAAGACCTCCGACACCTCGTTCCAGGCGGTCGCCGTCACCAAGATCGGGCCGGTGAAGGCGCGCTGGAAGGGCAAGGTCAATCTGACTGATCTCGATCCGCCGAACGGCTACAAGATCGTCGGCGAAGGGGAGGGCGGCGTCGCGGGCTTCGCCAAGGGTTCGGCCGACGTGAGGCTCTCGGACAAGGATGGCGGCACGCTATTGACCTACAATGTGGATGCGCAGATTGGCGGCAAGCTCGCGCAGCTCGGACAGCGGCTGATCAACGGCGCCGCCAAGAAAATGGCGGATGAGTTCTTCCAAAAATTTGCCGCGGCGGTGGGGAACGGCTGATTTGAATCAACGCGTGCCTTCACAGGTCGGCTGAAGTCTGTGGAGCGGCGAGGAGGGGGAAGTCCGCAAAGAGCCATCTCCAGAAGTCATTAAGCACTTTGTCGGCGTAGATAGCTTTCCAAATCTCCAGCAGGTCTTTGTTTCGACGCTCAGGCGGAAGCCTGCAACGGCCACACCTCAGGGCCCATTTTTGAACGGTCAATTCCCCACCTTAGGGGGTCAAATTGCGCGCCGATTAACCGGCGCGAGCCGAGCGTCAGGTTGCGGGGCCAAAAACCGCAAAGGTAGATTGCGAGCCCAGAGATTAACTCTGCTGAAACCCGGGAGCCGCACAAAGCCCTAAGAGTTAAGGGGCACGATATGACCACCTACGTTCCTGCCGGATCAGAGTTCAGCGTCAACTCGACCTTTGCCAGGACCCAGGCCCAGGCCGACGGCGCCCAGCTCACCGATGGCCGATCCATCGTCACCTGGATCGATGCCGACTACAACGACACCTCCGGGCGTTTCATCAGGGCCCAGTTCTTCAACGCGGACGGCACCGAGGCCGGCACCGAGGTGACCCTGCGGTCCGGAAACGGAATGGTCCTACCGGCTGTGACGGGCCTTGCCGGCGGCGGTTTCGTCGTGACCTGGATCGATCTGTTTGGCGTCCGCGCGCAGGTTTTCGACCAGAATGGGGTCGCGGTCGCGCCGTTGTTTAGCGTCAGTCCCCTCAGTGCCAACACCATCGGCCCGCCGGATGTCGCCGCGCTCGACGGCGGCGGCTTTGCGATCGTCTGGCACGACAACCGCACCACCGGCGGAGGCGATGTCTCCGGCTCGGCCGTCCACCTGCGCGCCTACGATGCGGCCGGTGCATCGCTTGGTCCGGACCGGGTCGTCAACGGCGCGACGGCGGGCGATCAAGGCGACACGTCGATCACGGCGCTTCATGATGGACACTATGTGGTCACCTGGACCGATAACGGGGCGCGCGGATCCGGCGCGAGCTGGCTGATCAAGGGCCGCATTCTCGACGCGGCCGGGGCGCCGCTCGGATCGGAGTTCACCGTCTCGACAGCCAATATCAGCTCGATCGAATCCTCGGTGACGGTCCTGGCCAACGGCAATTTTGCCGTGGCATGGTCGGAACCCGGCTTTGTCCATAAGATCCAGGTCTTCGCCCCGTCCGGCGCCGCAATCGGCTCCCAGATCACGGTCCCGCACAATCTTGTCGGCTTGCAGGTGGGGCCCGAGCTGCTCGGTCTCTCCGATGGCGGCTTCGCGATCGCCTGGACGGCGAATTCCTCGCCGCAAAGCGACGGCTCCGGCAAGGCCGTCTTCGTCCAGATTTTCGATGACCACAGCCAGGCTGCCGGCGGCCCGATGCGGGTCAACACGCAGGCGAACGGCGACCAGATCGATCCGTCACTGACGCCATTCGCGGGCGGCGGCTTCATGGTCACCTGGACGGACGTCAACGGTGCCGGCGCCGACGACGACCAGGTCAAGGCGCAGCTCTTCCTGCCGCCGCGCCCGGTCGAGATCACATCCGACGGCGGCGGCGACAATGCCGCGGTCGCGGTCAATGAGAACCAGACCCTGGTCACTCAGGTCGTCTCGGCGGGCGGCGCGTCGGCCAGCTATGCGATCGACGGCGGCGCTGACGCCGCGCTGTTTACCATCGATCCGGTGACGGGCGTGCTCCGCTTTGCCCATGCGCCCGATTTCGAAGCGCCAGCCGGGGACGGCGACAATGTCTACCTTGTCCGGGTCCGCGCCAGCAACGGTGCCTTCAGCGACACGCAGACGGTGACGGTGACAGTCGGCAACGTCAATGAGGCGCCGGTCATTACCTCGCACGGCGGCGGTGCCACCGCGGCGCTGACGGTTGCGGAAAACACCGCTGCGGTCGGCACGGTGGTCGCCAGCGATCCGGAAGGCGCGGTGACCTACAGCATCGCCGGTGGGGCGGATGCTGCCCTGTTCACGATCGATGCGACGACAGGCGCGCTCTCCTTCGTCGCGGCACCGAACTTTGAGGCGCCAACCGACGCCGGCGCCGACAATGTCTACGACGTCATCGTTCAGGTCTCGGACGGTGCCCTCAGCGACACGCAGACGCTGGCGATAACAATCGGCAACGTCAACGAGGCGCCGGTCATCACCTCCCACGGCGGCGGCGACACCGCAGCGCTGACGGTCACGGAAAACACCGCTGCGGTCGGCACGGTGGTCGCCAGCGACCCCGAGGGGGCGGTGACCTACAGCATCGCCGGCGGCGCGGACGCGGCTCTGTTCACGATCGATGCAACGACAGGGGCGCTGGCCTTCGTCTCGGCGCCGAACTTCGAGGCGCCAACTGACGCCGGTGCCGACAATGTCTACGACGTCATCGTTCAGGCCTCGGACGGCGCCTTCAGCGACACGCAGACGCTGGCGGTCACCGTCGGCAACCTCAATGAGGCGCCGGTCATCACCTCGAACGGCGGCGGCGACACTGCGGCGCTGACGGTCACGGAAAACACCGTTGCGGTCGGCGCGGTGGTTGCCAGCGACCCGGAGGGGGCGGTGACCTACAGCATCGCCGGCGGCGCGGACGCTGCTCTCTTTACGATCGATGCAACGACCGGCGCGCTGGCCTTCGTCACGGCGCCGAACTTCGAGGCGCCAGCCGACGCCGGCGGCGACAGTGTCTATGACGTGATCGTTCAGGCCTCCGATGGCAACGGCGCCATCGACACGCAGGCGCTGGCGGTCACGGTCGGCAACCTCAATGAGACGCCGGTCATCACCTCGAACGGCGGCGGCGATACTGCGGCGCTGACGGTTACGGAGAACAGCGCTTTCGTCGGCACCGTGGTTGCCAGCGATCCGGAAGGCGCGGTGACGTACAACATCGCCGGTGGTGCCGACGCTGCTCTGTTCACGATCAACGCAACGACAGGCGCGCTGGCCTTCGTCACGGCACCGAACTTCGAGGCGCCAGCCGACGCCGGTGCCGATAATGTCTACGACGTTACCGTTCAGGTCTCGGACGGCGCCTTCAGCGACACGCAGGCGCTGGCGGTCACGGTCGGCAACGTCAATGAGGCGCCGGTCATTACCTCGCACGGGGGCGGCGCCACGGCGGCGCTGACGGTTGTGGAGAACACCGTTTTCGTCGGCACCGTGGTTGCGAGCGACCCGGAGGGTCCGACGACGATGTACAGCATCGCCGGTGGCGCGGATGCTGCTCTGTTCACGATCGATGCAACAACGGGGGCGCTGGCCTTCGTCACGGCACCGAACTTCGAGGCTCCAGCCGACGCCGGTGCCGACAATGTCTACGACGTGATCGTTCAGGCCTCGGACAGCGGCGGCGCCAGCGACACGCAGGCGCTGGCGGTGACGATTCAAAATGCCGGCGGCTCCACGATCACCGGAACCAGCATCGCCGAAACGCTGACCGGCACGGGTGAGGAGGATGTGCTGTCGGGTCTCGGCGGCAACGACACGCTCATTGCGGCTGACGGAAACGACATTCTCGACGGCGGTATCGGCAAGGACACGATGGCCGGCGGGCTCGGTAACGACACCTATGTGGTGGACAATACCGGCGACGTGGTGACGGAGAACCCCGGCGAAGGGACCGACACGGTGCAGTCCTCGATCGCCTATACGCTGGGGGCCGATGTCGAGAACCTGACGCTGACCGGGAGCGCGGCCATCAACGGGACCGGCAATGCGGCCGGCAACGTGCTCATCGGCAACGGCGGCAACAACGTGCTGGCGGGTCTGTGGGGCGCCGATGCGCTCGACGGCGGCGCGGGCACCGACACGGCGACCTACGCGGCCTCGGGCAACGGGGTGAATATCAGCCTGGCGGCCAACACGGCGCATGGCGGGGATGCCGAAGGCGATACGTTCATCCGGATCGAGAACCTGATCGGCTCGGCGTTCGACGACACGCTCGAGGGTGACGGCGGGAACAACGTCCTCAACGGTGGCTCCGGCAACGACACGGTCTCCTACGCGCATGCGGCCACAGGTGTGGCCGTGAGCCTGGCGATCACGGTTGCGCAGACCACGGGTGGCGCCGGCGCCGACACGCTCACGAGCATCCAGAACCTGACCGGGTCGTTGTTCGACGACGTGTTGACGGGTTCTTCATCCGCCAATGTGCTGGCCGGCCTCGATGGCAACGACGTGCTCGACGGCGGGTCCGGCGCGGATACGATGATCGGCGGCGCCGGCAACGACATTTATTTCGTGGACAATGCCGGCGACCTGGCGGCGGAGGACCCCGGCGGCGGCAACGACATGGTTGTGTCCTCGATCGCCTTTACGCTGGGGACCGATGTCGAGAGCCTGATGCTGACCGGGACCGCGAACATCAGCGGCACCGGCAATGCGGCCGGCAACGTGCTCACCGGCAACGCCGGCAACAACGTGCTGGCAGGTCTCGGCGGCGCCGATGCGCTCGACGGCGGTGCGGGCACCGACACGGCGAGCTATGCGGTATCGGGAACCGGTGTGAGCGTCAGCCTGGCGGCCAACACGGCGCATGGCGGGGATGCCGAGGGCGACAGCTTCGCCAGCATCGAAAACCTGACCGGCTCGGCGTTCGATGACACGCTCGAGGGTGACGCCAACAACAACGTGCTCAACGGCGGCGTCGCCAGCGACACGGCATCCTATGAACACGCGACCGCGGGCGTGACGGTCAGTCTCGCGATCACGGCCGCGCAGAACACCATCGGCGCGGGCACTGATACGCTGACCAGCATCGAGAACCTGACCGGGTCGCTGTTCGACGATGTGCTGACCGGGTCGACGTCCGGCAACGTGCTGTCCGGGCTCGACGGCAACGACGTGCTGAACGGCGGCAATGGCGCCGACACGCTGATCGGCGGATCAGGCGCGGATCGCTTCGTATTCACCGCGCTGGCAAGCAGCAGCCCGGCCACGCCCGACACGATCGTCGACTTCACGCATAGTGTCGACCTCATCGATCTGTCTGCGATCGACGCCAACACATCGGCCGGCGGCGATCAGGCCTTCGCATTTGCCGGGCAGAACGCCAGCGCCGTCGCGCGTGCGGTCACCTGGTTCGAAGCGGGAGGCAATACCGTCGTGCAGGTGGACGGGAATGGCAACACGACAGCCGATTTCGCGATCGTGCTGGCCGGTATCGGTCATCACCTGAGTGCAGCGGACTTCATCTTGTAGTCCAACATTTAGATCAGCAGCGAAGCACCGTCCTCATCAACATTCCTATTCGGACACCCAAGGCCGAATTTGCCATTACCCCCTGGGCAGTGGGGTGATCTGTTCGTCAGGACAGGGTCAGGAGCAGGCTCTTGCCTGCGTCCCGCCCTAGTCCTCCACTCCATGCCCGCGCTTCGGCACCAGCACGGTGCGTTCGAAGGTCATGAACACGGTGCCGTCCGCCTTGCGGCCCGTCGTGCGCACCGTGACGATGCCCTGCGTCGGGCGCTTGGCGGACTCGCGTTTCGAGAGCACTTCGGACTCCGCGTAGATTGTGTCGCCGATGAACACCGGCGCGACGAGGCGGATGTCGTTCCAGCCGAGATTGCCGATCGCCTTCTGGCTGATGTCGCTGACGCTCATGCCGACGACGATCGAGAGCGTGAGGCACGAGTTCACCAGCGGGCGGCCGAACTCGGATTTCTTGGCGTACTCCAAATCGAAGTGCAGCGGGTGCTGGTTCATGGTCAGCAGCGTGAACCAGGTATTGTCGGCTTCGCTGATGGTGCGGCCGGGGCGGTGCTCGTAGATCGCACCGACCTCGAACTCCTCGAAGTAGCGGCCGGCGCTTTCGCGCGTCCGGTTCTGGCCGACGGGTTTTGCCACTGCGACCATGGATGGTTCCGTTAGTTCAGGCAGCGTCCGGCTTCCGGCCGCGCAAGGCGCCAAGCACGGCGTCGTTGTGCTCGCCGAGCGCGGGCGCGGTGAGGCTCGGCGCGGCGGGCTCGTTCAGGAAGCGGATCACCGGCGCGATGTGGCGGCGCCCGAGATCGTCGCGCAGCACCGAGCCGCGCGCCGTGATGTTCGCATCCTCGAAGGCCTCGGGCAGCGTGTTCAGGCGGCCGAAGCAGACATCGAAGCCGGAGAGGAACGTCTCGGCCTCGTCGGCCGACATCTTGCCGAAGGTCTCAGCCAGGAACGCGATCACCGGCTGCTGGTGCGCGCCCGGGCCGCGCAGGCAGAGCGGGATCAGGTCCTCGCGCTTGAGCGCGGTCAGGAGATTGCGGATGAATTTCGGCTCCTGGCCCGCGAGCACGATGTGGCGGCCGTCGCGCGTCTCGTAGATCTGGTAGAACGCCGCGCCGCCGGTCGAGCGCTCGTGCTTCGCCACCGGCTGGCGGCCTTCCGCCAGCACCGGTCCGACGATGTTGGCGCAGGCCGCAAGCGTCGCGTCGTGCATCGCGATGTCGATACAGTCGCCGCGCCCGGTCGACTCGCGGCGCAGCAGCGCCATCAGCACAGCGGAGAGGCCCTGCAGCGCGCTGAGCTGGTCGGCGATCGGGATCGCCGGGATCACCGGCTGGCCGTCATTGCCGCGCATCATGCCGAGCACGCCGCTCATCGCTTCGAGCGCAAGATCGTGCGCCGGGCGGTCGCCGTAGGCGCCGCGCGCGCCGAACGCGCTGATCGAGCAATAGACGATACGCGGGTTGCGCGCGCTCACCGTCGCGTAGCCGACGCCGAGCCGGTCGGCGGCGCCGGGACGGAAGGTCTCGACGAACACGTCGGCGGTTTCGCAGAGCGTGAGCAGTTGCTCGCGCTGCTCGGGCGATTTCAGGTCGAGCACGACGCTCTTCTTGCCGCGATTGAAGTTGCGGAAGAACACCGTGCACGGTCCGTCCGACGGGCCGATATGCCGGCCGGGATCGCCTTCGCCCGGCTGCTCGATCTTGATCACTTCGGCGCCGTGGTCGGCGAGGGTCATCGTCAGATACGGCCCGGGCAGGAACGACGAAAGGTCGATGACGCGCAGGCCTTCGAGCTTCATGCGGTCGCTCGCGTCTTTGCTGCCGCCTGCGGCTGACCGAGCAGTGCGTCGTTGTCTGCTCCGAGCGTCGGCGCCGCGGCCTGCTCGGAGCGCTGGCCGTCGACCTTGATCGGGTTGCCGAGCACGCGGAAGTCCGCGCGGCCCGCGGCCGGCACATTGCGGATCATGCCGGTGCGACGTGGGAAGTCCGCATCGAGCGCCTCATCCATCTCGTAGACCGGCGCGACCGGCAGCAGGCCGGCGAACGCCTCGATCCATTCGCGCGTCGGACGCTTGCGCAGCTCGGCATCGAGCACGGCGGTCAGCACATCACGGTTCTGTCGGCGCAACGGCGACGTGGCGAAGCGCGCGTCCACTTTGAGGTCCGGCCGGCCAAGCGCCTGGATGAAATTGTTCCAGAACTTGTCGGTCATGCACATGATGAAGATCCAGCCGTCCGCGGTCGGAAAGGTCTGGACCGGCGCGACGGCAAGATGCGCGCTGCGCGGCTGGCGCCGCGCGGCCTCGCGCTCGTTGAGATACCAGACCGCCGCATAGCTGAGCTGGTGCATCGCGACATCGAACAGGCAGACGTCGACGTCACAGCCTTTTCCGGTCTTGTGCGCGCGCAGGATGCACGCGAGCAGCCCGGTCGCGCCGGTGGCGCCGGTCATGAAGTCGACCATCGAGGCGCCGACGCGCGCCGGCGCACCGTCCGGCTCGCCGGTCAGGCCCATGATGCCGGCTTCCGCCTGCATCAGGAAGTCATAGCCGGGCCAGCCCTTGCGCTCGTTGTCGCGGCCGTAGGCCGAGATGTGCAGGCAGACGATCTTCGGGTTGATGTGCTTCAGGCTCGCGTAGTCGAGCCGCAGCTTCTCCGGCTGATCGCCGCGCAGGTTGTTCATCACGGCATCGGCGCTTGTGACGAGTTGCTCGAAGCCTCTGCGCCCTTCCTCAGTCTTGATGTCGAGCGCGACGCTCTTCTTGTTCATGTTCCAGGTCTGGAAATACTGGCTGTCGCCGTTCGCCAGCATGTGCGGGCCGACATGGCGCGCGGCGTCGCCGCCCGCTTCGGGACTTTCGACCTTGATCACCTCCGCGCCAAGGTCTGCGAGCAGCATCGAGGCATAGGGTCCGGCGCCGAACTGCTCGAAGGTGAGGACGCGAATGCCTTCGAGCGGCTTCATGTGTTGTTGCTCCGCTTGATCCATTGCTTGGCGATGATCAGGCGCTGCATCTCGTTGGTGCCCTCGCCGATGCAGGTGAGCGGCGCGTCGCGATAGAGCCGCTCGATGTCGTATTCCTTCGAGTAGCCGTAGGCGCCGTGGATGCGCAGCGACTCGGTGGAATTCTCCAGCGCCGCCTCGGAGGCGAAGTACTTCGCCATCCCGGCTTCCATGTCGCAGCGCTCGCCACGATCGAACGCGGCGGCAGCATCGAGCGTAAGCAGGCGCGCGGCCCGCGCGCGCGTTGCCATCTCGCCAATCTTGAGCGCGATCGCCTGATGTTCTGCGATCGGCTTGCCGAAGGTGTGGCGCACCTGCGCGTAGTCGGTCGCGAGCTTCAGCGCGCCTTCGGCGATGCCGACGCCGCGCGCCGCCACGTTGATGCGTCCGAGCTCGAGCCCGCCGGTCGCCTGATAGAAGCCCTGGCCCTCGACCTCGCCGATGAGTTGGTCGGCCGGGATGCGATAGTCCTCGAACACGAGTTCCGCCGAGTCGATCGACTTGTAGCCGAGCTTCTCGAGCTTGCGCCCGACCGTGAAGCCCTTCTGCTTCGGCGCGATGAACAGGCTCATGCCCTTGTGGCGCGGCTGTGCTTGCGGGTTCGTCTTCACCAGGAGCGCGAAGCACGAGCCTTCGATCCCGTTGGAAATCCAGGTCTTGGTGCCGTTGATGACGTAGTCGCCGCCGTTGCGGCGCGCCGTCATGCGGATGCCCTGCAGGTCCGTTCCGGCGTCGGGCTCCGTGAGCGCAAGCCCGCCACGAATGTCCCCGCTCGCAAGCGGAGGCAGCCAGCGCTTCTTCTGTTGCTCGGTGCCAAATTTCTCGATCGCGAGCGCCAGCATCAGGTGCGAGTTGAAGATGCCGGTGATCGCCATCCACACGGCCGAGATCCGCATCACGATCTCGGCGTAAGTGGTGGCGGGCAATCCGAGCCCTCCATATTCGACGCCGACGGTTGCACCGAACAGGCCCATGTCGCGCATCTGCGCGACGATCTCGGCCGGCCACGTGTCGGCGTGATCGTGCTCCTTCACGACCGGCTTCACCTCGCGCTCCAGCCATCGGTCGATGGCGTCGAGCAGGTGCGCCTGGTCGGCCTGTTCGAAATCCCGCTTGTTGACGATGTTCATTGTGCGGCGTGTCCTCCCGGTGGACGACGCCTAGGCTAGCATGGGACCGGGCCGCGCAACTATCCGATCGGGCCTTGGAAAGATGCCTACTCGCCGTACGAATGTTCGGGTTGTGGGTGGCGCGTGCGGGGGGATGGGACCTGTGTCTCTTCCAATTTTTGGAAATCCGTGCCAACATCGATCGATGATCGTCATCGGCACGGACGTGGTCGAGGGTTACTTCGCCGACCGCACTGGGCACAAAGGAATCAAGGCCGCGCGATCACAATATGAGGCTTGGTTGGAAATTGTCGGGCGCGCCGAATGGCGCAACCCGGAAGATATCAAAGCTTCCTATCCGAAGGCGAGTATCCTGAAAGCGGGGCGCGTGGTGTTCAACATCAAGGGAAACGACTATCGGTTGGTTGCGCGTGTGCAATATCAGGCAGGCGTGCTGGCGATCCGCTTCTTCGGGACGCATGCCGAATACGATGAGATTGATGCGGAGACGGCGTGATGGACGCAACTGTAATCCTGATTGACAGCGACGCGGAGCTGGCGCGTGCCCGCGGCCTCGTCGAACGGCTCTGGGAATCGAATGATCCAGCCGATGCTCGGCGGCTTGAGGCCCAGGCACGGCTCATTGCAGCCTATGAGGAGCGCAAGTGGCCGCGTCCGCGACCGCGCATCGCAGACCTGATCCGCCACTTGATGGAACAGCATGGGCTGTCCCGCGCCGACATGGTGCCGATCCTCGGCACCCCGAGCAGGGTCAGTGAGGTGCTGGCCGGCAAGAAAGGGCTGAGCCTATCGATGGTGCAGCGATTACGCGCTCGCTTCCGGGTGCCGGCTGACCTGCTTCTACCGCCGGTGAAGAACGTGCGCGTAAAGGCACCAGCGCGGCGCGGGGGCAAGCGCGCGGCGTGACCTGATTGCGCAAACACGACGCCCTAAACAATTGGAACGCCACCGGCGAGATCGGCGCGGATGAGACTGAGGAAGGGCGCGGAAACCGTTCAAGAGCGTCGTCTCAGTCCCGAAGTGTGTCAGCAACAAAGGGAAATGAGCCGTATTTCCCCGTAATCAGTGCGTTAGGGTCACGCATCGCAATCCGCGTCTGTTCCTTCATCACCCTAAGCTGTTCGCGACCGATAAATCGCCCCTCAATCGGCTTCCCATCCATAAGCGCAGCTAAATCCTTCCGCATCGTCGGCTCTTTGCGCAAGAAACGCTGTGCCTGGTTGGCCTGAAGCCACGCGAGCAGATCGGCAGCTTGCAGCGGTCTAAGTTTTTTCTTGTCCGCGAACGCGTGGGACGAATAGCGGTAGTCGCGCCGTAACTGCTCATGCGAGAGAATCCGAGTCATGATGCGGTTCGCTTCGGATTGGCTGGCATGACCGGCCTCGAAGAAATAGGCAGCGTCGCCCTCAATGCCATTTGCCTCGATCCAGTGCTGCACGACCTCCAAGCAGGTCCAGCAGCAAAGAGAGTAGGCACTTCCGTAGGGCACGTGGTCGGGGAAAAATTCGTTGTATTCGCGCTCCGAAATTGACACGCCGTAGCCGCACAAGAGGTTGTCGCGAATGAGAGCGATCATCTCCTTTTCGACGGCGATGCGCTCATCGCGAGTCAGGCGATCAAAGGGCGGATTGCCGTGTGCGCAATCGACCATATGAAAGAACGGCAATTCGTACCGCTCCAGTACGGAACCCCATTCCTGATCCAGCTTGGCAGCCCCCGCCTTTGTGAAAGCGAACCCGGCCACGCCAAGTGCGGGCGAGCCGTCATGCGATCCGCTTTCATCAAAGTAGGATTCGATCAACGCCACGATGTCACTCTCTCGCACTAGCACGCGCAAAAAGGGCGCCCCGAGCGCGGCTCACACAATATCCTCTTACATTGAAAAGCTGCTTGATCAGTCCTTTGGTAGATAGCGCTTCGCCTCTTTTCCCAACCCAATATCAACCAGCCTCCGCAATGCCTCCGAGCGCGATGGCCTGTCGGGCTGTTGCTTCGCCCATGCTTCAATAGCGGCGATGGTCTCTAACGGAATCCGGAACGCGAATTGCGGATCGTGACCGGTCGCCGGTCTCCCCATCCTTTTTCGCTTCTTGTCCCTTGACGGTGGCATTATTTTGTGGGATACATAAAGTCGAAGGATACCAATCCGGCGCAAACCCGCGTGAAACTAGCCGCGTCCTCAGGGCATGCCGTGACGCGGCCAAATGATCTGACCCCCGAGCCATGGGATCACCGATGGCCAAGGCCGAGTCGCGTTCTATCACACGCCGCGCCGTGGTTGCAGGGCCGGTGCTCGCGGCACTGCCGGGTGAGGCCGTAGCCCAGCTTGAGCAAAGCGAAAGCCGGGAGCGTGATGGACAGGTCGGCCCCGGATTGCGCTTCGCTCCATCCGGGCTACAGAACAGGGACGACCCCATCTACGCCGCGATCGCGGCGCACGCGCGCGCCTATGCGGCGTGCCTCGCATATCACGACGCCGAGCCCGGCGACGAGGTCGGGCTGGAGCCGTTGCTCCACGCCGAACGGGAAGCGGCCGAGGCGCTCGCCGCGACCGTGCCGGCGACACTTGAAGGCACGGCGGCCGCGCTCGCGCACCTGCACCTCCTCGACTCGCGCGACAACTATCCGGCGCTCGACGATTACTGGTGTTACGTGCTGATCGCCTCGGCGGACACGGCGCTCCAGCGGGTGATCAGGCAAGGCCAGTAAGAAGTCCCCCCACCCCCAACCCCTCCCCGCCGCTTCGCGGGCGGGAGGGGAGCGCGCCGAGCGTGCCTCCCCGCCTAATAGAGCTCCATCAGGCGCGTGTTGTCGGCGAGGTCCTCCGGCACGGTATCGAGGATCACCTGGCCGGCCTTCATCACCACCACGCGGTCGGAAATCTTCAGCGCCTCGCGCACGTTTTGCTCGACCAGGATGACCGCCATCTTGTTTTCGCGCTGCAGCGCGCGGATCGGCTGCAGCATGTCCTGGAAGAGCTTTGGCGCAAGCCCGATCGAGGGCTCGTCCATCATCAGGCAGCGCGGCTGCGACAGCAGCGTGCGGCCGATCGAGACCATCTGCTGCTGGCCGCCCGAGAGGAAGCCAGCGCGCTTATTGAAGAAGCCCTTGATCGGCGGCAGCAGGTTCAGCACCCAGTCGATGCGCTTTTGCCGCTCGGCCTGCGCGATGTTGCCGGACCACAGCGCAAGGTCGAAGATTTCGGCGACCGTCAGCCCGGGAAAAATGCCGCGCCCCTCGGGCATCAGCGCGATGCCGTGCGAGGCAAGAACGCGCGGCACGTGATGGGCGAGCTCCCTGCCGTCGACGAGGATCTTGCCCGACACCGGCCGCGTCAGCCCGAACAGCGAGCGCATCAGCGTCGACTTGCCGGCGCCGTTGTGGCCGATGACGCACAGCACCTCGCCGGCGCGCACCTCGATCGAGACGTCGCTCAACACCGGCCGGCCGCCGTAGCCGGCGACGAGAGACCGCGCCTGAAGCACCGGGGCCGTCATTGCGCGCGCTCGCCGAAATAGATCGCGGCGAGCGCCGGATCGGACAGGATGGTCTTCGGCTCGCCCTCGGCAAGCAGCTTGCCCTGATCGAGGAACGCGATGCGGTCGGAGATGCTCTGCACGATGTCGAGATTGTGCTCGATGATGCAGATCGTGACGCCCAGCTTCACCTCGTTGCGTAGCACCGACAGGAAGCGATCGTACGAGCTGCGGTCGAGGCCGGAGGCCGGCTCGTCGAGCAGCCATAGCCGCGCCCCGGACGCCATGATGCGCGCGATCGAGAGGAACTTGCGCTCCGCGTAGGAAAGATCGACCGCGCGCGTATCGCGGCGGCGCTGCAAGTGTGTCGCGTCGAGCGCGCGCTCGATGCGTTCGACGCGCGCGGTCTTCGAGGCGCGCCCGCCGGTCTGCCACAGCCATGAGCCGGACTCGGTCGCGGTGGTAACGTTCTCCAGCACGGTCATGTGCGAGAACAGTTTCAGGTCCTGGAACGTGCGCCCGATGCCGAGCCGCGCGACCTTCCAGTGCGGCAGTCCGAGGATGCTCTGGCCCAGGAACGTCACCGAGCCCTGATCCGGCACAAGGTGCCCGGTCATGGCATTGAACAGCGTCGTCTTGCCGGCGCCGTTCGGCCCGACCAGCGTGGTGACGATCCCGGCACGCAGCGCGAACGACACGTTGTCCACGGCCTTAAGCCCGCCGAAGGTTTTGCTGATGTGCTCGGCCTGGAACAGGGTCTCGCCAGTCATGGCTCGCCCCGTTTCCGGCTGTCCGACCCGTAGCCCCACAGGCCGGAGGGCCTAAAGATCATCAGCAGCACCATCGCAAGGCCGTAGATCATCTGCTGGATCGAGCCGATCTCGGTCGGCGGCAGGTACGGCAGATAGGTGAGCAGTGCGGGCAGGAGCAACACGATCACCGCGCCGATTACCGGCCCGAGCAGCGTGCCGGTGCCGCCGATGATCACCATCGCGATAATCTGCACCGAAACTTCGAGCACGAAGCTCTCGACATTGATGAAGCTGAGATAGAACGCGAACAGCGAGCCCGCGACCGCCGCAAACGACGATGAGACCATCACGGCGAGCGTCTTGAGCAGCGCGACGTTCTTGCCGAGCGCGGAGGCCGCGGTCTCGTCGTCGCGGATCGCCTTCAAGCTGCGCCCGAAGCTCGAACGCACCAGGGAGCGGATGACCAGCAGGATTACGGCGAGGCATGCGAGCGTCAGGCCGAGGAAGAGTACCGGGTCGCTGACATCGAAGCCGAACAGCCGCGCCGGCGGAATGCCGATCAGCCCGCCGATGCCGCCCGTGACCGACTTCCACTCCGAGAACACCGTAAGGGCGAGCATCTGCAGCCCGAGCGAGGCCGCAACGAAGTATTCGCCGCGCACGCGCAGCGCCGGCAGCGCAAGCGCGAGCGAAATGACCCCGCTGAGCGCCATGCCGGCCGCCGTTGCGACCGCGAAGTCGGCGCCGAATTTCATGGCGGCAACCGCCGTCGTGTAGGCGCCGATGCCGAAGAAGATCGCGTGCGCGAGCGAGAAGATGCCCGCGTATCCGAGGATAAAGTTCAGCGTGACCGCAAGGATCGCGTTGATGCCGATCAGGATCGCAAGGCTGACAATGTAGGTGAACATGCGTGCGTCACTTCGCCGTCGTCGGGCTGCCGAAGAAGCCCGATGGACGGAAGATGATGAACGCGAACAGCACCACGAAGGTGACCGCCTCGCTCCACTGCGGATCGAGCTTCCAGTAGGCGAGGTTCTCGGCCAATCCGAGCAGCAGCCCGCCGCATGCGGCGCCGCGCACACTGCCGATGCCGCCGACGATGGTTGCCGCAAGACTCACCAGCATCACGTGCGTGCCGATCGCCGGATTGAGCCCCGCCGTCATCGCGGTGAAGATCGCGCCCGGCACCACCACCGCGGAGCCGATCACGAACGCCCATTGCGCGACGCGCCCCGGGTCAAGCCCGAACACGCGGACGAGATCAGGGTTTTCGGAGAGCGCGCGCATCGCGATGCCGATGTGGGTGCGGCCAAGAAACCAGGACAGCGCGGTGAACACCAAAATCGCAACCACGATCGAGATGGCCGAAATCGGCGCGACGAACAGCCCGTCCATGATCTCGACGCTGCGGGACAGCGGCGTGTTCACCGTCTCCATGCCGCGGCCCGCAACGGTGCCGATCAGGTTCTGAATGACGAGCGATACGCCGAACGCCGCGATGAATACCGTGAAGAACGATGCCTCATGGCGCTGGATCGGCCGGTAGATGAAGCGCTCCATCAACAGGCCGAACGCCGCCGCCGCGACCACCGCTGCGAGTGTCGCAAGCGGCCACGGCACGGCGAGCTTCGAGGCAAGCCACCAGTAGATGTAGCCGCTGATCGCAAATGCCGAGCCGTGCGCGACGTGGAAGATCTTGGTCGAACCGAAGATCAGCGAGAAACCGACTGCAGTCAGCGCGTAGATCGCGCCGAGCTGCAGCCCGTTCAGGAAGAGCTGAAGAAACACCATGACGGGTAGCCGCGCGGCCGGCAGCTACTTGATCAGCTTGCCCGGGCCCGTGCCGTCGATCTCACGAATTTGCACCGGCGCCGCGACGGTGCCGTTCTGCTGGAACGTCATCTTGCCGCCGACCAGCTCGAATGTCGGGCTGGCGCGGCGCTGCTCCAGCAGGGTGGTTCCGGTGATCGGCTTGCCGGCCTTCTCGAGCTGCTGCGCCAGGATGCCGAACACCATGATGGCGTTGTAGTAGTTCGCCACGTAGGAGTTCGCGTCCTTGCCGCTCAGCTCCTTGTATTCCTTTGCGACACGCTGTCCGAGCGCACTCGCCGTGAAGTCGGCGGATTGCGTCGTGTACCAGGAGCCCTTCGCCTCGGGGAGCTCGGCGATCGAGGGTGTCGACATCGCCGAATAGCTCACCAGCTGCTGCGTGATGCCGTTGTCGCGCAGCTGCTTGATGATCTGGTTCACCTGCGTGCCGAACGACGCGATATAGATCGCGTCCGGCTTGAGCTGGCGCACGTTCGCGGCGATCGAGGCGAACTGCTGCGTCGCGCGCTGGACCTGCAGCTCGCCGACCAGCTTTCCGCCGGCCTTCGGCACCTGCTCGCGCAGCACCTTCTGCACCGCCTCGCCAAGCGGATCGTCGACGAAGATCAACACGATGTTCTTGAGGCCCTTCTCTTTCACGACGAAGGGGATCAAAACCTCCGCCTCGAAGTTCACCAGCGGGATCACGTTCCAGAAATAGTCGCCGAGCTCGGCCAGGTCCGGGCCGACCGCGCCGCCGTTGATGCTGACTACCTTGGCGCGGTCGCCGATCGGCGCGATCGCCTTGGAAACGGCCGTGTAGGCGCTCAGCACGTACGGCACCTTGGTGACGCTGACGAGCTTGTTCATCGCCACCACCCCGCCTTGCGGGGTCGCCTGGCTGTCCTCGATCGCGAGCTCGAGTGGCTTCGACAGCATTTTGTCGGCGTTGATGTGCTTCACGGCAATCGAGGCGGCGCGCGAGAAAATCTCGCCCAGCTCCGCATTCGGCCCGCTCATCGGCAGGTTGGCGCCGACCTTGATCGTGTCCTGCGCCATTGCGCCGCCAGCCCACAGCAGCGAGCCGGCGATGGCGGCGACAATCCTCGACTTGAGCATGAACGTCCTCCCGTATGTCGCGCGCGAGCCGACGCGCTCGCGAACTTCTGTTAGGTGCGCTTACGTTCTGACGAACGCGGCCGGTTGTCTACTGGCCTGGCAGGCCGGCAGGTATGAGGCTGCAACAGGGGCGTCGAACGACGGGCCGGCGTGCGAGGCGTAGACGTCGGCCAAGGTCGACGCCCGGCGGCGTCTCAATCAGCCGCTCATCGCGACCGGCCACTTGCCGTTTGCGAGCGTGAAGTCGACGCAGGCCTCGATGTGGACGACGAGCACGCCGCAAGCGGCCTCGGCGTCGCGGTTGAGTGCGCATTCCAGGAGCGTGTAATGCTCGCGCGAAGCAATCTCGCCGCGGAAGATTCCGGCGATCATCTGGTAGCGCAGATATTTGTCGTAGACCGGCGCATGCGTTTCGAGCAGCGCATTCGATCCGCAGGCCGAGATGAGCGCATGATGGAATTCGAAGTCGTAGCGTTTCCACATCTCGGGATCGCCGCCGTCGCCGGCGAGCAGCTTCTTCTCGATCGCCGAAAGCTTGTGGTGGGCGGACACGACGCGCCCCTCCCAATCCATGTCGCCGGCGCGGAACGACTGCCTTAGCGCATGTGACTCGAGCAACAACCGCAGCGCCGCGATCTCACGCAAATTCTCTGCCGAAATTGGCGCGACCTCGAAGCCGCGCTGTCCTTCCGCGATCACCAGTCCTTCCGAGACAAGCCGGCTCAGCAGTTCGCGCAAGGTCCCAACGCTTGCGCCGTAGTCCTCGCGCAGCCGGTCGAGCTTCAGTTTCTCGCTGGGGTTCAGCTTGCCGAAAATGATGTCGGCGCGAACGCGCCGGTAGGCCTTTTCGCTAATCGAGTCGTATTCGGCGGTTCTGGTCAGCATCTTGATCTGTCTGGGCTTTTTGCGGCGTCACGATCTCACGCGGTGCCGTCTCCCACGCAAGCTATCATACAAATCACAAAATATCCGACAAAATCTTATTTGCATATTGATTTGTCCTTCGCCCCACGTAATAGATGGGCCAGGCAGCTCGGAAAGAGCGCAGCGAGAGGGAGAACCACGATGCCCGTACAGATTACCCGCCGGACCTTGATGGCCGCGGGCGCCTCGGCGCTTGCAATCGGCGCGACGCAAGGCGCCTTCGCGCAGGCCAAGCCGAAGATGCGCTTTTCCGCCGCGTTTCCCGAAACCGACATGCGCGCCGAAGCCTACAAGGCCTTCGCCGACGCGCTGAAAAACGATCTCGACTTCGAGCCGTACTGGAACAACACGCTGTTCAAGCAGGGCACCGAACTCGTCGCGCTCCAGCGCGAGAACCTCGAGCTGTGCAATCTCGCGCCGGCGGACATCTCCAAACAGATCCCCGCGTGGTCGCTGATGACCTCGGCGTATCTCTTCCGTGACTACGACCACCTGAAGAAGACGTTCGCGAGCGACGTCGGTCAGGAATTCATCAAGATGGCGCGCGACCAGCTCGGCATCGAGCTGATCCGCCCGGTCTACTTCGGCGCGCGCCAGGTGAACCTGAAGCCGACCAAGAAAATCAATACGCCGACCGATCTCGCGGGCGTCAAGCTGCGCATGCCGCCGGGCGAGTTCTGGCAGTTCCTCGGCGAGTCGCTCGGCGCCAATCCGACGCCGGTCGCCTATGCGGAGCTTTACACCGCGCTGCAGGCCGGCGCGGTCGACGGACAGGACAATCCGCTCGTCTCCGGCCGCTCGATGAAGTTCTACGAGGTGACCTCACAGTTTGTCCTCACCAACCACGTGCTCGGCTACGACATGCTGGCGGTGTCGAAGAAGGCGTGGTCGACGCTGAGCGCGGCGCAGCAGGCGAAGCTGCGCGCGGAGGCCGACAAGGCATTCGACGTCAGTGCCGCGAAATACAACGCACAGGAGCAGGAGGCGATCGAGTTCTTCAAGAAGGAAGGCAAGCAGGTCTACGCGCCCGACCAGAACGCCTTCCGCTCGTTCGCGCAGAAGCGCTACCTCGACAAATACGGCAACGACTGGCCGAAGGGCGCGATCGAGCGCGTCAACGCGGTGAAATAACGGGCCGGGGGCTCGTCGGGAGGTCCGTCCGCCGTCTGCGCACGACCGGCGGACGGACTTCTTTTTCGTGAGGGTTCGGGGATGGACTGGGAC
>JBAVXH010000393.1:0-8816 GCA_049698215.1 Xanthobacteraceae bacterium | reverse complement strand
CGTTCTTGATGGTCATGGAGACCACGACCGGCTTGCCGATATCGTCCGTCTCGAGGCACCACGGGTGCACGATCTCGAGCGTCTTGAGCTTGTGCGAGTGCGCATGCGCGCTGTTCGCCGCCAGCACCATGGCGGCCGCGATGGCGAGAGCCTTCAACATTTTGCGACTCCCTCAGAACGCGTAGGCGACGCCGGTGAAGATCCGGTAGGACGGCTTCGACTGCAGCCCGTTCATGTCGTTGACGATCGGAACGCCGAAGCTGGCGAAGCCCGAGAAGGCGCCGTACCCGACCCGCACGCCAGGCGACACCATGAGCACGTGGCCGCCGGAGTTCGGATCCCGCACACCGGCGATCGTTTCGAAGTCGTGCCATTCTCCGTTCAATTCGAGGATCGCGTCGACGATCCACTGCGGCGGCGCCGGAATCTTTTCGAGCGGATGCGGATGCCGGTGCGGCACCGGCCCATGCGCGAGCGCGGACGACGGCAGGCCGGCGTGCTGTTCGGGCGCCGTGTAGCCGAGGAGCCGGTAGGACAGCGATGCGTTGTAGAGGAAGCGATCGCCGAGCTTGGTGTCCTGCGTGCCGCGCCCGACCAGGATGCCTACCACATTGGCGTCGAACGACCACGCGCCGAAGCGCTGCGTGAAGGCGGCGCCGCCGAGCAGGTCCCACGAGCCGGAGCCGGGCTGGAATTCGGCCTCGAACAAGAGGCCTTGCGCATCGATCCGGTTCGTCGCCCCGGTCGGCGCCTTGACGCCGAACAGGAATGCGGCCTCGGTGCGTGTCGCCCTGTTGTTGATGAAGCGGTATTGGCCGAGCACGATGACGTCGCCGATTCCAGTCGAGTCGCCGCGGTAGTCCACCGTGTTGCTGACGACGCCGCCCGGCAGATGCGAATGGTGCCCTTCGCGGATGTCGGTGCGGATCACATACGGCAGGCGCACCGAGACCATGAAGTCGTCGGTGACGCCATAGGCGGCACTCGCTATGGGGGCCTGGATCGTGCCGATGCTGTGCGCGTGGATGTGCTTGCCCGCCGCATCGATCAGCTCTGCGTTACCGAGCCCGCCGAATGCGATGTACTCGTAGAGGAACGCAACCGCGCCATGGCCCGCCTCGAGCGTCGAGGCCGAGATGGTGGTGATGGGTCCGGCTCCACCGGAATTGGTCGCGCCGCCCGGATGATGCGCGAGTGCGGGTGAAGCAAGCAGCAGCGTGAGAACGCCTGAATAGAACGCGATCCTGCGGGACACAGTAACCCTCCATATGCCTGAGTGCACCCGCATGCGGCGGGCGATCCGATCAAACACGATTGGAAATGTCAGGCCGGGAGCGGAGGTGCGCGGCTTAAGCCCGCGCGGCAGAGGAAGCTTGGCGCAGGATAGGCGCGGCGGATGGGCATGTAGCCCATCGGCCGCAACGGAAAGACGAGAGCGATCAGTGCAAGCGCAAGCGCCGCAAAACCCGCAACGGCCGCGCAATGCAAGGCGCACTGGTCATGCTGGTGCTGACCCTGCGCGGGCGCGCGCGTGCCGTCCGGATGGGTCACGCAAAGTTCGAAGCCCGCCGCGGTTTTGCCGGCGGCGAGCTGCGTCGCGACCATCCCGGCCAGCACGGCATGGAGCACGAACGCGTAAGCGGCGATCCAGCCGGCAAGCCGTCGCCCCAACCCGAACCGCTCGCGTCGTCCTGTTACCACCGCACACCCTTGGCGTGTATGCGCATACTCGCGCGCCAAACCGGCCACAGTCCAGAAAATTATCGCTTGAAGAACTGGTCGGCGGCCGAGCGCTGCGCCTGTTTTTTGACCTTGTCGGCCTCGAGCCGCGCGATTTCCTCCTGGAGCAGCGCGACGCGCTCGTCAAGCTCCTTGACCGACAGCAGGGTCAGGTCCTGCCCGATCTCGTGCGAGAGCTTCTTCTTCGGCCGGTCGTCTTCGTCCATTGCGGGCATCAGCGCATCCTCCACTAGTGTGGCGGTTCAGAAGTCCGCAACAGCGCCGCGGCAAGTCCGTAATGCGGACTTCTGAACCCAAGCCACACTAGAATCGATACGTTGCTAGTGTCCTTTCGATTCCGAAGTTCGCATACGAGGATGCTGCACGATGAGACGAACTTCGGAATCGGGACACTAGCGTGGCTTGCCATGCTCAATAGGCCAACCGATATGCTGGTGAAAGCCTGTTGTCTGCCGTCGGAAGGAAAGCCCATGGCCGCTGAACAATTCCGCTTCGACGACGGTGCCGCCTACGAACGGCACATGGGCGTGTGGAGCCGGCTTGCCGGCGAGGTGTTTCTCGACTGGCTCGCGCCGACGCCGGGATTGCGCTGGGTCGATATCGGCTGCGGCAACGGCGCCTTCTCGGAGCTGATCGTCGAACGCTGCCAGCCTGCCGAAGTGCAAGGGATCGATCCTTCGGAAGGGCAGCTCGCGTTCGCGCGCACGCGGCCCGCCGCGCGGCTTGCGCGCTTCGGGCAGGGCGACGCCATGGCGCTGCCGTTCCCGGATGCGAGTTTCGACGTCGCCGTCATGGCCCTGGTGATCTTCTTCGTGCCCGACCCCGCGAAAGGGCTTTCCGAAATGGCGCGGGTGGTTCGGCCGGAGGGCACAATCGCGACCTACGCGTGGGACTTGTTCACCGGCGGATTTCCGCTCGAACCGATTCTGGCCGAACTGCGCGCGATGAATGTCCCGCCCATGATGCCACCCAGCCCCGAAGCATCACGGACGGAGAATCTGCGCGCTCTCTGGGCCACGGCCGGCGCGACCGACATCGAAACGCGCGTCATCAAGGTGAACCGCACCTTCGCGAGCTTCGATGAGTTCTGGAGCATCGCGATGACCTCCAACGTCCGGACCGTCATCGGCAAGATGTCAGCGAGCGACGCCGAGGGGCTGAAGTCACGTGTGCGCGCCCGCTTTCCGGCTGACGCTGCCGGCCGCATCACCGGGGCGGCGCATGCGAATGCGATCAAGGGGCGCGTCACCAAGTAGCCCCGTTGTCAGGCCCGTCGCGGCGGCCTATTGAGCCCCGCACCCATCTTCGAGGACCCGACATGAGCATTCCCGCCCGCATGACTGCCATTGCGATCCGCGAGCCCGGCGCGCCCGACGTGCTGGTGCCGCAGGAGCGCGACACGCCGCAGCCGAAGGCGGGGGAGATGCTGGTCAAGGTCGCGGCCGCGGGCGTGAACCGGCCGGACGTGATGCAGCGCGAAGGCAAGTATCCGCCGCCGCCGGGCGCTCCCGATATTCCGGGGCTGGAGCTTGCCGGCGAAGTCGTGAAGCTCGGCGAGGGCGTGACGCGCTGGAAGGTCGGCGACAAGGTCACCGCGCTGGTCGCGGGCGGCGGCTACGCGGAATACGCCGTCGTGCACGAGACGATCTCATTGCCGGTGATCCCGCAGCTCTCGATGGTGGAAGCCGCGGCGATCCCCGAAACCTTCTTCACGGTCTGGCACAACGTGTTCGAGCGCGGCGCGCTGAAAGCGGGCGAGACCATGTTGCTGCACGGCGGCTCATCCGGCATCGGCACCACCGCGATCATGCTGGCGAAGTGTCATGGCGCGCGCGTGATCGTGACGGTGGGCTCGGAGGACAAGGCCGAGGCCTGCCGCAAGCTCGGCGCAGACGTCGCGATCAACTACAAGACCGAGGACTTCGTCGCCGAGACCAAGAAGGCGACCGGCGGCAAGGGCGCCGAGGTCATCATCGACATGGTGGCGGGCGACTACATCCAGAAGAACTACGATGCCGCCGCGATGGACGGGCGCATCGTGCAGATCGCATTCCAGCGTCCCCCGAAGACGATGGTCGACTTCCGGCCGATTCTGGTGAAGCGCCTTTGGCACACCGGCTCCGGCCTGCGTCCGCGTCCGGTCCCCGAGAAGGCCGCGATCGCGCGCGCGGTCGAACAGAACGTCTGGCCGCTGATCGCGGCCGGCAAGGTCAAGCCGGTGATCTACAAGACTTATCCCTTGCGCGAAGCGGCGGCCGCCCATGCCCTGATGGAGACGAGCGAGCACATCGGCAAGATCGTGCTGACCGCGTAGCGTTTTCCGGCGAAGTGGATACCGGTTCGCCGCAGAAAACGCGTCAATCAAAGAAGCCGCCGCAATCGCGTCGCGCCGCGATCACAAATCCGCCGTCACGCGGCGGCTTGGGTATCGCCCACCACCGGGCTCTCGTAACGTGACCTATCTCACCGCCGCATTCATCCTTGCGCGCATCGCGCTCGTCGCCGCGCTGCTGCCCCTCGCGATCGGGTGGCGCACGCCGCTGCTGACGACGTGGCGGCCCATCGCGCTCATCGCGCTGCTTGCCGTGCCGCTTGTCGTCATCGCGATCGACATCTGGACGCTGCGGCGCGTGTGGTCGCGATCCTCGCTGCTGCGGCTGATGAGCGGCGCCTCGCCCGTGCTGGCGGTCTTCGCATTCGGCCTCACGGCAGCGAGCGAGCTTCAATTCCAATACATGCGCCGCGCCGTGCTCGCCGCCGACCCGCTACAGCTTGAAAGGCTCGGCGCGCATGTCGTGGTCGGCTACCGCAAGTCCTCCGAACTCCACGCGTTGCTCGAACGCCGCGCCATCGCCGGCGTGTTCCTCAGCGCGCTCAACGTCGAGGGCAAAGCACCGGACGAGATCCGCGACAACATCGACCACCTTCAGGACATCCGCCGCGCGCAAAACCTTCCCTCCCTCTGGATCGCGACCGACCAGGAGGGCGGGCCGGTGTCGCGCCTGTCGCCGCCACTGACCCGCATGCCGCCGCTGGCCGAGATCGTCGCCATCCATCGCGACGCGGCCGAGCGGCAGCTCGCGGTCCGCCAATATGCGGCGCGGCAAGGACGCGAGCTTGCTGCGCTTGGCGTCAATCTCAACTTCGCGCCGGTGGTCGATCTCAATCACGGCGTGGTCAATCCCGAGGACAAGACTTCGCGCATCTCGACGCGCGCGATCTCGAACGATCCTGCGGTCGTGACCGATGTGGCCGACGTCTACTGCGAGACGCTGATGATGACCGGCGTGCATTGCACGCTGAAGCATTTCCCGGGGCTCGGCCGCGTCTACGAGGACACGCACAAGCTTGCCGCCGACCTTGCGGCGTCGTCGCAGGAGCTGGAGGCGACGGACTGGCTTCCGTTTCGCCGCCTGAAGGAGAACGGCTCCGCCTTCACGATGCTCGGCCACGCGCGCCTCACCGCGATCGACTCCGAACGGCCCGCGTCATTCTCGCATGCGGTCGTCAACGGCCTGCTGCGCGACACGTGGGGTCATCGCGGCATCCTGATTACCGACGATTTCAGCATGGGCGCGGTGATGCTGAGCCGCGAAGGACCGGCCGGCGGCGCGGTTGCGGCGCTCAACGCCGGCGTCGACCTGATCCTCATCAGCTACGACCCGGATCAGTATTTTCCCGTGATGTATTCGTTGCTGCAGGCCGACCGCGATGGCCGCCTGAACCCGCAAACGCTGGCTGCCAGCAACGCGCGCCTGCGCCGGGCCGCGCTTCCGCCAGATTTGGCGAAATTGCCCACAAAATAACGTACCGGCGGGCAGCCACAATCCTTAACAAGCCCCTGAAATCCTTGCTCTTGCCCCACTTTCAGGGCTAGTCATCAGGGCCTTCCCTGCTGGGGAATCGCGGAAAGCCGGAGGTTTTTGGTTTGCGTCTGAAGCGCGCCGTGCTTGCGGTTGCGATCCTGCTCGGCGTCGCGCTCGGCGTTCATAGCGCGCGCGCGGTCGAGGCCATCAACGTGCGCATCGACGCCTCCGCCATCGATCTCACCGACGCGCTCGAGCGCCCGAGATCCGAAGGCGACCGCATCCAGGTTTCCACCGCGCCCGGCGCCGACGGCATCATCCGCCGCATCGAGGTGCGCGCGCGCGAGGCGGGCAACAACTGGGCGGTCTTCGCGCTCGCCAACAACAGCGACGAGCAGATCGACCGGCTGATCGTCGTGCCGCACTACCGCATGGTCGGCTCCGGCCTGTTCTGGCCCGACCTCGGCTTGTCGCGCATCGTCAACGTGACGCCGAGCTCCGGCGACCGTCCGGATCGCCAGGCCAACCCCGCGGCCGACATCTACCGCATCACGCTCGATCCGGGCACGGTCATCACCTATGTGGTCGAGCTTCGCTCCGACAAGCTGCCGCAGCTCTATCTGTGGGAGCCCGACGCCTACAAGGACAAGATCAACTCGTTCACGCTCTACCACGGCATCGTCATCGGCATCGCGGGCCTGCTCGCGCTGTTCCTGACCATCCTCTTCGTCGTGAAGGGCAGCGTGATGTTTCCCGCGGCCGCCGCGCTCGGCTGGGCGGTGCTCGCCTATATCGGCACGGACTTCGGATTCTGGGGCAAGGTGTTCGATCTGTCCGCCGATGCCGAGCGCGTCTGGCGCGCCTCGGGCGAAGCGATCCTCGCCGCCACGCTGGTCGTGTTCCTGTTTGCCTACCTCAACCTCAACCGCTGGCACGTGCGCTACGCGCACATCACGGCGCTTTGGCTCATATTCCTCGGTGCGCTCACCGCGATTGCGGTGTTCAACCCGGCCGTCGCGTCGGGGGTGGCGCGCATTTCGCTCGCCATCGTGGCGACCGCGGGCCTCGGCCTTGTTGTCTATCTCGCGGCGCATGGCTTCGATCGCGCGGTGCTGTTGATCCCGACCTGGCTGCTGCTGGTCGTCTGGGTGTTCGCCGGCTATCTCGCGGTCACCGGCGTCGTGACCAACGACATTGTCGGCCCGGCGCTGCTCGGCGGCCTTGTGCTGATCGTGATGCTGATCGGCTTCACCGTCATGCAGCACGCCTTCTCGGGCGGAGCGGCGATCGCGATCGTCTCGGACATCGAGCGCCGCGCGCTCGCGCTCACCGGCGCGGGCGACATGATCTGGGACTGGGACGTTCCAAACGACCGGGTGTTCACCTCGCCCGAGACGGAGGCGATGCTCGGGTTGAAACGCGGCGCGCTTGGCGGCTCGGCCGCCGACTGGCTCGAGGTGCTGCACCCGCTCGACCGCGACCGTTTCCGCGCGGCGCTCGACGGCGTGCTCGATCAGCGGCGCGGGCGGCTGTTCCTCGAATTTCGCCTGCGCACCCTCGACGGCCATTACATGTGGTTCGCCCTCAAGGCGCGGCCCGTGGTCGGCTCCGACGGCGAGGTGGTGCGCCTGGTCGGCACAGTCACCGACGTCACCGAGTTCAAGACCGCCGAGGAGCGGCTGTTGCACGACGCGGTGCACGACAACCTGACCGGCCTGCCCAACCGCGAGCTGTTCCTCGACCGGCTCGATGCGGCGCTGTCCTTCGCCAAGGCCGACTCCACCATCCGCCCGACCGTGATGGTGATCGATCTCGATCGCTTCAAGCAGGTGAACGACTCGGTCGGCATCGCGGTCGGCGACTCGATCCTGCTGACGCTTGCGCGCCGCCTCGGGCGCATCCTCAAACCCCAGGACACGCTGGCGCGCCTCTCCGGCGACCAGTTCGGCCTGCTGCTGCTCTCCGAGCGCGAGCCGCCGCGCATCACGGCGCTCGCCGACACCATCCGCAAGTCGCTGCGCGCGCCGATCACTTTCAACGATCGCGAGATCCTGCTCACCGCGTCGATCGGGCTTGCGCTCGCCGACGGCACGCCGCAGCGCAAGGAAGACATCCTGAAAGATGCCGAGCTTGCGATGTATCACGGCAAGCGCATCGGCGGCGATCGCATCGAGGTGTTCAAGCCCGCGATGCGCACGCGCAAGAGCGATCGCCTCTCGATGGAGAGCGATATGCGCCGCGCGCTGGAGCGCGACGAGATGACGGTGCTCTACCAGCCGATCATCTGGCTCGAGGACCGCACGGTTGCCGGCTTTGAGGCGCTGTTGCGCTGGGACCATCCCAAGATGGGCCGGCTCTCGCCGGCAGACTTCATTCCGCTCGCCGAAGAGACCGGGCTGATCGTCGATCTCGGGCTGTTCGCGCTCGACCGCGCGACGCGCCAGTTGGCCGCGTGGCAGCGCGCCACGCGGCTGCGCTACCCGCTGTTCGTGAGCGTCAATATCTCGTCGCGCCAGCTCTTGCGCCACGACCTGATCCAGGACCTGCGCACCGTGTTGTCGCGCTCGGCGGTCGCGCGCGGCACACTCAAGCTGGAGCTGACCGAGTCGCTGGTCATGGAGAACCCCGAATACGCCGCGCAGATGCTCACCCGCATGCGCGACCTCGGTGTGGGCCTGTCGCTCGACGATTTCGGCACGGGACACTCCTCGCTTGCCTATCTGCAGCGCTTCCCGTTCGACACCATCAAGATCGATCAGTCGTTCGTGCGCACCAATGGCAAGGGTTCGCGGCCGGTGATCCTGCGCTCGATCATCGCGATGGCGCACGATCTCTCGATGGACGTGATCGCCGAGGGCGCCGAGCACGTCTCCGATGCGTCAGAGCTTTACCAGATGGGCTGCGAATACGCGCAAGGCTTCGTGTTCGGCGAGCCGATGGAGCCGGAGCAGGCGATTTCGCTGATCGGCCATTCGCAGGCCGAAGTGCCGCGGCACGTCGAGGCGCGGTAGGCCTTACGCGTGGCCCGCTTCGCTCGAGAGCTTGCCGAGATCGATGCCGAGTTTGCGCATCGCTTTCTCGTATTTTGACTCGATGTCGGTGCCGAAAATCAATTCGGAGTCGGCCTCGCAGT
The DNA here is from genome assembly GCA_049698215.1 of Xanthobacteraceae bacterium. GTDB lineage: Bacteria > Pseudomonadota > Alphaproteobacteria > Rhizobiales > Xanthobacteraceae > PALSA-894. Next base: position 137 of record JBAVXH010000393.1, on the reverse strand, counting down.
TGAGCCAGCCGTTCTCGGTGATCTCACCCTCGAGCTGCCCCGGCGCCCAGCCCGCATAGCCGAGCGCCAGCACCGCGCTCTGCGGACCCTCGCCGTGTGCGATCGCCTTGAGGATGTCGAGCGTCGCGGTCAAGCAG
>JBAVXH010000392.1:0-5089 GCA_049698215.1 Xanthobacteraceae bacterium | reverse complement strand
CTGCAGGCCGAGCTTCGATGAAGCAGTGGCCTCGCGGTCGTAGACGAAGAATTTGGACAGGACGACGTCGGAGAGTTCTTCCTCGCCGAGCGTGATCACCGGAGGCGGTGCGGAGCGTTGCGGCGGGGCCTTCGTGGCCGGCGCCACGGCCGCCGATGCGCCGCTCGCCATCGCGAGAGACATCCCAGCGGCCCCCCACATCGGCAGGGTTTTCGTTGAACGCTTCTGCTTTGAAACTTGTTTCGTGCGCGCCATAGTTGAATCTCCCGGACTGCGAGAAACACGCCGCAGGTGACGTTACCACCCTTCGGACCGCTATGCCAATGCGGAACTTGGTCTGGGCGCGTATTCATTCAAGCGCTGCCCCGGGCACGTCAGTTCCGCCCGAAAGTGGACATAATGCACACTCCCGCCCAAGTTCGATGCCGACGGGCTCGCCACCTGCGTTCCGACGGACGTTTCGAGCGGCGATCTGCTGGTCGCGCACATGAATGCCGAGGCGCTCGCGCGCACCATCCAAACGGGCGAGGCAGGGGCGTGCCACACCGGGCGGCGTTCAAGCTTTTATCGTAGCGTGCCGCTCGGCAAGGCGCCGGACGGCTTGCTCACGCTCGAATTTATCGAGGCGGAACCGGCGTTCGATCCGGCCAAGGTGTACAAGCGTGATTGATCCAACGCCGCGCAAAATCTTTGCTCGCCATTAACAATCCCCATCAAGGTAAATACGCGAGTCTCGTTGAGCGTGCGCGGCGCCGCGATTACCTTCGCCCCCGATCGGCGCTGCAGTTCGCGGCGCCGGAGGCCATCAGGGGTATCATCATGTCACGCGTTCTTGCCTCGCTTTCCGCAGCGGCCATGCTCGCGCTCGCCGCGGCGCCGACCGCCGCCTTCGCCGGCTGTTACGGCTGCTACGTGCCGCCGCCGCAGCCGTGCGTCACCTGCTATCAGCAGCAGGTCATCCCGCCGCAGTACCAGACCTACAACGAGACCGTCATGGTTTCGCCGGGCCAACGCATCCCGCATCGCATTCCGGCGCGCTACGAGACCGTCATGGTGCCGCAGACTAGGATGGTTGCGCCGGAGAGCGTGGAGTTCGAAGACATTCCGCCGCAGTACACGACCGTGCAGCGCACCCAGATGGTTGCGCCCGCGCGCGCCGTCATGGTTCCGGTGCGCCCGCGCTGCAGCACCTGCGGGTGGTAGTGCGGCCGCCACGCCGGCTGACCTGATCTTTTCCTGATGCGCGGGCCTCGTCCCGCGCATTTTTTTCATCCAAAAGTCACCTGTACTTGAAGACCCATTGGTAGTTCAAAATCAGCCGGTAGTCCGTGGTCACGCTTGCGAAGCTGCCGAGTCTTTGATCAACGAAAACGGCGCGCGCGCGGACCCACAATGGCGCAAGATAGTCTGGCCAATTGCTGGCGGTGAAACGATAGTCGAGCGTGAAATCGTATTCGTTGCGGTCAGGAAGCCTCAAGCCGGTAATCGGTTCGATGGCATTGCGGCCGAACACAGTGTCCGTAAAGAAACTCAGCCCCGGAAGATTGAGGGGCGCGAAGTCGAACGCTGCGCCGATCAGCAATGCGGTTTCGCCGGCCCGGTCGAAGTCGTTCACGATCATCGACGTGTAGCCCGCCCAGCCTCCGTACGGGGTTCTGTAGGCCGCGCCCCGGCTGGTCTGTGTGTAGGCGATCGATGCCGTTATCGGTCCCCAGATCAGATCGGCCTTGGCTCCGCCCGCCCATGTCTCGAACGACGACCCAGTCAATAGGTTGGCGCCGGCGCTGCTCTGGTACATGAACTGCCCGCCAACCCGGATCTTGAAAGGATCCCATAACGGCGCGAGCCAGACGAAGTCGGTGTAGGTCGACGTGAGAATGTTTGGGACATGATAGCTTGAAAGGCGCGCGATGAAATCTTTCGCCGGACTGTAGCTCAGGCTCCCGAGCCACAAGGGCTCGCTTATTCCAAAGGGCGCGCCGGCAATGGCCGCCATGCTGAAAAACTGCTCAGCATTGATGGGTTTCATCTTGTCGAGATACGCGACCGTGTAGCTGACATCGCGGACCCTGCCGGCGAGCGTGTATCCTTCGAACGTGTTCGGGGTCATCCGAATGTCGTAGGAATTGACTTCGGGCTCATCGACGCGCTGCCGGAAACCGGTGAGCACCTGGTCCCAAAGCTTCAAGGAGAGATAAGCTTCGCCGAGTACCGAGTACGGTTGCTGGCCGGGTTTGAGCAGTTGCGTACCGTCCCGATCGAGAGGGGCCCACACCGGTTGAGACGTGTAGCCCCTCAGGCCGACGCGCAGCACATTGCCAAGCCAGCCGGATTGATATCCGAGCGCGCCGCCGGCGGCCCATGCGGCAGGGCCGCGGATGTTGGTCGTTTCCCGATTGAGGTAGTAGCTCCTGACATGCAGCGTAATCGCGCTGTCGCGCACGAGTGCACGTTCCCATTCGTTGACGGACTCCCCCTGAAGAGCCGGGACATCGGCCGCGTCTTTCGGAACCTCGGCGGCCGAAGCAGGACAATGCGCGAACGCAAATGCGAGAAGAACGCTGGAAAAACGATTGGGCACTGTGGGGTCCATCACGCGATGCCCTAATCGTGCGCTTGTCGCATCGCTCACGATAGGAGTGCTGCCTTCATGAGACAACATGCTTTGCGGGAGTGGCTTGTGCGTTCGCGCCCTCGTTCCTGAGGTACTCTAATGCTGACGCAGCGCCGCCCCCCTTGCCCGCGCGAGCAGCCGTTGCGCGCGCGTCAGGTGCGGCCGGTCGTACATTACGCCCCCGAGGCCGACGACGCCGGAGGCCGGGTTGTCTGCGAAGGCCTGCACGATTGCCTCGGCCTTGGCGATTTCCTCCGCCGCGGGCGTGAATACCTCGTTGATCACCGGCACCTGCGCCGGGTGGATCGCCATCTTGGCGGTGAAGCCGTCGCGCCGCGCCTCGATCGCCTCCGCACGCAGGCCATCCATGTTGCGGAAGTCCGCATAGACCGTGTCGATCGCTTCGACGCGCGCGGCCGCCGCCGCGGCGAGCGAGAGATTGCGCGCGAGCCAATAGGGCGAGGTGAAGCGGCCCGCCTCGTCGCGGTTCGTCTCCGCGCCGAGCTCGGCGGAGAGGTCTTCGGCGCCCCAGGTGATGCCGGTGAGCCGCAGGCTCGCGCCGCGATAGGTGCCGCAAAGAAAGAGCGATGCGGCGGTTTCGGTCGCGAGCGCCAGAATCTTGATCGCGCCGTCCGGCAGCCCATGCAGCGCCTCGCGCGCGGTCAGCTTGGCGTCGAGATGCGTGACCGCCGCGCCGCCTTCGGCCTTGGGCAGCAGGATCGCATCGGGCCGGCCCGCGACCACTGCATCGAGGTCGGCATCGGTCAGGCCGGTGTCGAGCGCATTCACCCGCACGACCAACTGCGGCCGGTTCGCCTCGGCCGCATGCTGCTTGAGGTAGCCAAGCGCGGTCTGCCGCGCGCCGGCCTTGCGGTCCGCCGCAACCGAATCCTCGAGGTCGAGGATGAGCGCATCGGTGCCGGACTCGGAGCCCTTCGCGAGCTTGCGCTCGCTGTCGGCGGGGACGAACAAGTACGAACGCATGAGAATGCCTTTGGCATGGTTCGAGACGCGCGGCTTGCGCCGCGCTCCTCACCATGAGGTCTGAGGTTACTTCGGCCGCATCAGCATGAAGGCCTGGCGCTTGCACTCGGCGACGAGCTTGTCGTTCTGGTTATAGGCGCGGATGTGCAGGTCGACGATGCCGGCGCCGGGGCGCGACTTCGACTCGCGTTTGGAAAGCACTTCGCTGCTGCAATGGATCGTGTCGTTCTCGAACAGCGGATGGGGGAATTTCACCTCCGTCATGCCGAGGTTGGCGATGGTCGTTCCGACAGTCATGTCAGAGACTTGAATCCCGACCATGAGACCGAGCGTGAACAGCGAATTCATCAAGGGCTGGCCCCAGTCGGTCTCCTTCTCGCAGAACTCGCGGTCGATATGTAAGGGCTGCGGATTGAGCGTCATGTTGGAGAACAGCATGTTGTCCATCTGCGTCACGGTGCGGCGCAGCGTGTGCTGATAGACGCGGCCGACCTCGAAGTCTTCGTAGTACAGGCCCCCACGCGGGCTTCGTGTGACTGTCATCTCCGCCATGTAGGCCTCCTGCACCTAACCTAAGTTCCCGGTTAACCCGTCATTTACCATAACCGTCCCATGCTGCGACGCGGCGGGGAAGTAGGGCAGTCCGGCCGGTTAAGGCGCGCCCATGGGCACCGACGCTTCAATCGACATCGCGACCCGCATCAGCGGGGCGACCACGGACATTGCGACGCGGGTCACGGGCGCGATCCGCGACGCCGCGCGCGTCACCGGCGCGGGCTTCGAGTATCTGCTCAACACGGCAATTCGCGAATCAAATCTCAATCCCAACGCCAAGAACAAGGGCTCCTCGGCGACGGGGCTCTTCCAGTTCATCGATCAGACCTGGCTTGGCACGATGAAGCAGTCGGGCGCTTCGCTTGGCTACGGCAAGTTTGCGGACGCGATCAGCAAGACCTCGTCGGGCCGCTACGTCGTCAACGATCCGGCGATGCGCAACGAGATCTTCGCGCTGCGCAAGGACCCGACCGCGAACGCCGTGATGGCGGGCGCGTTCGCCAATTCGAATGCCAAGGTGCTGACCGATCGGCTCGGCCGCAAGCCGACCGACGGCGAACTCTACATGGCGCATTTTCTCGGCGCGTCGGGCGCGTCGCGCTTCATCCGCGCCGCGGAAGCCAATCCGAACGCCAAGGCGGCGGCGTTTTTCCCGCGCGCCGCGAATGCCAACAGCTCGGTCTTCTATGACAAGAGCGGAGCCGCGCGCAGCCTGAAGCAGGTCTATGCGGGGCTTGTCTCGCGCCACAATGTGATCGGCAATACGCAGATCGCAGAGGCCAAGCCCTCCGATGCGGTTCAGTCCGCGAGCCTGGCGGTGCCGCTGCCGCGCGCGCGGCCGCTGCTGCCGGAAGCGCCGCCGAGCCCGATGATCAATGTGGCGATGGTCACGCCCGCTGTTGCGACGTCAGCAGCGCCAGCTGTCTCGGATGCCAC
>JBAVXH010000391.1:0-13525 GCA_049698215.1 Xanthobacteraceae bacterium | reverse complement strand
CTTCTGCACCTTGCCACCGTCGAAGCGGCCTTCCGCCGCGAGATCGAGCATCTGCCCGCCCACCATGCCGCCGAGCCCCGCGCCGCGCGCGAGCGCCGCGACCAGCGCGACACGAACCGCCGGATTGGGATGCGTCTCCTCCCGCGCCAGCACATCGAAGGCGAGCGTGAGCAATCCGTCGCCGGCGAGGATCGCGGTCGCCTCGTCGAACTTCCGGTGCGCGGTCGGGCGTCCGCGGCGCAGATCGTCATTGTCCATCGCGGGCAGGTCGTCGTGCGCGAGCGAATAGCAGTGCACGAACTCGAGCGCGGCACCCGCCATCAGCGCGCGCTCGCGCGGCGCCTTGAACAGGGCCGCGGTCTCGACCACCAGGAACGGGCGCAGCCGCTTGCCGCCGGCGAGGCTCACGTAGCGCATCGAGTCCATCAATCGCTGCGGACGCGTGCGCTCCTCAGCAAGCGGCGTGTCGCCGAGGAGGTGCTCGAGCACGCGTTCGATATCGGCGGCGACCCCATCGAGGCGCTGCCGGAACGTCGCTCCGGCGTCGGTTACGTCGTTCATGCGTGGTCCAGCGTTTCCGGGGCCGGAAATCAGCAGTTTGCGCCTTCCATCGCAAGCCGGATCGGGCCTGCCTGGTTAATGGCTCGGTCTCCTATGGCACCCGCAGCAGCGGGCGGCAACCCTTTGTTTCCAACGGGTTTTTGCGTTGCTGGACAGGCTGCGCCGCCTCGTCTTAGGTGCGGACGATGATTGCCGTTTTACTGGCCGCCTTGGCGTTCGCCATCTGGGTCTATCTTGTGTTCGCCCGTGGAGGCTTCTGGCTCTGCCGCGAGCGCGATAACACGCGTGAGCCGCTCCCCGCGGTGCCGCCGCAAATCGCCATCGTGGTGCCGGCGCGCAACGAGGCAGACAGCATTGCGCAGAGCATCACATCGCTGCTGAAGCAGGACTATCCGGCTCTGTCAGTCGTGCTGGTCGATGACGACAGCAGCGACGGCACAGCGGAAGTCGCGCGCCGTACCGCGGCGGCGCTTGGCAGGGAAGATCGGCTCACCATCGTGACCGGCAGCCCGTTGCCGCCGCGCTGGACTGGCAAGCTCTGGGCCGTGAAGCAGGGGATTGCGGCGGCGGAGGAAAAGTTCGCGCCGAAGTACCTGATGCTCACCGACGCCGACATTGTTCACGCGCCCGACACCGCATCCTGGCTCATGGCACATGCGGAGAAGCACGCCACCGTCCTCACCTCGCTCACCGCGCGCTGGCGCTGCGAAAACCTGGCCGAGCGCGTGCACATTCCGGCGTTCATCTACTACTTCGAGATGCTCTACCCGTTTGCCTGGGTGAACCGGCCGGATCATCCGATGGCGGGCGCGGCCGGCGGCTGCATGCTGGTGCATGTGGACGCGTTGCGCACGGCGGGCGGCATTGATGTGATCCGCGATGCGCTGATTGATGACTGCGCGCTCGCGGGAGCGATGAAGAAACAGGGACCGATCTGGCTCGGCCTCACCGACCGCGTGCAGAGCATCCGCCCGTACACGACCTGGGGCGACATCCGCCGCATGATCGCGCGCTCGGCCTATGCGCAGCTCAACTACTCGCCGCTGCAGCTCATTGGGTGCGTTGCCGGCCTGATCCTCACCTATCTGGTTCCGCCACTCACGGCGCTGTTCGCCTCGGGCTGGGCGCAGATCTTCGGCTTCGCGGCTTGGCTGCTGATGGCGATGTCGTTCCAGCCGATCCTGCGCTTCTACCGGCTCTCGCCCTTGTGGGGGGTAGCGCTGCCCGCTATCACGTTCCTCTTCATGCTCTACACATTGGATTCCGCCTACCAGTATGCCGCCGGAAAGGGCGGCGCCTGGAAGGGGCGCGTGCAGGCGAAAGCTCATGACCACGGCGGGTGAACTGCGTTCGGGCAAGGGGCATCGCGACGAGAACTTTCCGGTTGCGTCGTGGCTGATCGATGCGCGCCATCGCGGCGTCATTCTGGCGTTCTATGAATTCGTGCGTGTCGCGGACGACATCGCGGATCACACGGCGCTCAAGCCCGAAGAGAAGCTCGCGCAGCTTGACCGGCTGGAGCAGAACCTGCTCGGCAACGGCGACGACAATCGCGAAGCGGTGCGGCTGCGTGACGCGCTTGCCGAACGCGGTCTTCCACCGCGTCACGCGCAGGACCTGCTCACCGCGTTCCGCATGGACGTGACCAAGTTGCGCTACAAGGACTGGGACGATCTCATCCATTACTGCAGCTACTCGGCCATGCCGGTCGGGCGCTTCGTGCTCGATGTCCATGGCGAAAGCCGCGCCACCTGGGCGGCGAACGACGCGCTCTGCGCCGCGCTGCAGATCAACAACCACCTGCAGGACTGCGGCAAGGATTTCCGTGATCTCAACCGCGTCTATATCCCGCTCGACGCTTTCGCGGCGGCTGGCGCCACGCCGGAAGAGCTCGGCGCGGACCGCGCGTCGCCCAAGCTTCTGCGCTGCATCCGCGATCTCGCGGTACGCAACGAGCGCCTGCTGGCCGAAGGGGAGCCGTTCTCCGCGCAGATCGAGAACATGCGCCTCGCGCTCGAGGTCGCGGTGATCCATTCCTACGCCCGCCGTATCGTTGCGCTGCTGCAGGCGCGCGATCCGCTGAGCGAGCGCGTGCACCTCAGCAAGGCGCAATTTGCGTTGTACGGGCTTTCCGCCGTGATCATCAATTCGTTGCGCCGCATCGGCCGCGCGCGGCCGCTGCGCAAGCCGCAAGACGCGCAGCACAAGGTCTGAGTAGTCGCGTGGCTGTCGACGAAACCCAAAGCTCTGCCGCCCAACGCGCGTCCGGCAGCTCGTTCTACACCGCGATGCGCCTGATGCCGAAGGCGCAGCGCGAGGCGATGTACGAAGTCTATTCGTTTTGCCGCAAGGTCGACGACATCGCGGACGACGGCGGCCCTCGCGACACGCGGCTCGATCAGTTGCGGCTGTGGCGCGCCGATATCGACGCGCTCTACAAGGGCAGCCTCGTCTCGCGCGCGAAAAGCCTTGCAGCGCCGGTCAAGACCTTCGGGCTCAAGCGCGAGGATTTCCAGGCCGTGATCGACGGAATGGAGATGGACGTCGTTGCCGATATCCGCGCGCCCGACTGGGCCAAGCTCGATGCGTATTGCGATCGCGTCGCGAGCGCGGTCGGGCGGCTCTGCGTGCGGATCTTCGGCATGGAGGAGAAGGCCGGGATCGCGCTCGCCTACCATCTCGGCCGCGCGCTGCAGCTGACCAACATTCTGCGCGACATCGACGAGGATGCGGCGATCGGGCGGCTCTATCTGCCGCGCGAGGCGCTGCAGGAAGCGGGAATCACGTCGACTGATCCAATTGCAGCTATCGCGCATCCGAATATCGGACAGGCGTGCGCGCAGGTCGCGGCGCGCGCCACCGAACATTTCGCCGAGTCGGACCGCATCATGGATAAATGCCCGCGTCATACTGTGCGGGCGCCGCGCATCATGCGTGTTGCATACGGCGCGATCTACAAGCGGCTGGTGAAACGCGGCTGGGCCGCGCCGCGCGAGCCGGTCAAGGTTTCGAAGCCGCTCCTTGTTTTGACCATTCTCCGCTACGCGTTCATCTGATGTCGCGCACGATCCACGTCATCGGTGCCGGGCTCGCCGGTCTTGCAGCCGCGGTTCGCCTTGCCGAACGCGGCGAGCGTGTAATCGTGCACGAGCAGGCGGGGCAGGCCGGCGGCCGTTGCCGCTCCTACGAGGACCCGCAACTCGGCATCACCATCGACAATGGCAATCACCTGCTGCTGTCGGGCAATCACGCGGCGCTTGGCTATCTTTCGGCGATCGGCGCCGCAGACCGGCTGGTCGGGCCGGACAGGGCCGAGTTCGCCTTCATGGATTTGAAGAGTGGCGAGCGCTGGATGGTGCGCGTCAATGACGGCGTGATCCCGTGGTGGCTGCTCGATGCCAGCGCGCGTCCGGCCGGCACCAGCGCGATGGATTTCATCAAGCTCGCAGCCCTGGCGATCCCGGCGAACAAGCCGATCAGCGAGGTCATCAATTGCGCCGGCCCAGCTTATGACCGCTTCCTCCAGCCGCTAATGCTCGCGGCGCTCAACACCGATCCGAAGGAAGGTTCGGCTGCGCTCGCCGCGCGCATCATCCACGAGACGCTGATGCGCGGCGGCAAGGCCTGCCGCCCCCTGATTGCGCGCGAGGGCTTAAGTCACGCGCTGATCGAGCCTGCACTGGCGTTTCTCGCAACGCGTAACGCCGAGGTCCGCTTCGGAAAACGGCTGCGCGCGCTCGCGCTCGCCGAAGGCAAAGTCGCGGCGCTCGACTTCGGCGACGAGACGATACCGCTCACCCTCGGCGATCGCGTGATCCTCGCGGTTCCGCCGATGGTCGCAACCAGCGTCGTGCCCGACCTGCAGGCGCCTTCCGCCTTCCGCGCCATCGTGAATGCGCATTTCCGCCTCGATCCTCCGGCAGACCTTCCGCCCATGATCGGCGTGCTCAACGCGACCACCGAGTGGCTGTTTTCGTATCCGGGGCGGCTTTCGACCACGACCAGCGGCGCGGACCGGCTGCTCGACCAGTCGCGCGAGGATCTCGCCGCAACCATCTGGCGGGAGGTGTCGGCGATGACCGGCCTGCCGGCCGAATTGCCGCCCTGGCAGATCGTGCGCGAGCGCCGCGCGACCTTCGCGGCGACGCCCGCCGAAAACGCCAAGCGGCCCGGAACGACGACGAAATTCAGCAATCTTTACCTTGCGGGAGATTGGACCGACACGGGCTTGCCCGCGACCATCGAAGGTGCCATTCGGTCCGGCAACCGGGCAGCCGATTTGGCGCTGCGCGCATGATCCCGAAAATGCCTGCCCCGGACCTGATCCGGGGTGGGAACCGGTTTTCGGACAAGATCATGCGCAAGACAAAACAGTGATGAACGATACAACGACCCTCCCGCCGGCGCCGGCGTTGAACAAGCTCGATGCGCTGGAGAAGCACATCCGCGCTGCGGCGGACGCCGTTCTGGCCGAGCAGCAGCCAGACGGACATTGGGTCTACGAGCTCGAGGCGGACGCGACGATCCCGGCCGAATACGTGCTGATGGTGCACTACTTCGCCGAAACGCCGAACCTCGAGCTGGAGCGCAAGATCGGCGTCTATCTGCGCCGTATCCAGGGCGCACACGGCGGCTGGCCGCTGTTTCACGAGGGCGACTTCGACATGAGCGCCAGCGTGAAGGCCTACTTCGCGCTCAAGATGATCGGCGACGACATCGACGCGCCGCATATGAAGCGTGCGCGCGAAATGATCCTGTCGCGCGGCGGCGGCATCAAGTCGAACGTGTTCACACGCGCGCTGCTCTCGCTGTTCGGCGTGCTGCGCTGGAACAGCGTGCCGGTGATGCCGGTCGAGATCATGCTGCTGCCGAAGTGGTTCCCATTCCACCTCGACAAGGTTTCGTACTGGGCGCGCACCGTCATCGTGCCGCTCCTGGTGCTGCAGGCCTTGAAGCCGAAGGCGGTGAACCCTCGCGGTGTCACCATCGACGAGCTGTTCCACGAGGATCCGCGGACCATCGGGGCGCCGCACAAGGCGGCGCATCAGAAATGGAGCTGGTTCCTCGGCTTCCGCGCAATCGACATCGTGCTGCGCGCGGTCGAGCCCTACATGCCGAAAGGTCCGCGCAAGCGCGCGATCGACAAGGCGGTGGCGTTCGTCACCGAACGGCTGAACGGTATCGACGGGCTCGGCGCGATCTATCCGGCGATGGAAAACTCCGTGAAGATGTATGCGGTGCTCGGCTATCCGCCGGATCATCCGCACCGCGCCATCGCGCGCGCCTCGCTCGACAAGCTGCTCGTCGTCAAGGAGGACGAGGCCTACTGCCAGCCGTGCGTCTCGCCGGTGTGGGACACCGCGCTGGTGGCCCACGCACTACTCGAAGCGGGCGGCGAGAAGGCGACCGCCGCGGCAAACCGTAGCCTCGACTGGCTCAAGCCCTTGCAGGTGCTCGACGTGAAGGGCGACTGGATCGAGCAGCGCCCGAACGTGCGTCCCGGCGGCTGGGCCTTCCAGTACAACAACGCGCACTATCCCGACCTCGACGATACGGCGGTGGTCGTGATGGCGATGGACCGTGTGCGCGGCGCGCGCGGGGCCGTGTTCGATCAGTCGATCGCGCGCGCCACAGAATGGATCGTCGGCCTGCAGTGCAAGGACGGCGGCTGGGCCGCGTTCGACGCCGATAACGCCTACCACTACCTCAACAACATCCCCTTTGCCGATCACGGCGCGCTGCTCGATCCGCCGACCGCGGACCTCACGGGGCGCTGCCTGTCGATGCTGGCGCAGCTCGGCGAGCGCCCGGCGACGTCGGAGCCGATGCGCCGGGCGCTTCGATGGCTCGAGCGCGATCAGTTACCCGACGGCAGTTGGTACGGCCGCTGGGGCATGAATTACATTTACGGCACCTGGTCTGTGCTGTGCGCGCTGAACGCGGCGGGCGTCGATCATCAGACGCCGATGTTCCGCAAGGCGGTACAGTGGCTGCTCTCGATCCAGAATCCGGACGGCGGTTGGGGCGAGGACGGCACCAGCTACAAGCTCGACTATCGCGGCTACGCGAGGGCGCCGAGCACAGCCTCGCAGACGGCATGGGCTCTATTGGGACTGATGGCGGCGGGGGAAGTGGAACATGCGGCTGTTCGACGCGGCATTGCGTACCTTGCCGAAAAGCAGCGCACTGATGGCCTTTGGGATGAGGAGCGGTATACTGCCACAGGGTTTCCCCGCGTCTTCTATTTGCGGTATCACGGATATCGGAGATTCTTTCCGCTGTGGGCGATGGCGAGGTATCGTAATCTGACGAGCGGAAACAGTCGGGTGGTGTCTTTCGGTATGTAGTGCCCTGGGGGAGGGGCGACCGAATGATCGCGGTAGTGGGGATGGCCTTCGAGGCGCGGATCGCAGCGCGTCTCGGTGTTCCGGTGGTCTGCGGCGGCGACGGGAAACATCTCGAAAAGTCGCTCGCGCGTGCCATGGCGGCAGGCTGCAAGGGCCTGATCAGCTTCGGCGTGGCCGGCGGTCTCGCGCCCGGGCTCAAGCCCGGCACCTGCATCATTGGATCGAGCGTCATCGATGACGGCGAAGAGCGCCCGACCGATGGGCGCTGGTCGCAACGTCTGCGGCGCATCATTCCCGACACGGCCTACGGGCCGCTCCTCGGCGTGCGTCAGCCGATCGCTTTCGCGGGCGACAAGTGCACCTTGCATGAGAAGACCGGCGCGCTCGGCGTCGACATGGAATCGCATGTGGTGGCGCGCGCCGCCGCGCAGCATGGCGTGCCCCTCGCCGTGATCCGCGTGGTAGTCGATCCGGTGGAGCGCACCATTCCGCGCTCGGCGCTAGCCGCGACGCGTCCCGACGGGACGATCGATCCGCTCGCGGTGGCGCGCTCGCTCATGCGCTATCCGCGCGACTTGATCGGGCTGGTGCGCATGTCGCTCGATGCGCGCGCAGCACGCGCCACCCTGGTGCAGGGCAGTGCACTACTCGGTCCGGGACTCGGGTTGCTCGATTCGGCGCCGCGCCCTGCGATCGCGCTGGCGCTGGAAGCGACACAGGCGGACGCCGCATAGCGACCTGCCTCATCCCAACAAAAAGCCCGGCGCAAGGCCGGTTTTTTTATTGGCGTACGAGGCGCTATTCCGCCGCGGTCAGATGCACCGGCTCGTGCACGGCGGCAGCCTTCGCGGCGGCATCCTGCGCGGCCTTCTGGGCCGCCTTCTGCGCCTTCTCGGCGTTGAGCTGCGTCAGCGTCTTCTGCACCTGCTGCGAGAACACGTACTGCGCGGGCCGCTGGTTCGCGAGTGAGATTTCCGGCGCCATCGGACCCGTGGTCTTCACGCCGAACAGAGCAATCTTGAGCGCCTTGAGCGGATGCTTGACGGCGAGGTTGGCGGCGGTCGGCTCATAGCCGCAGTGCGCCATGCAGTTCGCGCATTTTTCGTAGGCGCCGGTGCCGTAGGAGTCCCAATCCGTCGTCTCCATCAGCTCCTTGAAGGTTTTCGTGTAGCCTTCGCCGAGCAGGTAGCAGGGCTTCTGCCAGCCGAAAATATTGCGCGTCGGCATGCCCCACGGCGTGCAGTGCGCTTCCTGATTGCCGGCAAGGAAGTCGAGGAACATGCCGGAGTGCAGGAACTTCCAATTCTTGCCCTTGCCCAGTTCGAAGACCTTGCGGAACAGCTCCTTGGTGTTCTTGCGGGCGAGGAAGTGCTGCTGGTCCGGAGCACGCTCATAGGCGTAGCCGGGAGAGATCGACACCGCGACGCCGATCTCTTCGCAGAGATCAAGGAACTGCGCGATGTCCTCGGCCGGATGGCCGTCGAAGATCGTTGCGTTGACGTTGACGGTGAAGCCCTTGGCCTGTGCGGCTTTGATGCCGGCGACGGCGCGCTCGAAGCCGCCTTCCATGCACACCGACTTGTCGTGGTGCTTCTTGATACCGTCGAGGTGAACGGAGAAGAACAGATAGGGAGATGGCTCGAACTCGCCGAGCTTCTTTTCCAGCAGCAGCGCGTTGGTGCAAAGCGACACGAACTTCTTGCGCGCCACGATGCCTTTCACAATCGCGCCGATATCCTTGTGGATCAGCGGCTCGCCGCCCGGAATGGCGACCATCGGCGCGCCACACTCGTCGACCGCGTCGAGGCATTCCTGGACCGAGAGGCGCTTGTTGAGGATCGGATCCGGATAATCGATCTTGCCGCAGCCCGCGCACGCGAGATTGCAACGGAACAGCGGCTCCAGCATCAGCACCAGCGGATAGCGCTCCCGACCAAGAAGCTTTTGCTTCATGATGTAGGCGCCAATCTTGATTTCTCTCAAAAACGGTACAGGCATCCGATGACTTTCTAGACCCTTTATAGATTAACCCACGATTTCAGACGGTTTGAACGGTTGCGTCAACTCGCCCGGCTGACCGTGCGGGTGGCGAAGCCTTCCGTCAGCTCGGCGGGGAGGCGGAATTCCATGTGCTCCTCGCGACCCGGAAGCGTTGAGACTTCGACAGGGCCGATGCGGCGCAGCGCGGCGATGACATCCTCCACGAGCACTTCCGGAGCGGAAGCGCCTGCAGTCAGGCCAACGACCTCGGCATCCGTCACCCACTCGGGCTGAAGCTCGCTGCCGTCCGCTATCAGATAGCTCGGGATCCCTTCTTCGGTGCCGATCTCGCGCAGGCGGTTTGAGTTCGACGAATTCTTCGCGCCGACGACGAGAATGACATCGACCACCTTGGAGAGATCGCGCACCGCCGACTGGCGGTTCTGCGTCGCGTAGCAGATGTCGCGCGTCTCGGGTCCGATGATGTCGGAGAACTTCCGTGTCAGCGCCGCGATGATGCCCTTGGTGTCGTCGACAGAGAGCGTGGTCTGAGTCACGTAAGCGACGGGTGTGTCCGGGGAGATGTCGAGCTCGTCGACTTCCTTCTCGTTCTGCACCAGCGTGACCGGCGCCGGGATCTGTCCCATCGTGCCTTCGACTTCCGGATGGCCGGCGTGACCGATCAGGATCAGCTTGCGGCCCTGGCCGACGTACCGCTTGCCCTGATTGTGCACCTTGGTGACGAGCGGGCAGGTCGCGTTCAGAACCGGCAGGCCGCGCGTGCCAGCCTCCTGCTCGACGCTTTTCGCCACGCCATGCGCCGAGAACACCGTGACGGCATTCGGCGGCACCTCGGAAAGTTCCTCGACGAATACCGCGCCCTTGGCCTTGAGATTTTCGACCACGTGCTTGTTATGCACGATCTCGTGCCGCACGTAGACGGGCGGACCGTATTTCTGCAGCGCGCGCTCGACGATTTCGATCGCACGCACCACGCCGGCGCAAAATCCGCGGGGTTGGGCCAGTATCACCTTCATGGTCAAGCTCTACTCGTTTCCGTCGAACCGTATCGAAGTCCAGATAAACTTATGCGCGCGGGTCCCGCGCGCAAGCCGATTTCCCTAGCACGCTCTCAGGCGTGTTGCACCACGTCGATGCGAACGTCCTTACCGAGGGCCTCGAACACTTTCGCGACGATTCCCTTCGCGTCGAGGCCGGCCACCGCGTACATCGCAGCCGGCGAGTCCTGATCGATGAACATGTCGGGCAGCACCATGCAGCGCACCTTCAGTCCATGATCGAGCGCGCCGTGCTCGGCAAGCGTCTGCATCACATATCCGCCGAAGCCGCCGATCGCGCCTTCCTCGATGGTAATCAATACTTCGTGTTCGCGTGCGAGTCGCAGCACGAGAGCGGTGTCGAGTGGCTTTGCGAATCGTGCGTCCGCGACGCTGGTCGAGAGCCCTTGCGCAGCGAGCATGTCGGCTGCCTTGAGGCATTCCTGCAGCCGTGTGCCATACGAGAGCAGCGCGACGGAAGAGCCCTCGCGCAAGATTCGACCTTTTCCAATCTCGAGTGGCACGCCGAATTCCGGCATGTCGACGCCGACACCGTCGCCGCGCGGATAGCGCAGCGCCGAGGGACGATCGTCGATCGCCACTTGCGTGGCGACCATGTGCACCAAGTCGGCCTCATCGGCCGCAGCCATCAGCACGAAGCCGGGCAGGCAGCCGAGATAGGTGATGTCGAACGAGCCGGCATGCGTCGGGCCGTCCGCGCCGACAAGGCCGGCGCGGTCCATCGCGAACCGCACCGGGAGCCGCTGGATCGCGACGTCGTGCACGACCTGATCGTAGGCACGCTGCAGGAAGGTCGAGTAGATCGTCGCGAACGGCTTGTAGCCCTCTGACGCGAGACCTGCGGCGAACGTCACGCCGTGCTGCTCGGCGATGCCGACGTCGAACGTGCGCTCGGGGAATGCCTTGCCGAAGATGTCGACGCCGGTGCCGCTCGGCATCGCGGCGGTGATCGCCACGATTTTGTCGTCCTTGCGCGCCTCCTTCACGAGGCTCTCGCCGAACACCTTGGTGTAGGACGGTGCGTTCGCCTGCGCCTTGGCCTGCTTGCCGGTCGCGACATCGAATTTCACGACGCCATGGTACTTGTCGCTCGAGGCTTCGGCGGGCGCATAGCCCTTGCCCTTCTGCGTCACGACGTGAATCAGGATCGGCCCGTTCTCCGCGTCGCGCACGTTGCGCAGGACCGGCACGAGGTGATCCATGTTGTGCCCGTCAATCGGGCCGACGTAGTAGAAGCCGAGCTCCTCGAACAGCGTGCCGCCGGTGAGGAATCCGCGCGCGTATTCCTCAACACGCAGCGCCTTCTCCTCGACCATTTTCGGCATGCGCTTGGCGATCTGCTTGCCGATCTCGCGCAGTGACATGTAGGTGCGTCCCGAGATCAGGCGCGACAGATAGGCCGACAGCGCGCCGACTGGCGGCGCGATCGACATCTCGTTGTCATTGAGAATGACGATGAGGCGCGAATTCATCGCGCCCGCATTGTTCATTGCCTCGTAGGCCATGCCCGCCGACATCGCGCCATCGCCGATCACCGCAATGACGTTGCGCTTCTCGCCGGAAAGATCGCGCGCGACGGCCATGCCGAGCCCGGCCGAGATCGAAGTCGACGAATGCGCCGCGCCGAAGCAGTCGTATTCGCTTTCGGCGCGCTTGGTGAAACCGGAGAGGCCGCCGCCCTGACGCAGCGTCCTGATCCGTTCGCGCCGTCCGGTGAGGATCTTGTGCGGGTAGGCCTGATGCCCGACGTCCCAGATCAGCCGGTCGTTCGGCGTGTCGAACACGTAGTGGAGCGCGATCGTCAGCTCGACGACGCCAAGTCCTGCGCCGAGGTGGCCGCCCGTTACCGCAACGGCGCTGATCGTCTCGTTGCGCAGTTCATCGGCAACTTTCTGAAGATCTCTTTCGTTGACGCGGCGAAGATCGGCTGGCGCCTTGATCGTATCCAAAATGGTCATGCTTGACGTCATGCTTGCGACAACATCTTTCCTAGTAGTTCCACGGATATACGAGGCAGACCGAAGAGTCTGCCCTCTGTCTTGCTGCAGCGCAATGAACTAATACATGGCCGCTCATACCGCCAGCAAATCCGCGCAATCGACCCGGCTCGGAACTTGTGCTAGCGCCCCGCTGCGAACTTTTGTGTCAACGCTTTGAACCGGCACTGGTTCAGCCAGTTCAACCCCTCCGCATCTCGCCGGGTTGTTCGGAAAAGACGAGAAACAACAAAGGCATGCTAAAGTCGGTCATCGTGGCGATTGTGACGCGCTGCACGCACCATGCGTGGACGGTCATTGTCGTTTCGTCGCTGCTGGCGATCCTCTCAGGCGTTTACGCTGCCAAGCATTTCGGCATCAATACCGACATCAACACATTGATATCGCCGGATTTGGCTTGGCGGCAGCGCGAAATCGCATTCGAGAGGGCATTTCCGCAGCATTTGCGCTCGATTCTGATCGTTGTGGATGCCCCGACGCCGGAACTCGCCACTCAGGCAACGTCTGCACTGGTCGAGCGACTCCGCAACAACAAGGAGTCGTTTGATTCTATTGCACAACCCGGCGGCGGCGAATTCTTCCGCAAAAACGGCCTTCTGTTCCTGCCGACCGAAGAGACCGAAAAGATCGCCGGCCAGCTGACCCAGGCGGAGCCGCTGATTGCACAGCTCGCAACCGATCCGAGCCTGCGCGGCCTCGTCGAAGTGCTGCAGATGGGGCTGACCGGCGTCGAACTGGAGAAGATCACCCTCGATGCCATGCTGCGTCCGCTCACCGCGACGGTCGACACCGTCGATGCGGTGATGGCCAACAAGCCGGTGCATTTCTCCTGGCAGGAATTGCTGGCTGGCGGAGAAGGCGGCGAGGCCAACAGCAAGCGCAAGTTCATCGACGTCCAGCCCAAGCTTGACTTCACGGCGCTACAGCCCGGCGCGGCAGCCACCGCAGCCATTCGCCAGGCGGTCGCCGACCTCAAACTGCCGCAGGACTATGGGGCGCGCGTGCGCCTGACTGGACCGGTGGCGATCGCCGACGAAGAGTTCGCGACCGTGCAGGAGGGCATGGTCGTCAACGGCGTGGCCACCGTGCTGATCGTGCTCTGTATCCTCTATCTCGCACTGAAGTCCGGGCGGATCATTCTGGCGGTATTTCTCAACCTGATCGCGGGCCTCGCCATCACGGCGGCGCTCGGGTTCCTGGTGGTCGGACCGCTCAATCTCATCTCGATCGCGTTTGCGGTGCTGTTTGTCGGTCTCGGCGTCGACTTCGGTATCCAGTACAGCGTGCGCTATCGCGCCGACCGCTTCGAGGTGGATGACCTCGACCTTTCGCTCGCGCATGCCGCAAAACACTTCGGCGCGCCGCTGACACTTGCGGCTGCTGCGGTCGCGGCCGGCTTCTTGTCGTTCCTGCCCACGGCCTATCGCGGCGTGTCGGAGCTCGGACAGATCGCCGGCATGGGCATGCTGGTCGCCTATTTCAGCAGCGTGACGCTGCTGCCCGCGCTGCTCAAGGTGATCAATCCGCCAGGAGAACCCGAGCCGCTCGGGTTCTCCTGGCT
>JBAVXH010000390.1:0-16700 GCA_049698215.1 Xanthobacteraceae bacterium | reverse complement strand
GCGCCAGCGGAGCAGGGGCGCGGGACGAGGTGCACCGGCTGCGGCGCGGCTGGGTGGAGAGGCGGCTGGACCTTGACCGCCGGGCCAGCCCACCACCGCTGTGGCCGCACAAGGAGCGGCGCAGCGGCAAGGGCCGGAGAGGTGGGGACTAGGACCCTGCCGGTTTGATCGTCCCAATTGGCCCCGAATTGAACGGGGCCATTTTTTTCGTCCGCCCGATTGACCGAGCGCCGATTCTCAGATACGCGGTTTTATCTCACACAAGCGAAGCTTGTGAAAGACAGTGGCGGCCCAAATGAAGATTCAGATTCGCGGGTGGAAGCGAGACCACGGGTCCAAAGAGATCGTCTCGGGCGACCTGAGCGAAGCCGTGCCCGAGGATGACGAGCTCACCACGTACGCGCAGGACAAATTGTACGTGCGCCGTCTAAATGCGCGCGTCAGCTTGAACCCTGAGACACGCATCGAAGAGCGCGTTCGAATCTCGGCGTCCGCGTCCGTGACCCTCAACGGGCGCTACCAAGTCCAGTCCTATTTCACGAAGAGCGAGATCGATCAGATGTTCGCGATGGTGCACGCGAACGACTCCTGGCCCGAGGTGATCGAGGCCCTGCACAGACAGCGAAAGGTGCTCGCAGAGGAGTAGATGGGCGACTCTCCAACTAGGTTGGTGCGGTGCATTCGGGTATAGCAGTCATGATGAAGCTCAAGCTATGGCAGCTCGGAGAGTTTGAGTTCGGTCGGGACGATGCAAAAATCATCGTTCCGCTAATCCTGCTTTTGTTAGTGCTGCTGGCCGCGCCTGTACATCTGGTGTGGGTGTTGCCCATCGCGGCGGTGTACTACCTGCTGCTCTTCTTCTGGAAGGACGTGGCCGCAGCGGTCGAGCGCTTCCGCCAGTGGCAGCGCATGCGTTGTCCGAAATGCAAGAACCGAAAAATCTATCTGCAGGGCTACCAAGGCTACAATTCGGACGAACAACACCCGCATTATTTTTGTGAGAACTGCAAGACCACGTCCATCCTTACGGGCGGTGGATTGCTCGAAGTGTAAGCCTGCGGCAACTAGGCCGCTTCAGCTTCGACCTCGGCCCGCGAGTCTTCATCCTTGAGCGGGTCCCAACCGATGCGCACGGTGCGCCGGCAATATCCTGCCAGCCGCTGAAGTTGCCGGCGCTTCAAATCCACCGCGCCCCACGCGTGCAGCTTCTCGACAAAAGCCTGACCATCCTCGTTGAGATTGAAGCGATCATTGTACGCGATGGCCGTCAACTCGGGCACGGTGTAGCCGGCATAGTCGCGGAACGTGTGCGAGTTGAGAATCAAGCGGTCTACATACTTCTCCTGCTTCTCGCTGAACTCGTAATCTGGTGGCCGGCGAAGTTGCGTCTCAAGAAAGTCCCTCTCATCGTCAGACCAGTCGGGATGTCGAATCCGCATCAGCCGCTGCACGGCTTCGCGGATTTTGATCGCAAGAAGCTGCGCCTTAGTTGGCTTCTTCTTCCTCGCCACGTGCCTGCCTCCGAGTGAATTTTCGGACGCGACGCAACTGGATAACCCTGTGCTGAAACGATGTACGGGACGCGGGGGACCCTATGGTGATTCGGGTCCTGCAATCACGGAACATGCCACAAAAGGCAGCCTGTTCGCACTGCCCGAGAGTCAATGAGTCTTTAGTTACCGCTGCGCCGCAGAGCTTCGCAGGTGGTTGTGGATTGCGGGGATAGATGCAGCGCCCGGCCCGAGAGGGCCTCACAGCCGGGCGCTGCTTGAGCCGGCAGTGTGATGGCACACAGCGCCGGCTGGGTCGCGCGGTGGGGCACTACTCCGCCGCGCCCGCAAGGGCCCCTCCGAATTGGGAACGGGCGGCTTGCTATTCGATGGTCACACCCTTCTGCGCGAGCATCGCGCCCAGCGGCCCGGGACGCTAATACCGAGGCCGATGACTTTGCGCGCAGCCCTCCTGTAAGCTGACTATTGACGCTCGTAAGCTATTCGCTTACGGTCGGTTGCGATGATCCGTACCTTCAAGAGCAAGGCGCTCGCTGAGCTTTGGGAAAAGGGCCGAACCGCAAAGATTGACTCCAAAATGCATCAGCGAATTTTCGCTCGACTTGATCGCCTCGATGTCGTGATGAGGCCGGACGAAATGAACCTGCCGGGCTTCGACTTTCATGCGCTGAGAGGCTTCAGGCCAATACGTTATTCGGTGCACGTGAATGGACCCTGGTGCATCACATTCGAATTCGCAGAGGGCGACGCGTTTCGCGTCGACTTCGAGCAGTACCACTGAGGTTGACGACATGGCTTATGCGGCAAAGCGTAATCCGGACCGGTGCCCGACCCATCCCGGCGCATTGCTGCGCGATGATGTGATTCCGGCGACTGGACGAAGCAAAGTTGAAATCGCCCAATTGCTCGGAATTTCGCGCCAGCATCTCTATGACATCCTGCGCGAGCGAAAGCCTGTTTCGCCCGCGGTGGCCGTGCGCCTCGGCAAGCTGTTCGGCGACGGGGCGGGTGTGTGGACGCGGATGCAGGCCGCCTACGATACATGGCATGCGGAGCGCAAAGAAGACGTGAGCAAGATACCGACAATCCGGGCGAGGGCGGCGTAGCGGTTCGCCGCTCTAATTCGTCATGGGTCGCACGTACGAAGAGTTCGAGGTCGGACAGCGTTTCGAAACGCCGCGGCGGACCGTGATCGAGGCCGACATCAGTTCATTTGCTGCACTGACCGGCGACTTCAATCCGCTGCACATGGACGACGTGTTCGCGGCGGAAAGCGACTACAAGGGCCGCATCACCCACGGACCGATGATCGTCGGCATGGCATTCGGGCTTGCCTCGCGCGCCGATGTCATGGACGGCACCGTGCTGGCGCTGCTCGAAATCGGCTGGACGTTCCTCAAGCCGGTGCGCCCCGGCGACACGATCTCGGCGGTCTTCACCGTGCTCGAGAAGCGCCCAACCCGCACGCCGGACCGCGGCGTCGTCACGCTGCAGATCGACGTGCTCAATCAGCACGGCGACGTCGCGCAGACTGGCACCGCAAAGGCGCTGGTCCGGCGGAAGGACGCGACCGCCGGCTAGACGGCTGCCGCGCGAGGGCGCCTCGGCGTACGCATTTTTCCCGACCGCCGATTCCCAACTGCTGATTGCTTTTGGCCTTGCCTCCCGGCTTCCGCTTTGCCAGAGACGGCGCGGGGGTAAGGGGAACGGGGCAAATGTTCAAAGCGATCTTGCTGGCGCTGGCGGCCGTCGGGCTCGCCGGCTGTGTGACGGCCAAGAACACACTTTCACGGGACGATATCGCAACGCTGCGGCTCGCCGGCGTTGACGTCAGCTTCGCTCCCAATGTGCATATTTGGTGGGGCGATGGCGAGCGCGCCTTCGCGGCATCGAAAGGCCAGCCGGCGACCGAGTCCGAGATCTTGGCCAAGACGCCGGAAGGACAGGCCTATCTCCGCAATACCATCGCGGTGAAGGTCAAAGGCGCCATGGAGCGAAAGCTTTCGGGCGAGTTGGTCGGCACGCGGCCGGTTCGGGTGCAGGTCACCGTCAAGGCGTTCGTCGTCGCGTCGGCCATTCAGCGTGTGATCATTGGCGGGCATCATTCCATGACGGCGGACGTGACGCTCGTCGATGCGAAGTCCGGCGTGTTGCTGCTTCCGTACGCGGGACAATGGACACAGTCAGGAGCCGGTCAAGGAATTGGCGGAGTGCTTGTCGACGCGGCGTTGTTACCCGACCCGATCGACCGTGTTGTCGACAACTACGCGAGCACCTACGGCTTCTGGCTGTCACGCAAAGAGCCGCCCGATCTCGCAGGCTCCAGCGGATAGCCAAAAAGAGCCCCGCCGGAGCGGGGCGACGAGGAGTTTCGGGTTTCGCCTGTTACTGCGGGGTGGGCGCCGGTGCGGCCGGCGGCGTGGTGGCGGGCGGTGTCACCGAGGGTGTGGCAGGCGGAGTGGGTGCAGGCGCGCTCTGTGTCGGTGCGTTGTTGCTCGCGGTGCGTACGGTGTCGCTGTTGGAACTTGCGACGAAATAGCCGCCGATGATCAGGATGGCCGCGATGATGATCGCGGGCACCGCAAAGCTCGCATCGTCATTCGTGGCTTGCGTCGGATATCCCAGGCCGTCGACTTCCCGCCGGCGGTCGAGGTCGGGACGATCGTCCATCATGGAATGTCTCCTTGCTCGAGCATCGTGCGTCAAGAACGCGGAAGTAGGCCGGAAGGTTCGTATGGAACTCGGGCAGGGGGACCAGGGGAGCCGCGACTGCCAGAAGCGCGCGCAGACTGCCAGCAGCGCCGGAAAACCGGCAGGTGACGGGGCGAAAATCGCCCGCTATATAGCGCCCGCTGCTTAGGAGTGTAGCTCAACTGGCTAGAGCACCGGTCTCCAAAACCGGGGGTTGGGGGTTCGAGTCCCTCCACTCCTGCCAGTGGCAGGGCTCGCGGCTGGTATGATCGCGCGCTAGACTGGTGCCCGTTGTGAAGTCAGGGGGCCGCCATGAGACTGCCGCGCCGCGCCTTCCTCAAGCTCGCCGCGAGCGCCGTTGGAGTGCCCGCACTCCCGCGTGCCGCGTTCGCGCAGTCTGCTTACCCATCGAAGCCGATCACCATTGTGGTGCCCTATGCGCCCGGCGGGCCGACCGACACCATCGCGCGCATCCTGGCAGAACGGCTGCGCGTCTCGCTCGGACAAACCGTCATCATCGAGAACACCACGGGCGCGGGTGGCACGATCGCGGTCGCCCGCGTCGCACGTGCAGCGCCCGATGGCTACACCATCGGCATCGGGCAGAACGGGTCGCATGTCGTCACCGGCGCCACCTATCAAAGGCTGCCGTATGATCTTTTGAACGATCTCCAGCCGCTGACGCTGCTGACGGACGCGCCGTTCTTCCTCGCCGCGAGGAAGACGTTTCCGGCCGACGATCTCAACGGCCTGATCGCCTGGATGAAGGCCAATCCCGGAAAAACCATCTTCGCCAACGGCGGCAATGGCAGCATCACCCACATCAGCGGCCTGCTGTTCATGGACCTGACCGGGACGACCGGGCAGGTCGTACCTTATCGCGGCAACGCGCCGGCGATGCAGGATCTCGTGGCGGCCCAGGTCGACCTGATGATCGCCGATCCGGTCACCGGTGTGCCGCAGGCGCGCGGCGGTAGCATCAAGGCCTACGCGGTCACCGCGAAGAGCCGGCTCTCCACCGCGCCCGAAATCCCGACGGTCGATGAGGCCGGATTGCCCGGCTACTACGTCTCGCTGTGGCATGGATTCTGGATGCCCAAGGGCACGCCGGAACCGATCATGGCCAAGCTCAATGCTTCGGTGGTTGATGCGCTCGCCGATCCGACGGTTCAGGGCAAGCTCGCCTCGATCGGACAGGACATCTTCCCGCGCGAACGGCAGAACCCGCAGGCGCTGGACGCGCATCAGCGGGCCGAGATCGCCAAATGGTGGCCGCTGATCAAGGCGGCCGAGATCAAGGTCGAATAGGCGTCGCCGATGCCGTAAAGGGAGCCAGTGCGGTGAGGTCCCTGCGGCTCGAAGCCCTTGAGCACTTCGCTCCACCCCTCGTCCCAAACCGGCATTGATGTCGCTGGATCGACTCTTGCTGCTTGCGAGCCTGGTCGCGGCAGTGCGCCTCATCGGGGGGCGCCTGTGTTCCTCTTCGGCACACGCGTGCTCCAGTCCGAACACCGTCGCGCACCGGGAGACCGGATATGTGGCGGTGGCGGTGGGCATTGGTTTTTGTCGTGGTGACGAGCGGGGCCGCTGAGGGCGGCCAGGTTCGAAGCAGCTTTCAGGTGGGGCTCACCATTACGGGCCGCGTGAATCCGCTCGCCCCTGCTGCTCGGCCGCTGGCGGCGACATCCATCCCGCTGCCGAGGCCGCGTCCGGCCGCGGCATCGATGCTTACGGACTCTCAAGGTAAACCGAGTCTGGCGGCGAATGGTAAATGAATCGACGGAAATGAAACTGAACGATCCGTAAATCTCACGAAAGTAAACAGTAAGTAGATAGCATCGGTAAATGACTTCTTATATTTACAATGACAATTCTAGTCTACATTGATTATTCAATATGTCGATCTGAATCCTTCAGTTTATTACGTCGTTTAACGTGACCGAAGGTCAGGGCAAGTAACTCTCCCCTCACAAAAACAACGCGCAAAGCGTTGAAAACAGGGGACGTCAAATGCCGAAAGTTCATGCCCGCCTCGTGCGCGCGCTCGCCTTCGCCTGCCTTTTCCCGCTCTCCGTCGCAGCGATCGCAGGCCCGAGGACATTCACCGGTCAGGTCGCCATGACCGCTGCCAACACGCCCTCCACGATCGCAACGGCAGCGGCACCATCACGGTGACGGGGATGGACTGAGCATCACCCGGCATCGTTGGGGATAAGCCGTGTTGCGGCCCCGCACATCACCGGGAGGAGGGTGGCATCTCGCCGCTCTCCTCTTCGTGTTCGTGCTCGGCAGCGCAGCAACGCCTGCACGCGCGGACGATGCCGGCCGCCCGATGCAGCTCGAGGTGATCCTCAACGGCACTCCGACCAAGCTGATCGGCGCCTTCACCATGCTCGAGGGCAATCGTCTCGCCGCGGCACGCCAGGAGCTTCTGGAGCTCGGGCTCAATCCGCGCGGCTATGCCTCGCCGGGTGATCTCGTCGTGCTCGATGAAGTGCTCGGCCTTTCATACAAATACGAGGAGTCGACGCAGCAGGTTCATATCACCGCGCCGGAAGAGCAGCTCGCCGTCAAGGAGTACAATCTCCGCACGCCGCCGGAGCTCACCCCGGTGCAGTCCGACTGGGGCGGCGTCGTCAACTACAATCTCTTTGCCTCCGGCGTGAGCAACGTCGATGGCCGGCCGATTGGGATCAACGGCGTCCCCATTGCGATCAACGGCATCCCGACGAAATTCATCGGCGCTCCGGCGGCGTTCAACGGCGCCTCGGCGACGTTCGACGCGCGCGCGTTCACGCCGTTCGGCACCCTCAGCCAGTCCGCGATTCTGCGCACTGCGTCGCTGACCGATCGCTTCGACGCGTTGCGGCTCAATACCACGCTTTCCTATTCCGATGCCGGGACGATGATGACCTATCGTCTCGGCGATGTGATCAGCGGCGGATTTGCCTGGACCCGTCCGATCCGCATTGGCGGCGCACAAGGGCAACGCAATTTCGGTCTGCGACCGGATCTCGTCACGTTGCCGCTGCCCGCGGCGCGCGGCAGCGCTGCCGTGCCGTCGACGGCTGACATCTACATCAACAACGTCAAAACCTACTCGCAGGATATCAACACCGGACCGTACATGCTGAGCAACCTGCCGGCGATCACCGGCAGCGGAACGGCCCGCGTCATCTTGCGCGACTCCTCGGGCCACACCACGGAATCGGTGTTGCCGTTCTACGTCTCGGCGAATCTGCTCGCGCCCGGCATGTTCGACTATTCGGTGGAGGCCGGACTGCCGCGCCTGTCCTACGGTACGACGGGCGATACCTATCTCCCGACGCCGGTCGCTTCGGGAAGCGCGCGCTATGGCGCCTTCGATTGGCTGACCGTTCTCGGCCATGCCGAAGGCGGCGCTGGACTGATCAACGGCAGCCTCGGCGCCGTGGTCCGCACCGGAGCATTCGGCGTCGCGACCGTCGCGGGAGCCGCGAGCCGTTTCGGCACCGGCATGGGCTTTCAGAGCTACGCCGCCTATGAGACGAAGCTCTTCGGCGTCAGCATCAATGCCAGCTCGCAGATGACGTTCGGCGCCTATAACGATCTGGCTTCGGTGACGGCGCGCCTCGAGAAAGGCTTCCCCACCGACCCCTACGACATTGGATCGTTACTCGACCTGTCGGCCTCGATTCAAAAAACGGCGAACAGCAAGGCGCTGTTCACCAGCGCGCAGCCGCCGAAGATGCTCAATCGCATTTCGTTCGGGGCACCGCTTCCGTTCTACGGCATGAACCTGAGCGCCGGCTTTACGCAGACGCGCGATGCGGCCGACATTCGTTCCGATATTGCCAATGTGACTTTGTCGTTCCCGGTCGGACGAGCCTCGTTCTTCGCGACCGCATTCACGACCGTGAGCGGAGAAAAGAACAGCGGATTCCTGGCCGGCATGTCGATGCCGCTCGGCGGCGTGACGACCTCGCTCTCGGTCTCGGGCGGGACCGACGGGCTCAGCGTCAACGCCGATGCGGTCAAGCCGCTCGACCAAAAGCCGGGCAGCTGGGGCTGGCGCGTGCGCGACAGCGAAGGGGTGGGCGCGCAGCGCTCCGCGGCGGTGTCCTATCGTTCCTCATTCATGCGCACCGAGGCCGGTGTGAGTCAGGGCACCAACGGGGTGATTGCGACGGCCGAAATGGAGGGGGCCGTCGCCACGATGGGCGGCGGCGTCTTCTTCGCCAATCGGATCGATGATGCATTCGCCGTCGTGGAGACGGGCGTGGCGGATGTCGAGGTCTTCCACGAGAACCGGCCGGCCGGCATGACCAACTCAAGTGGCCGCGCCTTGATCCCGGGGCTGCGGTCGTACCAGCGCAACAAGATCGCGATCGACACCAGCAAGCTTCCGGTCGATGCCGACATCTCGACGACCGAAGGCTACGTCACGCCGGCGGATCGCTCGGGCGTGCGTCTGAATTTCGCAGTGCGCACCGATGTCAAGCCGGCGATCGTCGTGTTCAACGGCGCGGATGGCCAGCCGCTTCCGGCCGGCGCGCGCGGGCAGATCGAGGACGGGGAGAGCTTCACTGTGGGCTATGACGGCCGCGCCTACGTCAAGAATCTCGGTGCCGAGAACAAGGTGATCATCACGATGGTCGACCGCGAATGCCGCGCGTCGTTTAACTACGAGGCACGCCCGAACGAGCAGGTCGAAATTTCCGGCGTGACCTGCAAGTAGCGGCTCCGCGAAGCGCTTAGTACCCGATCGTGACGACGACCGAGTCGCTGTAGGTGCCGGGTGCCGGCGTCGTCTGCGCGGCGATGCGGCCGTAGACGGTTTGAGCCTGCGTCACACCGGTTCCTGTGGCGGAGACGGTGTTGGTGCCGATCGTGCTGCCCCACGGCAGCGCGCGCGCGGAATCCTGGTAGAGCCCATAGATGACGTTGGCGCCGGAGAAGCTCATCTTGCGCTGGGTTGGGTCGGTCGCGCCCGAATTCCCGCCGTTCAGGCTCACCGTGTAGGGCAGGGTGGGGGTGCACTGGATCGAGAGCGAGCCCTGCGCGTCCTTGTTGCTGTTCAAGACGCCCTGCGAGCCAAAACTCACACTGGTTGCGCTGACATTGCAACTGCTCAACACTGTCGCCGTCGCCGAGAACGACGTGCTCGCCGTCAGCCCACCCGTAGGGCACGACGGAGCGCCCTGTTTGTTGCCATAGCGGACGAAGGGATTGGCGCTGAAAGTCGCCGTGTAAGATCCCCCCGGCACGGTCTGCTGCGACGCGAAGAAACGGCCATAGACGGTGATATTGGTCGTGCTGCCTCTGGCCACGTCGAGTTGCACGCCGGCCGTGTCGTAACCGGTCTCCCAGGATCCCCACAGGGTCGTGCGGGAGGAATTCGAATAAAGGTCGTACCGCGCCGTATTTGCGCCCGAGGTCATCTTCCGGCTGGTGGCATCGCTGGCGGACCCTGCGTCGATGCTGATGCAGAGGCGCTGCCCTTGGTTCTGCCCTCCCGAACACGTGACGGTCATGGTCGCGGCCGTGTCGACGGCGGTGCCCGTCAGCGTGTTGATGCTGCCGAAGACCATGTTGCCCATACTGACGGTGCAGGTTTGCGCAAAGGAATGCGAAGAAATAATCAGCAATCCTGCAATCACACAGGTAGTACGAATGATTTTCCACAAATAGTGATGGCGCATGAGACAGTAAGGAACCCCGGAAAACTAGCGAACACATTAGAAAACCCTGTCTGGTTAATCTTTCATAAATACATTCCGTAGAGTTGTGCCCCCGTCGGGTTCCGCTGGGGAAACATCGTGCAATCGATTGCGAGATTTCGCGGCTGCGTAGCCGCCTGGGCGGCGCTTTTCCTGGTTGCTTGCGGACACGCGGCCGACGCCGCGACGGCGACGACCACCATGACGGTTCAGGTCACGATCACGGCGACCTGCACGATCAACAGCGCCGCGACGCTGAATTTCGGCACGCAAGGCGTGCTGGCCGCCAACGTGGACCAAACCTCGACTGTCCAGGTCACCTGCACCAACACGACGCCGTACAACATCGGCCTCAATGCCGGCACCGGCAGTGGCGCGACCGTCGCCACGCGCAAGCTGACCAGTGGCGCGAACACGGTGAATTACACGCTGTACAGCAACAGCGGCCGCACGACGGTTTGGGGCAACACGGTGTCGACCGATACGGTCGCAGGTACCGGCAATGGTTCGGCCCAAAACTACACCGTCTACGGCCGCATACCGCCGCAGACCACGCCCGCGCCGGGCAACTACAGCGACACGATCACGGTGACGGTGACCTACTGAGCGGGCGCTGTTCGTACCCGAGAGCGCCGCCGTAACGGTTGCGCGGCGGGGTGACGTTGCTGAAAAGACGATTTCAGGTTGCGGCGGGCGCTGGCGCAGCGGCATGCCCAAAAGTGTTCAAGCAAAACCATATTCACACAGGTAGTATGCGCATTATATACAAATAGAAATCGCGGACCATGACAGTAGGGAACCAAAAAAGCCCACGATCAACTGCAGAACGTCGAGTGGTTAATCGTTAATTAAGGGATTCCGTACAGTTCTACCCTCACGATATTCTTGATGGGGGTGCTGCATGCAATCCGATGCAAGGGCTTGGCGCGGGTACGGGGCCGCGCTGGCAGCCTGTTTTCTGATTCCCTGGACGGGTCCATCGCACGCTGCGAGCACAACCACGACCTTCGCGGTCCAGGCCACGATCACCGCCACTTGCACCATCAACAGTGCCTCGACGC
This sequence comes from Xanthobacteraceae bacterium, assembly GCA_049698215.1. Taxonomy (GTDB): domain Bacteria; phylum Pseudomonadota; class Alphaproteobacteria; order Rhizobiales; family Xanthobacteraceae; genus PALSA-894. Next base: position 5,738 of record JBAVXH010000390.1, on the reverse strand, counting down.
TGAACTTCGGAACACTGGGCGTGCTCGCCAGCAACACCGATCAGACCTCGACGCTCCAGGTCACCTGCACCAACACGACGCCCTACAACATCGGGCTCGATGTCGGCACCGGCTCGGGCGCGACGGTCGCGGTCCGCAAGCTGACGAGCGGCGGAGCGACAGTCAATTACACGCTGTACAGCGACAGCGGCCGCACCACGGTGTGGGGCAACACGGTTTCGACCGACACGGTCGCAGGCACCGGTAGCGGTTCGGCGCAGAACTACACGGTCTACGGCCGCATTCCGGCGCAGACCACGCCGGCGCCCGGCAACTACGCCGACACGATCACTGTCACCGTGACCTACTGAAGACCTAAGGCGAGGATCCTTATCATGCGATCAATTGCTACCGCTCTGTTTGCATCGGTTGTGGCGTGCGCGGCTTCCGCGCCGGCCGGCGCCGGCTCCCTTCAGGTCGAGCCCGTGCTCGTCGACATCACCGCGCCTGGCGCGGCATCGACGGTCACCTTGCGCAACGAAGGCACGACGCCGATCGATGCGCAGATCCGGGTCTATAAATGGGCCATCGTGAACGGGAAGGAGCAGCTCACTCCGACCAACGACGTTGTGGCGAGCCCGCCTTCCGTGACCCTGACCCCGAAGGGTCAGTACGTCGCCCGCATCGTGCGCACATCGAAGCAGCCGGTGGTGGGTGAGGAAAGCTATCGCCTGCTGGTCGACCAGTTGCCCGACCTCTCCCAGCAGCGCAACGGTTCGGTCAACCTGATGGTGCGCTATTCCATTCCGGTCTTCTTTGGCGCCGCCAACAAGAAGAACCCCACCGTGGCGTGGTCGGTTGCGGCGAATGGCGACAAGGTCACCTTGACGGCCCGTAACAGCGGTGATCGGCGGCTGCGTATCTCGGCGCTTTCGCTGCGCGACGCCAGCGGAAAGAGCGTGTCGTTCGGGAGCGGTCTTGCCGGCTATGCGCTCGGCCAGTCGGCGATGAGCTGGACGGTCCCCGGCCGTGGCTTCTCGGCGAACGGCTCGATTTCGGTCATCGCGCAGAGCGATGGCGGACCGATCCAGGCGGTTGCGTCGATCGGACACTAAGCGGCCGTCTCGCGTTTAAGGCCTGAAAGGGGTCGCCGAATGGCGGCCTCTTTCAGTCTTTGTGCCTTCAGCCAGCCGGGCAGGGGCCAAACCGCTAGTTGACGCGACGGTGCTCCCGGACTAGGTAGCTGGCTATCGCAAGCGGCCCGGTGACGGACTTCCGCGGCGAACGTACCCCCCAAAAAAGGATTTGGTCTGTTCGTCCTTCAAGCTTGGGCGGCGCGAACCTATTTGGAACCTACCGGCAGACGCAGGCAGCAAGAAACGACATGGCGAAGTTGAACCCGTTCAAGTTCATGCAGGAAGTGCGTCAGGAGACCAACAAGGTCACCTGGCCCTCGCGCAAGGAAACCGGAATCACCACCGCGATGGTGTTCATCTTCGCGGCGCTTGCCGCGGTGTTCTTTCTTCTCAGCGACCAGGTGATCCGCATGGTGGTGACCCTGGTGCTCGGCATCGGCACCTAATTTCCAAGGAGACTTAAAGTGGCGGATACGGTCACGGAAACCAAGCCGAAGCGCTGGTACATCGTCCACGCCTATTCGAATTTCGAGAACAAGGTCGCGGATTCGATCCGCGAGCAGGCCAAGCAGCGCGGTCTCTCGCACCTGTTCGAAGAGGTGCTGGTGCCGAAGGAGAAGGTCGTCGAGGTCCGGCGCGGCCGCAAGGTCGACGCCGAGCGCAAGTTCTTCCCCGGCTACGTGCTGGTGAAAATGGACCTCACCGACGAGGCCTATCACCTGATCAAGAACACCCCGAAGGTCACGGGCTTTCTCGGCGCCGACAAGAAGCCGATGCCGATCCAGGAGTCCGAGGCGCAGCGCATCTTGAACCAGGTGCAGGAAGGCATCGAGCGGCCGAAGCCCTCGATCACGTTCGAGGTCGGCGAGCAGGTGCGGGTGTCCGATGGTCCGTTCGCCTCGTTCAACGGAACGGTGGAAGAGGTGGACGAAGGCCGCTCGCGCGTGAAGGTCGCGGTCTCGATCTTCGGCCGCGCCACGCCGGTCGAACTCGAATTCGGACAGGTCGAGAAGCTCTGAGCCGGCGCGCAGTCACCTCCGTCCTCATCCTGAGGAGCATCGCGAAGCGATGCGTCTCGAAGGATGGTTTTGTGCTCCGAGCTTCTGGCCATCCTTCGAGGCTCGCTGCGCTCGCGCCTCAGGATGAGGTCTGAAAGTGGACGGCTTCCGCGCCGCGCTGAAAAGCCGACTGAACGGGCTCTACGCACGCTCCGTCTATCTGCCGGCGACGATTGCCAGCCTGGCCTACCGGCGCATCGGGCGCCGCCTGCGCGGCGTGACGCGCGGACAGCCGACGCGGCTGGCGGTTTGCGGATGGCGCGACGTGTTTGCCGAGAAGCCGATCCGGTTGGCGCATGCCCATCGCAACCAGGGTGACGTCAATCTCGCCGAACTTGCGGTGCTCGCGACGGCCGCGGCGTCCGTCGCGAGTGGCAGTGAGATCGTCGAGATCGGGACGTTCGATGGCCGCACGACGCTGAACCTCGCCATCAACTCCGCCCCGCATCTTTCTGTTTTTACGCTCGATCTTCCACCGCAGGTCACGCCGCAATTCGAGTTGGCCCCGGGCGAGCGCGCGTTCGTCGACAAGCCCGGTTCGGGGCGCTACTTCGCCGAGCCCCGGCCCGAATGGGCGGCCGAGGCGCAGCGCATCACGCAAGTTTACGGGGATTCATCGACCTTCGATTTCTCGCCTCACGATGGCCGCGCCGGGCTCGTGTTCGTCGACGGCTCGCACGCCTATGAGTATGTCGTCGCCGATAGCGAGACCGCACGGGCGCTGGTCGCTCCAAACGGCACCGTGCTCTGGCATGACTACGGCGTATGGGAGGGCGTGACGCGCGCACTCGAGGAACTCGAGGCGAGGTGCCGGCTCGGGCTGCGGCATATCCGCGGCACAAGCCTCGTGGTCTGGAGGAACGCTGCGACGTGACCTCGACCGCCGTCATTCAGGTGAAGCAGGGCATCGGCGACGTGATCTGGCACTTGCCGTATGTGCGCGCGATCGCGGCGAGCGAGCCGGGCGGCGCCGTCACGTTTCTCGCGCCGCCCACCTCGCACGCGAAAGAGCTGCTGCAGGCCGAGCCCTGTGTCGCCGAGGTGATCTATTTCGAGCATGGCGGCTCACAGCTGCGGCGCGGGCTCAATCTCCTGCGGCTCGTCGCGCTGATGCGGCGCGCGCGCTTCGCCAAGATCTGGATTCTGGACCGCACCGTGCGCCCGGCGCTTGCCGCCATGCTCGCCGGCATTCCGGAGCGCATCGGCGTCGGGTTTGCGAGACAGCGCCCGTTCATCACCAACGCAGGCATCGATCAGCGCCATTTCCACGAGATGCCGACCGACTGGCTGCACGCCTTGCTGGCGGAGATGCGCGTGCCGCTCTCGACCACCGAGCCGAACCTCACGCTGCCGGCCGCGACTCTCGCCAGCGTGGCCCAGCGCTTTGCCGCCACGCCCCGGCCTTGGGTCGTGGTCGCGCTCGGCGCGTCGCATCCGACCAAGGACTGGCCGGCCTCACACTGGAGCGCGTTCATCGATACGCTGCGGCGGCGCACGGGAGGCACCGTGTTCCTGATCGGCGGGCCGGCAAACGCCGCGCACGCCGCCGAACTGATCGTGGGAAGCGCGGGCGCGCCCGCGGTCAACGGGTGCGACTTGGCCGTGGTGGAGGCGGCCGCGCTGCTGCGCCATGCGGACCTGTTCGTCGGACCGGATTCCGGCCCGATGAACCTCGCGGCGGCGGGGGAGACGCCGGCGTTCGGCCTGTTCGGATCGACGCCGGTGCTGGGCTACTCCAAGTTCATCCACGCGATTGAGCCGGAAGGCGGCTGGAAGCAGCCCGGCGGCATGGCCCGCATCCGCCCCGAGCAGGTTCTGGCGCGGATTGAACCTTATCTCGCAAGCCATTGAAGGACGGGCGGTCTGTCCTATTTGCGATTGGGTGAGAGCGCCCGCCGTCGATTATTCCTTGACCTGCGCGGCCGCACCCCGCAAGACAAGGCCGCGCGGGCGCCTTCGTGCTCGCGTGAACACGTGGGAGGTGAGGCGGTTCCTGGCCGCCGAGATCCGCACCACTAACCGGCCAGGCATGGCCAACAAACAGGAGTTTGCCCCGTGGCAAAGAAAGTTGCTGGATACCTGAAGCTTCAGGTTCCGGCGGGCGCGGCTAATCCGTCCCCGCCGATCGGTCCTGCGCTCGGTCAGCGCGGTCTCAACATCATGGCGTTCTGCAAGGACTTCAACGCCAAGACCTCGCAGATGGAGAAGGGTTCGCCGATCCCGGTGGTCATCACGATCTACGGCGACAAGTCGTTCACCTTCGAGATGCGCACCCCGCCGGTGGCCTACTTCATCAAGAAGGCGGCCAAGATCGAAACCGCCTCGAAGGCCCCGGGCCGCGACAAGGCCGGCTCGATCACCAAGGCGCAGGTGAAGGAGATCGCCGAGAAGAAGATGGCCGACCTCAACAGCGACACGGTGGAAGCCGCGATGCGCATGATCGAGGGTTCGGCGCGGTCGATGGGCATCGAGGTGGTGGCATAGTCATGGCAAAGAACAAACGCATCAAGAAGGCCCGCGAGGGCCTCGATCCCGCCAAGGCCTACTCGCTCGATGACGCCGTGAAGCTCGTCAAGGAGCGCGCCAAGACCAAGTTCGACGAGACCGTCGAGATCGCGATGAACCTCGGCGTCGATCCGCGCCACGCCGACCAGATGGTGCGCGGCGTGGTCACCCTGCCGAACGGCACCGGCCGCTCGCAGCGTGTCGCGGTGTTCGCGCGCGGCGCCAAGGCCGACGAGGCGAAGGCCGCGGGCGCCGATGTGGTCGGGGCCGAAGAGCTCGTCACCGAGGTGCAGGGCGGCCGCATCGACTTCGACCGCGTGATCGCGACGCCGGACCTGATGCCGCTGGTCGGCCGGCTCGGCAAGGTGCTCGGGCCCCGCGGCATGATGCCGAACCCGAAGGTCGGCACCGTCACGATGGACGTGACCACCGCCGTGAAGGGCGCCAAGGGCGGCTCGGTCGAGTTCCGCGTCGAGAAGGCCGGCATCATCCAGGCCGGCGTCGGCAAGGCCTCGTTCACCGCCGAGGCGCTCGCCGCGAACATCCGCGCCTTTGCGGACGCCGTGAACAAGGCAAAGCCCGCCGGCGCCAAGGGCCACTACATCAACCGCGTGGCGATCTCCTCCACGATGGGCCCGGGCGTGAAGGTCGATACCGCGAGCCTGAGCCTGGTGGGGAACGCCGGCGGGACGTGATCGCACCCGCGCAAACGGGAACACGGGGCGGCGAGGGCAACTTCGCCGCCTTTTTGTCGGGCGCGCCGTTGTTTCCCGCTACGCCTCCGGCTCCGCGCCGTCACTGCTTTCGCCAGTCCGAGAAGCAACGAACGCCTCGATCCGCCGCGCCAGCTCGTTGCGGATCGCGTCGGCGTCTTCCGGCATGTCGTCGTGGCACGCGGCGCGCGGCTGATGCTGGCTCAACAGCTCGTTCAACTCGCGCAAGGTTCGCGTCAGCGACGTGAGCGTGCGGACAGAACGCTCCATCTCGCGCGGCGGCATCGGCTCGGCCGCGAGCCTGGCAACGATCGCCTCGATCGCGGGCAGCACGCGCGCGACCGCGC
>JBAVXH010000389.1:0-6607 GCA_049698215.1 Xanthobacteraceae bacterium | reverse complement strand
GCTTCGACCGCGCGGTCGACGAACTCCCGGTTCTCGGCGCGGATCGCGGCGAGACGTTCGTGCAGCGCGCCCTCGGCCGCCGCTTCGAGCCCGGTGAATTCGACGTGCAACCCTAGCGATGAGCGTCCGACGATGCGCGCGCGTCCGCGCCCGATGCCGGTGAGGTCGATGTCGGCGGACGTACCGATCGAAAGCTTCTCGCTGTCCGCGTTGCGCACCAGCATCCCGCCCTCGGAGAGGTCGGCGGCTTGCCCGCGGATTTCGTGCTTTCCTTGGCGTAGCACCACCGGGAGGTCGCAGGGCAGGCGGTCGTGGCGGCGGCGATCGCCGATCTCGGTCTGGCGCAGGAAGGTGACGAACCGGGTCTGCAGCTTCGCCGCCAGCGTGGCGGCGTCGGCCCCTGACCGATCGATCATGCGGCCGCTGTGTTCGGCGCGGGCGGAGCCGCGCATGATCTCGGACGCACTCTCCGACACGGACTCGACGAAGCGGGAGGAGTCGGCCGCGCTGCGCGAGAGCGCGCCGGTCGTTGCGATCTGTTCCTCGATCGCGCTTGCGACCGCGGCGAACACCGGCCGGATCGCCGTGATGGCGGTCATGATGCGATTGACGGCTGCAATCGATTCCTGCGCGTCGCGCTGCAGCTGATCGATCTTGCGTCCGATCTCCTGGGTCGCGTTCTGGGTCGCGCCGGAGAGCGCCTTCACCTCGTTCGCCACCACGGCGAAGCCGCGCCCCGCATCGCCCGCGCGCACCGCTTCGATCGTGGCGTTAAGTGCGAGCAGGTTGGTCTGTTTGGCGATGGCCGAGATGAGGCTGACCACGTTGCCGATCTCGGCCGACGAGGCCTTCAGCCCGTCGAGGCTCTTTCCCGCCGCAGCCGCAGCATGCCCGGCGTCTTCGCTGAGCGTGCCGGCATCACGCACCTGGCGACCGATCTCGCCGGATGACTGGGCGAACTCCTCCGTGGCGTTCGCAAGCTGTGACGCGTTATCGGTCGCTTGGCCGGTCAATGCGGAAAGCTGTTCGCTCTGCCCGCGGATCGCGCCGAGAACCTCGGATGTCTCGCGGGTGCCGCCGCGCACTGCGTCGGCCGCGCGCTTGACGTCGCGGATCATCGCTGCGAGGTCGGTCTCGATCAGATCGATGGTCTCGCGGATCGCCGCAAGCCGCGTGCTCGAGTCGTCCACCGGTAGGTCCGCAGCCGCCGGCGGCGCGTCTGTTTCGGGCAGGTGGGCGGCCTCGCGACGAGCAAAGACATCGAGGATTTTCGGGAGCATGGATCCGACCGCGGCAGGCCTGCGAAGCTCAGCGCTTCGCGTCAGCCGCGGTTATCCGGGTAAAGCCTTACCCTTTGGTTAACAGAACCTTAAACGAAGGAAATCCCGATCACGGGCGAACCGAAACGAGTTCCATGACAGCCGCGGGCAGGGCATCGAAGTGGCTGATCAGCCGGTCGGCTCCAAGTTCCGCGGGCGGCGTTTCGGTGTAGCCGAAGTCGACCGCGACAACGGGAATTCCGGCTGCGCGCGCGGTTGCCACGTCGGTCATCGAGTCGCCGACCATCACGGCATGCCCGGTGTCCCCGCCCGCCCGCACGATGGTGAGGCGCAGCATGTCGGGATCGGGTTTGCGCATCGTGAAGGTGTCCTGTCCGCAAATGGCCGCAAAACGTGGCGCGAGCTTGAGCTCCTTGAGCAGCTTCACCGACAGCCACTCGAGCTTGTTGGTGCACACCGCGAGCCGGCAGCCTTGCGCCGCGAGCATGTCGAGCGCCTGCTCGAGTCCCGGGAAGGGCCGCGACCGGTCCGCGATATGCGCCGCGTAGATCTCAAGATATTCGGCAAACAGCCGGTCAATTTCTTCGGGCCGAAATTGCTTCCCCTTCGCGGCGAGCGCGCGCTGCAGCAGCGGCTTCACGCCCGCACCGATCATTGTGCGCGCTTCATCGAATGCGACAGGCGCAACATCGTGGCGCGTCAGGATCGCGTTGAGGGTGTCGATCAGGTCGGGCGCGGTGTCGATCAGCGTTCCGTCGAGATCGAACACAATGGTCGGGGCGGGCATGGGCCCAGCGCTAGCGTGCGGCGGGGGGCGAGGCAAGAAGGCGTCCGAGGCTGGTCTTTCAAGGACTTGCCGCCGCAGGCGGTGCCCGCTAAGGCATCCCGTCCAACCGCGAGTTGCCGCTTTTCATGAATGCCGAAACCTACAAACGCGAGGCCGCCGCCGGGGCGCTCGATTTCGTGAAGGCCGGCATGCGGCTCGGACTCGGCACCGGCTCAACGGCGCGGCCTTTCGTCGAGTTGCTCGGCGATCGCGTGCGCGCGGGGCTCGACATCATCGCGGTGCCGACCTCCGAGGCGACGCGGATGCAGGCCGAGCAATGCGGCATTCCGCTCACCACACTCGACGAAACGCCGGAGCTTGACCTGACCATCGACGGCGCCGACGAGATTGCGCCGGATCTCACGCTCATCAAGGGCGGCGGCGGCGCGCTGCTGCGCGAGAAGATCGTCGCCTCCGCGTCGGCGCGCATGGTGGTGATCGCGGACGAGTCCAAATGGGTCGCCATGCTCGGTCAGTTTGCCTTGCCGATCGAGGTTGTGTCCTTCGGTCTTGCTGCGACGAAGCGCGCCGTGGAGGCTGCGACGATCGCGGCGGGTTCTCCCGGCCCGATCTCGCTGCGCAAGGACAAGGCCGGCCATGCTTTCGTCACGGACGGCGGTCATTTCATCCTCGATGCGGCGTTGCAGCGGATCGCCGATCCGCGCGCGCTGGGGGAGCGGCTGGCGGCCATTCCGGGAGTCGTCGAACACGGGCTCTTCATCGGGCTCGCCCATGCGGCCGTGATTGCCGGGCCGGACGGGCGGCGCATCGTCGAGCGGCCCTGACACAAGAAGGAAGGATCGACCATGAAGCATTTTCGTCTCGCGGCCCTGCTGCTGTTCGCGTGCACCACGTTTGGCAGCGCCGTGCTGGCGCAACCTGCCCCATCTGCCAGTGCGATTGCCGCGGCGCGCGAACTGGTCGAGCTGAAAGGCGGGGCTCAGATGTTCGATCCGGTCATCGTCAGCGTGATCGAGCAGACCAAGGCTGCGCTCCTGCAGACCAACCCCCAACTCGCGAAGGACCTGAACGACGTCGGAGCCCAGTTGCGCGCCGAGTTCACGCCGCGCCGCAACGAGCTGATGAACGAGGCCGCGAAGCTCTATGCGGCGGCCTTCACCGAGCAGGAAATCAAGGACATGACGACGTTCTACAAGTCGCCGCTCGGCAAGAAGATGCTGGTCACCGAGCCGCAGGTCCTCGACCGGACGTTCACTTATGTCGAGCAGTGGGGGCCGCGCGTCGCGGAGGAGGCGATGAGCCGCTTCCGGGCCGAGATGAAGAAGAAGGGTCACAATCTCTGAGAGCGCGCCGCGCGCGGCCATGGCCGACCTCGACACGGATCTTTTCGTCATCGGCGGCGGTTCGGGCGGCGTCCGCGCAGCGCGCATCGCGGCCGGTTACGGTGCGCGCGTCATGCTGGCCGAAGAGTACCGCGTCGGCGGCACCTGTGTGATCCGTGGTTGCGTGCCGAAGAAGCTCCTGGTCTATGCCTCGCGCTTCTCCCACGAATTCGAGGAGGCCGCCGGCTTTGGGTGGACCATTGAGGGCGCCTCCTTCGACTGGCCAACCCTCATCGCGAACAAGGACAAAGAGATCGCGCGGCTCGAGGCTGCCTACACGGCGAACCTGACGCGCGCCAACGTGTCGATCTTCAAGTCGCGCGCGGTGCTCGAGGACCCGCACACCGTGCGGCTGCTCGTGGACGATCGGCGCATCCGCGCAAAACACATCCTGATCGCGACCGGCGCCTGGCCCGGCATGGGCACGGGCATCGCCGGGATCGAGCACGTCATTTCATCAAACGAGGCGTTCCATCTGACCGAGTTGCCGAAGCGCATCTTGATTCAGGGGGGCGGATATATCGCGGTCGAGTTCGCCTGCATCTTCGCCGGGCTTGGTTCGGAAGTGACGCTCGTCTATCGCGGCGAGAATATCCTGCGCGGCTTTGACGACGATATCCGCACCCATCTGCGCGCCGAGATGGAGCGCCGCGGCATCAAGGTGATCTGCAAGCGCATCGTCGAGGCGGTCGAGAAGGTCGATCACGGCCTGTGCGTCGAGCTGTCGGATCACGACGACGTCGTCGTCGACAAGGTGATGTTCGCGACCGGGCGGCGCCCCAACGTGAAAGGGCTTGGGCTCGAAGCCGCAGGCGTACGCATCAACGACAAGGGTGCGATCGAGGTCGATCGCTCCTCACGTACCTCGGTGCCACACATCTATGCGGTGGGTGACGTCACGGACCGCATCGCACTCACCCCGGTCGCGATCCGCGAGGGGCATGCGTTTGCCGATACCGTCTTCGGCAACCGGCCAACCGAGGCCGATCACGTGAACGTGCCGACAGCGGTGTTTTCGGAGCCTGAGATCGGCGTGATCGGCCTGACCGAGACGCAGGCGCGCGAGGACTTCCCCAGGGTCGACATCTACAAGACCACGTTCCGCACGATGAAGACCGCGTTCCTCGGCGGCGAGGCGCGGGTGCTGATGAAGCTGGTCGTTGACGGCGCGAGCGGCCGTGTTCTCGGCTGCCACATCATCGGCCCCGACGCCGCCGAAATGATCCAGGTGCTCGGCATCGCGATCAAGATGGGGGCGACCAAGGCCGACTTCGACGCCACCATGGCGGTGCACCCGACGCTCGCCGAAGAGCTGGTCACGATGCGCACCGTGACCGAGCGTCACGTGCGCCAGGCGGCGGAATAGCGCGTTGACGACCCGCCGCATCCGGTAAAGAATTACCTGTGGCTCGCATCCGCGGGCCCAAGCGAATGGGGGGAATCCATGATCGTTCGCAAGCTGCTGATCGCGTCGCTCGGCGCGGCCGTTTTCATGAGCGTATTCGCGGTCACCGAAGCGTCCGCCGCCAAAGCGGGCAAGTGTAAGGCGGTTGAAAAGCCGCAATGCAATCTGGTCCTGCGCGCCGACTGCACGAAGCAGACCAAGTGCGGTTGCCAGAAGTGGACCTGCAAGCTGTGATGTTGGGCGCGCTTTAGCGCGCGAGCCACTGCGCCGCATCGCGCCACAGCGTGTCGCGATGCTCAGGGCGGAAGAAGCCGAAATGGCCGACCTTCGCGAACCCGGTATCCGCGGGGCGGATATCGGAGCGCTCGGGTTTTGTACCGGTGAAGCCAGAGCACAACAGGTCGACTGCCGCGGGCGTCGCCCACGGATCGTCGGTGAGGCAAATCGCGCGCAGAGCGCCGCGGTAGCGCGGGAAGTTTTCGAGCGCGGTGAGCGTGGGGTCGTCGAAGAAATAGCGCGGCCGCGTCACCCAATCTGTCCATTCGAGAAAAACATCGCGCGGCAGGTCCTCTCCAATGCCGAGTTTGCCCGGCACATAGCCGAGCGTGCGCGCGATCGGACTGCCGATAAAGCGCAGCATCGCATAGACGCGGTATTTCTCCGGCGAATGAAACAGCCGCCAGTATCCGGCCTGCGCGGCGACAAACAGGGCGCGCGAGATTTCGCTGTTGTTCGGCGCGAGCCCGACGGCCTGTCCGCCGAACGAATGTCCGACCACCGCCAGTGGCAGCCTCGGCCAGACCGCGCGCATGTGATCGATGGCCCCGGCGACATCCAATGCGGCCCAGTCGCGCATGCGCACCTGAAAACCGCGCAATGAGGCCGGGCGGGAGCCGCCGATGCCGCGATAATCATAGGTGAGAACCGTGCAGCCTTGTTCCGCCAGGTACGTGGCCAAACCGCGGTAGATTTTGCGCGGCACAGCCGTTGCTGAGTTGATCAGCACCGCGCGCACAGGCGCCGCTACGGGTGAAAAAACGGTGGCGGCAAGCTGATAGCCGTCGCGCGCCGCGATGCTGGTGTCCTGCGCAAGAACTTGCGTCATACGCGCGGCTCGTGCCGGGGCGGCCGCTGCCACAGCCGCCACACGATGAAGACGACGAACACGACGTGGATCACGGCGTTGTGGATGAACAGCGCTTCCGGTCCGATCCAGCCCATCAGCCATGCGGCAACGGTTGGCCCGACGATTGCTCCGATCGTGTAGGCGAGCAGGAGGGCGCTCGAGACCTCGACCGCGTTCTCGCGCCCGCCGAGATCCTGGGTGTGCGCGGAGGAGAGAGGGTAGAGGACCAGCGCAGAGGCGCCGACGGCAGCTGCGAGCGCAATTAGCACCCATGCGTCGCTCTTTGCGAACCACACCAGCGCGACCTGAGCCGCGATCGCGACCGCGATGGCACCGAGCATGATGTGGCGGCGGTCGCGGTGATCAGCGAGGCGTCCCACCGGCCACTGCACCAGCGCGCCGCCGAAGATCGCGGCGGTCATGAAGCTTGCGACGCCTCCTGCGCCCATGCCGCTGCGCTCCGCGAAAACCGGCGCGAGCGACCAGAACGTTCCGTTGGCGATGCCGGAGACGAGCGCGCCGACCATGCCGACCGGCGAAATGCGAAAGAGCCACGCGAGCCGCAGTCGCGGCACCGGTGGCGGCTCGGGCGGGTCGGTGCGCGTCTGCGCCAGCGGCAGCACGGAC
>JBAVXH010000388.1:0-20450 GCA_049698215.1 Xanthobacteraceae bacterium | reverse complement strand
CCGCGGAACCCACCACCCGACGGCATGCCGATGGGCGCATTCACCGATGGGCGGCCGCCGATTACTCCGCCTTGGACGTTCCCGCCGCCCGGACGCCCCGCCCAGTTGCCGCCGCCCGGGCGTCCAGCCCAATTTCCACCGCTTGGGCGCCCAGCCGAGTTTCCGCCACCCGGCCGCCCGGCCCAGTTCCCGTCGCTCTGCCAGTGACGGCCGCCGCGCCAGCCATGATGAAAGCGACGGCCGGGGCTCACGTAGAACCCGACGCTCGGCCCGTAAGCGTAACCATAGTCATAGTAATCGTCGTAGTACGGGGCGTCCTCGTAGACGTAGCCCGGAGCCACCGCGACCGCCGCACCGCCGCCGCCCATCGCCAGGTAGCTGCGGTTCGCGAAGCCGGTTCCGCCCGAAAAGTTGACGCGGCACCAGCTTCCCGCACATTCGCCAGCATCGACGGTCGTGCCAGCCGGAATAGTCCAATGATCCTGTACTGGGTGCCGGGTCCGGACCGGACGTTGAGTGAGGTCTCCGCCGCCGCCGCCGCCACCGCATTCGCCGTGGCAGCGGACAGCACGAGCGCGGAGGCCGCACCGAAAAGAATGGTCTTGAGGATCATGGTTCCCTTCTCCGTTGGAATGATCCGTAGATGGGAAAAGCCATGCGGTGCGCGATGTTCCACATGACACAATGCAATGCGAGGGCCTGCGACGGGCGGCTGGCTCGCAGCGCTCCATCCGGCTCGAAGATGTTTGCTTAACCCTTCGTCGCCACAATCCGGCCGGACGGGAACTTCACCATGGCGTCGAACAACGCGGCCTCGCCGAACCGGGGAACACAACGCGATGCGCGGCTGCCGCTGGTGGCCGCACCGCGTCTTGTCCCAGCGGCGGGCTATCGAGTCTCGCTACGTTCCATTCTGGTTGGTCCATCGATCACGCCTCGCCTCATGCGCTCTCCTGCCATCCTGGTATTCGATTCCGGCGTCGGTGGCCTCACCGTGTTCCGCGAGATTGCGCGCGCGCGCCCCGACGCGCGGCTCACCTACGTGGCGGACGACGCGTTGTTTCCCTATGGCAAGGTGCCGGAAGAGCAATTGGTCACGCGCGTCATCGCGCTGATGGGCGAATTGATCGCGACGCATTCGCCTGATCTGGTCGTGATTGCCTGCAATACGGCGTCCGTGCAGGCGCTCCCTGCCCTGCGCGAACGCTTCAACGTGCCGTTCGTCGGAACCGTACCGGCGATCAAGCCCGCCTGCGCGGCCTCGCAGTCAAAGCGCGTGTCGGTGCTGGGAACCGAAGCCACGGTCGCCCGCGAATATACGCACGCCCTGATCCGCAACTTCGGCCAGGGCTGTGATCTCACACTGGTCGGCTCCGCGCGGCTTGCGGGGCTCGCGGAGGCGGCGCTGTCCGGGGGCCTTGTCAGTGACGACGACATTCGGGCCGAAATCGCCCCCTGTTTTGTGCAGGACGGCGCGGAGCGCACCGACACCATCGTGCTCGCGTGTACGCATTACCCGCTGCTGCTTGACCGATTCGAAACGCTGGCACCCTGGCCGGTGCGCTGGATCGATCCGGCTCCGGCGATCGCCCGCCGCGTGATTGATCTAGTCGGCCCGAAGACCGAGGCGCCCGCTCCGGCGAGGGCGCGCGCCATCTTCACATCGGGCCGCAAGCCCCCGGTCGATCTTGTTGCAACGCTTACAAATTTCGGTCTTGACCCGCCCGAAGCCACGCCCGCGGCCTCGATTTGACACCCTGCCCGTTTACCCCTAGAAACCGCGCGCCGCGCGAGGACTAGCCCGCGCTGCGTTTCGCACCCGTGGTCATGCCGACGCTTCGGCACTCGACCTGTCGGTCCGGGGCTTCCCCGGGCAGAGGAGGGCGCGTTTCCTCATTAGCCAATCGAACCAGAGGACGCGATGTCAAAGCGCATTGAAGCCAAGTACAAGATCGACCGCCGCATGGGCGAGAATATTTGGGGCCGTCCGAAAAGCCCGGTGAACCGGCGTGAATACGGCCCCGGCCAGCACGGCCAGCGCCGCAAGGGCAAGCTCTCCGACTACGGCGTGCAGCTGCGCGCCAAGCAGAAGCTCAAACGCTACTACGCCAATATCGTCGAGAAGCAGTTCCGCGGCATCTATGACGAGGCGATCCGCCTGAAGGGTGACTCCGGCGCCAACATGATCGGCCTCCTCGAGCGCCGGCTCGATGCGATCGTCTATCGCGCGAAGTTCGTGCCGACCATTTTCGCGGCGCGCCAGTTCGTCAATCACGGCCACGTCAAGGTGAACGGCAAGCGCGTCAACATCGCGAGCTACCGCTGCAAGGTGAACGACGTGGTCGAGGTCAAGGACTCCTCGAAGGAGATGACGCTGGTGCTCGAGGCGAAGGCGCTCGCCGAGCGCGACGTGCCCGACTACCTCGAGGTCGACCACACCAAGATGACCGCGAAGCTCGCGCGCGTTCCGGCGCCGAGCGAAGTCCCCTACCCGGTCCAGATGGAGCCACACCTCGTCGTGGAGTTCTATTCGCGCTGATTGGTTCTGCTTCGCGCGATGCAAAAGGCCACCCTCGGGTGGCCTTTTCGTTTAACGGCCCACGCGTCAATCCATCATTGTCGAGAGACACATCCGGCGACCACGATCCCCGCCGGGATCGCGGTCACCAGCAGCGCGGGCCGCGGCCGCGTGTTGCGCCAGACGAATCCCGGGATCGATCCGCCAATGCCAATGAGAAGGAGAACTGTCACCGCGAGCGCCGCATCGGCGTGGAACACGGTATTGTTCCAGCCGTGGATCATGATCGGTGCGATCAGCATCAAATAGATCGAGGCGACCACGTTGATCGCGGTCGCCCCGAACAGCAGAAACTTCACTTGCGAAGTGCGGTGGTCAGGCCGACGCGCTCTCCTTCACCGGCAGGCCCTTTTCCTTCATGAGGCCCTGCAGCTCGCCCGCCTGGAACATCTCGCGCACGATGTCGCAGCCGCCGACGAACTCGCCCTTCACGTAAAGCTGGGGAATGGTCGGCCAGTTCGAATAGCCCTTGATGCCGTTGCGCAGCTCCTCGTTCTCCAGAACGTTGAGTCCTTTGTACGGCACGCCGATATAGTCGAGGATCTGCACGACCTGGCCCGAGAAGCCGCACATCGGGAACTGCGGCGTGCCCTTCATGAACAGCACCACGTCGTTGCTCTTCACTTCATTGTCGATGAACTGCTCGATAGCCATGATGTCCTCGTTTGCCTCGCGCCCCGAGTCAGCGCCTTTGCTCACATATGTAGCCTAAGCCGGTTGTGCAGCCCAGACCCCTGCCGTTTGGGTAAACTCTGAGCGATTTCAGCCCTCTGGCGTCCCGGTCTGCAGCGCCAGAGCGTGCAGTTTTCCGCCCATTTCGCCCTTGAGGGCCTGGTAGACGAGCTGATGCTGCTGCACTCGCGACTTCCCCTTGAACGAGGCCGCAATCACCGTCGCCGCATAATGGTCGCCATCGCCGGCGAGATCGCGGATCGTGACCTGCGCATCCGGAATCCCGGCGCGGATCAACCGCTCGATTTCGCTCGCATCCATCGCCATGGCGCGCGCTCCTAGTTTGCGGCCGCCGCCATGTAGCCGGGCAGCCAGCCTTCGTGCCGCTCGCGCAAGGCGTCTAGCAGAATCGGCCGCTCTCCGGGAAGCAGAATGGCGTTGCCGTGCGTCATGCCGATCCGCCGGACGGGTACGCCGGCCGCCCGGGCGCGCGCAGCCAGATCGTCGAAGCGATCGGGCCTGATCGTCACCACATAGCGGGCCTGGTCCTCCCCGAACCAGAAGCCATGCTCGGTGAGGAACGTCGGCGGACCGTAGATTTTTGCGCCGATGCCGGAGGCAAGCGCCATCTCGGCGACGGCGACCAGCAGGCCGCCATCGGAAAGATCGTGGACCGCGGTCACGAATGTCTCGTCGATCATGCCGCGCACGAAATCGCCCGCGCGCCGCTCAGCCATCAGATCGACCGGCGGCGGCGCCCCCTCCTCGCGCCCGCAGATTTCGCGCAGATAGAGCGACTGTCCGATCCAGCCTTTGGTTTCACCGAGCAGCACGATGAGTTCGTCCGCTGCCTTGAAGGCGATGCTGGCGGACTTTGCGAAATCATCGATCAGGCCAACGCCGCCGATGGTCGGCGTCGGCAGGATCGCGCGGCCGTTGGTCTCGTTGTAGAGCGACACGTTGCCGGAGACGACCGGGAATTCGAGCGCCTTGCAGGCCGCCGCGATCCCCTGAACGCAACCGACAAACTGCCCCATGATCTCCGGCCGTTCCGGATTGCCGAAGTTCAGGTTGTCGGTGAGTGCCATCGGTTTGGCGCCAACCGCCGACAGGTTGCGCCACGCCTCCGCGACCGCCTGCTTGCCGCCTTCAAACGGGTCGGCCTCGCAATAGCGCGGCGTGACGTCGGTCGTGAGCGCGAGGCCCTTCGGGCCTTCCTTCACGCGCACCACGGCGGAATCGCCGCCCGGCCGCTGCACCGTGTTTCCCAGGATCAGATGATCGTATTGCTCCCAGACCCAACGCTTTGAGCAGAGGTCCGGCGAGGCCAGCAGCTTCTGCAGCGCCTCGCCGTGCGCCATCGGCGGCTCAATAGCTGCAGACTCGATGACCGAGAGTTTAGGCCAAGGAACCGTTCTGCGATTATACTCCGGCGCTCGATCACCCAATTCCTTGATCGGAAGGTTAGCGACAATCTCTTCATGATGCCTTACAACAAAGCGCTTGTCAGCGGTGGTCGCGCCAATGACAGCGAAATCAAGCCCCCATTTGCGGAAAATATCCTCTGCCTCCTTCTCCTTTTCGGGTTTCAACACCATGAGCATGCGCTCCTGGCTCTCCGAAAGCATCATCTCGTACGCACTCATGCCAACCTCGCGCGTCGGCACTTTGTCGAGATTAAGCATCACACCTAGATCGCCTTTTGCGCCCATCTCGACCGCCGAGCAGGTGAGCCCGGCCGCACCCATGTCCTGGATCGCAATCACGCAATCCTTTTCCATGATCTCGAGGCAGGCTTCGAGGAGCAGCTTTTCTGCAAATGGATCGCCGACCTGCACGGTCGGGCGCTTGGATTCGGAATCATCACCAAACTCGGCCGACGCCATACTGGCGCCGTGGATGCCGTCGCGGCCAGTCTTCGAGCCGAGATAAACGATCGGCATGCCGACGCCGGAGGCTGCCGCGTAAAAAATCTTGTCGGTTTCGGCGAGCCCCACCGCCATCGCGTTGACGAGGTTGTTGCCGTTGTACCGCTCGTGAAAGCGCACCGAGCCGCCGACCGTCGGCACGCCGAACGAATTGCCGTAGCCGCCGACGCCGGCAACCACGCCCGAGACGAGATGCCGTGTCTTCGGGTGCTTCGGATCGCCAAACGACAGGGCGTTGAGACACGCGATCGGCCGTGCGCCCATCGTGAACACGTCGCGCAGGATCCCGCCGACGCCGGTCGCCGCGCCTTGGTAGGGCTCGATGTAGCTCGGGTGGTTGTGGCTCTCCATCTTGAACACAACGGCAAGCCCGTCACCGATGGAGATAACGCCGGCGTTTTCGCCGGGTCCTTGGATCACATGCGGGCCTGAAGTCGGCAAAGCTCGTAAATGAATTTTTGACGACTTGTATGAGCAGTGCTCGTTCCACATTGCAGAAAATATGCCAAGTTCGGTCATTCCGGGCTTACGATCAAGTAATTGAAAAATCTTGTCATACTCGTCGCTCTTAAGGCCATGGGCGGCTACGACTTCTGGATTAACTGCTTGTTCCTTCAATATCCTCTCAAGGTCAGGCCAATAGAATACTCTTAAAATAACTTTTTCTTTTTCTATCGTTGAAATTCCGCTCTGCTCTTTCGCTCGTTCTATTTTTGAAATGACATCCGCAGTGAGCTTGGAAGCCGACGGCTGCGACAATAGAGGGAAAGCAAATTCGGAAAACTCATTCAAGATTTGCGGTGTAATCTCGTAACATAGTATTCGCAATCGCTGAGCTTCGTTGCGTGCGTGCTGGCTAAAGCCGCTCGTCGACAAGCAAGCCAAAAAATCAAATTGCTTGTGTAACTGGAGGCGCTCTAATTGATGAATCCAATACGAGTTAATCGGCTCGGGTGACTTGCTGTACGCAAAGCATGCAAGGAAGTCTTCAACCTGGCATACGAAAAAAGTCTCATTTTCGTGTTCTTTGAACTCTGACCCGAACGTAACGTCAACATCACGCTCTGAAAATAACCGGCCAGTGTGTTGAAGTAGGCCCTTCAGCACGTGATTCATCAGATCATGAGCGTCTGGAGCTTGAGCGTCAGCATTTTCAGTGGGCTTTGGCCAATGAAAATTCCTCATTGGAGCTTATTTTCCTGACTTGCGAACGCTTTATGCCGCTTGCGCGAAATGCGCGACCAGCCCGGCGAACAGGCCGCGCCCGTCGGTGCAGCCGACCGCAGACTCGACGTGGTTCTCCGGATGCGGCATCAGGCCGAGCACATTGAGCTTCTCGTTGAGCACCCCGGCGATCGAATTGACCGCGCCATTCACGTTCCACTTCGGGTCTCGTTTGCCTTCGGCGTCGGTGTAGCGGAACAACACGCGCCCCTCTGCTTCGAGCCGCCCGATGGTCCCCTCGCTGGCGAAATAGTTGCCCTCGCCGTGCGCGACCGGCACGCGGATCACCTGCCCGGCGTTGTAGCCGCGCGTGAACGGCGTGTCGGAGCGCTCGATCTTCAGGTGCACATCGCGGCAGATGAACTTGACGCTGGCGTTGCGCTGCAGGATGCCGGGCAGCAATTCCGCCTCGCATAGAATCTGGAAACCGTTGCACACGCCCATCACCAGGCCGCCCTTGCGCGCGTGATTGCGCACGGCGGTCATGACCGGCGCATGCGCCGCAATCGCGCCGCAGCGCAGGTAATCGCCGTAGGAGAAGCCGCCGGGCAACACAACGAGATCGGTGCCGGCGGGAAGCTCGCTCTCACCGTGCCACACCATCGCGGGCTCGCGGCCGGACACGAGCTTGAGCGCGTGCGCCATGTCGCGCTCGCGATTGGATCCGGGGAAGACCACGACAGCCGACTTCATCCGGTCACCTCGACCCGGAAATTCTCGATCACCGTGTTGGCCAGCAGTTTCTCGGCGGCCTCGCGCAGCGTCGTCTCGGCCTGCCCGGCATCGCTTCCCTCAAGCTCGATGTCGAACACCTTGCCTTGCCGTACGCTCGCGACCCCCGCGACGCCGAGCGATTTCAGCGCGCCCTCGATCGCCTTGCCCTGCGGGTCGAGCACGCCGTTCTTCAGGGTGACGGTGACGCGGGCTTTCATCGCGTTGGCTTGATCCATCAAATGCGGCGGGGGCCGATCGGCCCCCGCGTAACATGGTCCATGCGGCGTCTCAACGCCGTATCTCAGCCTTTCACCAGGACAGGCCCGGTGCCCTGCGGGCGCTCGCCTTCCGCCATGATCCCAAGGCGCTTGGCAACGTCCGTATAGGCCTCCAGCAACCCGCCGAGGTCACGGCGGAAGCGGTCCTTGTCGAGCTTGTCGTTGGTCTTGATGTCCCACAACCGGCACGAATCGGGGGAAATCTCGTCCGCCACCACGATCCGCATCATGTCGTTTTCCCAGAGGCGCCCGGTCTCCATCTTGAAGTCGACCAGGCGGATGCCGACCCCGAGGAACAACCCTGAGAGGAAGTCGTTCACCCGAATCGCCAACGCCATGATGTCGTCGATTTCCTGCGGCGTCGCCCAGCCGAAGGCGGTGACGTGCTCCTCCGATACCATCGGATCGCCGAGCTGATCGTTCTTGTAATAGAACTCGATGATCGAGCGCGGCAGCTGCGTGCCTTCCTCGATGCCGAGGCGCTGCGACAGGGACCCGGCCGCGACGTTGCGCACCACCACCTCCAGCGGAATGATCTCCACCTCGCGGATCAGCTGCTCGCGCATGTTGAGCCGACGGATGAAGTGCGTCGGTACGCCGATCTCGTTGAGGTGCTGGAATACGTACTCCGAGATGCGATTATTGAGCACGCCCTTGCCTTCGATCACCTCATGCTTCTTTGCATTGAAGGCGGTCGCGTCGTCCTTGAAGTGCTGGATCAGTGTGCCGGGCTCGGGTCCTTCGTAGAGAACCTTCGCCTTGCCCTCATAGATGCGGCGACGGCGGCTCATGGGGATGTACCGTGTTTTGAGAAAATCCATTGGGTGCCGTGACTCCGTGAAACAGTCCGCGGCGGCGCGACCGGGCGGTGCGACTCAGCGAACAAGGACCTGCCCGACCGTAGGGGCAACCTAGCGGATCGCAAACCTGAGCACAATCGTCGCACCCCGCGCTCACATAGCGGCCAAAGTGCCGCGTTTCCGCCATGTTGATTTGTGGATTTTGTGCCAATATGCAAGGCAAGATTTTCCACACCCCACATTGGGCGCGAGGCCATCATGACAACAACGTTCGACAAGCGCGAGGAAGGCTTCGAGAAGAAATTCGCGCATGACGAGGAGCTGCGCTTCAAGGCGCACGCGCGGCGCAACCGCATGCTCGGCATGTGGGTAGCCGAGAAGCTCGGGCTTACCGGCGACGCGGCCAGCGCCTACGCCAAGGACGTTGTCATGGCCGAGCTGGATGGCCAGGACATCGAAAAGAAAGTGCAGAACGATCTCAAGGCCAAGGGCGTCGTCGCGACCGAGACCGAGATTCGCCGCGCCATGACCGAGTTCCTGGAAAAGGCGATCGCCGACATCAAGGCGAGCTGACGCCTAGAGCGGGCCTGACAACGCAGCACTCAGCGAATCGAGCACCGCAGGCAGATCGCGATCGAGATCGGCCTGCTTGATCGCGACAACACGGTAGCCGCGATCCTGCAGCCATTCCTGCTTCTCGCTGCGCAGTTTCGTGGCTGCCTCGGCCTCCTCCCTTGGCACGATGTCGACCACCAGCCGCTGCTGGAACGACACGAAATCGTTGATGTGCGGCCCGACCGGGGTCGCGCGCTTGAACAGTCCGGCAAAGCGGCGGTCCTTGGTCAGCGCATCCCACAGCGCGCGCTCCGCATCGGTCGGATTGCGGCGCAGGAATTTGGCGAGGCCGCGCACCGGCGCATCCGAGCCGCGCGTCTGATCGGGATGCGTCGCCAGCAGCGCACGTAACGCGCCGGCCTCCTCGTTGTCCAGGATGCCGCCGCGCGCGGGCCCCTTGCGGCCTTCCGCGATCGCCATGATGACGCCGGAGAGCGTCTGGATGTCCTGCTGCGTCGGCTGCATGCGCGAGAAGATGTTGCGCAGGTTGATCTGCATCGTCTCGCGCTTGTCGGGCGGGCGGAAGAACTCGACAATCTCGAGCTCACGCTCGAGATTGGCAAAGAAGGCGAGCAGCTGCTGGCGCGGCGCGGCCTGCGATTTTTGCGGCATGCCGAACGGCAGCTTCGCGCCTGATGTGAGCTTGAACCACTCATAGGCGACGATCACCACCGCCTGCGCGAGATTGAGCGAGGCGAAGGCCGGGTTCACCGGCAACGTGATGATCTGGTCGGCGAGCGCGACCTCGTCGTTCTCGAGCCCGTTGCGCTCGCGCCCGAACATCAGCCCAACGCTCTCGCCGGCCGTCACCTTCTCCGAGGCGATGCGCGCGGCCTCGCCGGCGTCGCACACGGGCTTTGCCTGATCGTGCGCCCGCGCCGTGGTGGCGAACACGTAGTGCAGGTCGCCAATCGCACTCTCGACCGACTCGTAAACCTGCGCCTCATCGAGAATGCGATGCGCGCCCGAGGCAACCACATAGGCGCGCTCGGCCGGCCAGCCTTCGCGCGGCTTGACAAGACGCAGGCGTGTCAGCCCGAAATTCGCCATCGCGCGCGCCGCCGCGCCGATGTTGTCGGCGAGCTGCGGCTCGACCAGGATCACGCACGGCCCCGGCCGCTCCACCCAATCCTTGGTCTTGTCGGTCCCGGCGCCGGGCATGATCTCGTCATGCGCGAGCTCGACCCGCGCATCCATCTAGAAGGAACTGTTAGCTCAGCCAGATGGATTGCCGGGTCAAGCCCGGCAACGACGACGAAGTGGGGCCAGCCGTATAGCGGCACCGCGGCATACGTCAAAGGCTGCCGAATGGGCAAAAACGCGGCTTCCGCACCCTACCCTGCGGTGCTATAGGCACGCGCGCTTAAAGGCCGGCGCCTGTCCACGGGCGCACGCCGGCCCTCCCATCAATGTTCAGTTTCCGGTCGGCCCGAACAAGCATGGCGACCAAAGGTGCAAGCATGCCAGATCTCGAAATCATGTGGACAAAGGTCGATGAAGCCCCGGCGCTCGCGACCTTCTCCCTGCTGCCGATCGTCGAAGCCTTCGTCGGCGCGGCGGGTGTATCCGTGAAGCTAAAGGACATCTCGCTCGCCGGCCGCATCATCGCCAATTTCCCCGAGAAGCTCACCCCGGCGCAACGGATCGGCGACGAACTCACCGAACTCGGCGAGCTCGCGACGCGGCCCGAAGCCAACATCATGAAGCTGCCCAACATCTCCGCCTCGATCCCGCAGCTCAGGGCCGCGATCAAGGAGCTGCAAGGCAAGGGCTACGACATCCCGGATTATCCGGACAACCCGACGACGGATGCCGAGAAGGACATCAAGGCGCGCTATGGCAAGGTGTTCGGCAGCGTCGTCAACCCGGTCTTGCGCGAAGGCAATTCCGACCGCCGCGCCGCCGGCGCCGTCAAACAATACGCCCGCAACAATCCGCACAAGATGGGCGCGTGGAGTTCTGACTCCAAATCGCATGTGGCGTACATGCCGGGCGGCGATTACTACGGCTCGGAAGTCTCGACCACCGTCGCAGCAGCGACCAACGCCCGCATCGAGCTTGTCGGTGCCGATGGCAAGGTTACGGTGCTAAAGGCGAAGACGCCGATCCAGGCCGGCGAGATCATCGACGCGGCGGTGCTGAGCGCCAAGGCGCTGCGCACCTTCTTTGACCAGCAGATCGCAGAGGCCAAGAAGGAAGGCGTGCTGTTCTCGCTGCACGTCAAGGCGACGATGATGAAGATCGCCGATCCCATCATTTTCGGCCACGCCGTTTCCGCCTTCTTCTCCGACGTGATCGCAAAGCACGGCGCGACGCTGAAGAAGCTCGGCGTCAATGTGAACAACGGCTTCGGCGACCTGCTGACCAAGATCGAGACGCTCCCCGACGCCGAAAAAAAGGCGATCAAGGACGACATCGCGGCCGAATACGCGAAACGGCCGGGTCTCGCCATGGTCAACTCCGACAAAGGCATCACCAACCTGCATGTGCCCAGCGACGTGATCGTCGACGCGTCAATGCCGGCGATGATCCGCGATTCCGGCCGTATGTGGGGCGCCGACGGCAAGCTGCATGACGTGATGGCGGCGATCCCGGACCGCAGCTACGCGACGCTGTATCAGGCGGTCCTCGATGACTGTAAGGCCCACGGCGCGTTCGATCCCAAGACGATGGGCTCGGTCCCGAACGTGGGGTTGATGGCGCAGAAGGCCGAGGAATACGGCTCGCACGACAAGACCTTCGAAGTGCCCGCGGACGGAACGGTTCGCGTCGTCGCCGACGACGGCAAGGTGCTGCTGGAGCGTCCGGTCGAGACCGGCGACATCTTCCGTATGTGCGAGCTCAGGGACGCGCCGATCCAGGACTGGGTCAAGCTCGGGGTGCGCCGCGCGCGCCTCACCGACACTCCGGCGGTGTTCTGGCTCGACGCCAAGCGCGCGCATGACGCCCAGGTCATCGCCAAGGTCGAGAAGTACCTGAAGGATCACGACACCGCGGGGCTCGACATCCGCATTCTGGCGCCGGTCGAAGCGATGAAGTTTTCGCTTGAGCGCATCCGCAGGGGGCAGGACACGATCTCCGTCACCGGCAACGTGCTGCGCGACTATTTGACCGACCTGTTTCCGATCATGGAGCTCGGTACCTCGTCCAAGATGCTCTCGATCGTTCCGCTGTTGGCGGGCGGCGGTCTTTTCGAGACCGGTGCCGGCGGCTCGGCGCCCAAGCACGTGGAGCAGTTCCAGCAAGAGGGCTATCTACGCTGGGATTCGCTTGGCGAGTTCCTCGCGCTTGGCGCATCGCTCGAACATCTGGCGGACACCTACAAGAACCCCAAGGCGCAGGTTCTCGCCGAGACGCTCGACACAGCGATCGGCAAGTTCCTGGAGTTCAACCGCAATCCTGCGCGCAAGGTCGGCGAAATCGACAATCGTGGCAGCCACTTCTACCTCGCCCTCTACTGGGCGCAGGCGCTGGCCGCGCAGACCAAGGACGCGGCGTTGCAAGCCCGCTTCAAGCCGCTGGCCGAGATGCTCGCCAAGAACGAGGCCAAGATCAACGGCGAGCTGATCGGCGCGCAGGGCAAGGCGGTCGACATCGGCGGTTACTACCTGCCCGATTCCGCCAAGGCATCGGCCGCGATGCGGCCGAGCGCCACGCTGAACGCCGCGCTCGCCGCACTCTGACGCGGAGTCCGGCGGTAAGCCGGCGTTTCCGAGACAATGACTCGCTCGATGACGAACTCATCGAGCGACTTCTCGATTGCGGCAGCGACACCGCTAAAGCGGACTCGCCGGGCTCTCCCCGCGCGACGTCACGCCCTTTCTCCACACCCGTCGGTCAACCATGACTTTGATGGCCGCCGCGACGACCAGCGCACAAAGGGCGACCTTCGACATCGTCTCCATCGTCCCCTCGATCAGGAGGCCATGGACCACGCTGCCGACGACGATGACCACCGCGAGCAACATGTGAGCGATGCGCCACGTTCGCGGTGCCAGTCCCAATCGCCGGCGGAGTGCGGCCAAGAGTGCGACGGCGAAGATCGCCCACATGGCGATCACACCGAAGGGGGAAAACGGCGTCGGCGATGCGAAGAGAAGGGCGTCGATCATGTCCGGCGGACTGCTGATCCAAAGGCCGGCGACGTGGACCACCACCGCGACGACCAGCGCGCCTCCGATCCAGTAATGTGCACGCCGTCCGCGATAACCCGGCAGCCCCGGGAGGTATCCGCCGATCAGCAGAGGCTGAACAAGCACGAGACTCAGCGCGATGATCCCGGCGAACCCGGCCAGTATGTAGACCGCGCCGCGCCATGCGAGCAGATCGCTTGCGGCCGCGAAGGCGATCGGCACGCAAATAGCGGCTGCAAGAGCGGCCCAGATCAGGGCCACCCGGACCAATCTCATCCTTTTGTTCAACTCGGTCAGGCGGGCTGAAGGACGAAGTGCGCCTCGAGGCTCTTCTCTTTTGCGCTCTTCATTATGGGGCGCAGAAACACGGTTTTGAACTCACCGCTGTCATAGGCGAGGTGACCATGCGGTTGGCCGAAAACGGGAACAATCTGCGGCATCTCGAGACGGAACTTACCGTCCTTGTCGGTGAGCGTGGCGCCGTGACTTTGCGGCTCGTGCTCCTGCCCTTCGGTCGTGTGCGCCCATATTTGGATGCGCTGCCCGGCAAGCGGAGCCCCATCGCCTGCGCGGCGTACGGTGCCACTCATCCAGAAGCCACCCTTGCCGATCCGATCCACGACCGCCGCGCCCTTGCGGTAGTTGTTGGCTCCGCCCGACATCGAAAGGGTCGGTGCGAGGCCTTGCGCGCGGGCGGGCAACAGGAGCCCGGAGACCCCCGTTGCCAGGACGGAGCCACCAGCGGCGAGGAGGTTGCGGCGGTTGAGTACGACGGTGGCCATGTAAGTTCCTCCTGGTGACCGTGCAGTTGCTCGGCCGAGAGGGCGGCAACAGGCGCGAAACGCCCTGAATTTAGCGCGGTTGCGACCAAATTCCAGTTGAGTGGAGCAAAGAGCGCGATAAGGCGCAATAACAGTTCTGTGAACAGGTGCCGGCCGCTCACCGACGTCGTTGACGAGGTCTGGATGCCGATGCGCCATCGCAGCTCGCGCTAAGCCGCCAGAACGCGGTTGTCGTCATTGCGAGGGCCGCGAGCTAAAGCCGAAAGCAGGATGAAGCAATCCAGTCTTCGCAGCAGGCTGGATTGCTTCGCTTCGCTCGCAATGACGATGGTGTTACGCTAACTCAACGCTTTAGAAGATCGCGCCGCGGCTGCCGGGGCTGCGCGCTCTCAAATGGGTGGCCCCCTAAATGGCGAAGATCAAGGTGAAGAATCCCGTCGTCGAGATGGACGGCGACGAGATGACCCGGATCATCTGGCAGTTCATCAAGGACAAGCTGATCCATCCCTACCTCGATATCGACCTGCTCCACTACGATCTTTCGGTCCAGAAGCGCGACGAAACCAACGACCAGATCACGATCGACGCCGCGAACAAGACGCGCGAGGTTGGGGTCGCTGTGAAGTGCGCCACCATCACGCCGGACGAAGGGCGCGTGAAGGAGTTCGGCCTCAAAGAGATGTGGCGTTCGCCGAACGGCACCATCCGCAACATCCTCGGCGGCACGATCTTCCGCGAGCCGATCATCTGCAAGAATGTGCCGCGGCTGGTGCCCGGCTGGACGCAGCCGATCGTCATCGGCCGCCATGCCTACGGCGACCAGTACCGAGCGACCGACTTCAAGTTCCCGACCGCCGGCACGATCTCGATCAAGTTCGTCGGCGACGACGGCAAGGTGATCGAGCGCGAAGTATTTAAGGCGCCGGAGAGCGGCGTCACGATGGCAATGTACAACCTCGACTCATCGATCCGCGACTTCGCCCGCGCCTCGATGAACTACGGCCTGAACCGCGGCTATCCGGTCTACCTCTCCACCAAGAACACCATCCTGAAGCAGTACGACGGCCGCTTCATGGAGCTGTTCCAGGAGGTGTTCGACAAGGAGTTCAAGGACAAGTTCGCCGAGAAGAAACTCACCTACGAGCACCGCCTGATCGACGACATGGTGGCGGCGGCGCTGAAGTGGTCCGGCGGCTATGTGTGGGCCTGCAAGAACTACGACGGCGACGTGCAGTCGGACACCGTCGCGCAGGGCTTCGGCTCGCTCGGCCTGATGACCTCGGTGCTGATGACGCCGGACGGCAAGGTGGTGGAAGCGGAAGCCGCGCACGGCACCGTGACCCGCCACTATCGCGAGCACCAGAAGGGCAAGGAGACCTCGACCAACTCGATGGCGTCGATCTTCGCCTGGACGCGCGGGCTCGCGCACCGCGCCAAGCTCGACAACAACGCCGACCTCGCCGCGTTCTCGACCACGCTCGAGAAGGTCTGCGTCGACACCGTCGAGTCTGGCTTCATGACCAAGGACCTCGCGCTCCTGGTCGGCCCCGAGCAGAAGTGGCTCTCGACCACCGCGTTCCTCGACAAGATTTCGGCGAACCTGACCAAGGCGATGGCGTAGGCGCGCTGCACAGCTTTCAAACCGTTTCCATTTGAACCTTTTCTTTCCGAAGCGCGACCAAAAGACTCACCGTTTTCTATTTGTTTGCGCCAGAAGGAATTGACCATGCGCCAGATTTTGCTCGCCCTGCCCTTGCTCACCATCGGGATTGCCACCGCCCAAGCCCAGATGCCTGCCTCCATCGCTGCGCCAGGCGAAACCGTGGTCGCGACCTGGCATGCTGAAGGCGCGCAGGTTTACGAGTGCAAGGCGGGCGCGGACGGCAAGCTCGCGTGGGCGTTCCGCGAGCCGATCGCGACGCTGCTCCTCGACGGCAAGACCATCGGCCGGCACTACGCGGGACCGAACTGGGAGCACATGGACGGCAGCGCGGTGGTCGGCAAGGTCGCCGGAAATGCGCCCGGCGCAACATCGAAGGACATTCCCTGGCTGAAGCTCGAGGTGATCGCGAGCCGCGGCAGTGGCGTGCTGTCCGGCGTCACCACCATCCAGCGCATCAACACCCAGGGGGGCCGGCACGACGGCCCATGCGAGAAGGCCGGCACGTTCTACAGCGCGCCTTACGCCACCGATTATGTGTTCCTGAAAAAGTAGCGGCTCACGCGAGCCGCAGCTCCATGTCGTATGAGGTCGGCGCGCTAAAACCCGCGTGCGTCTCGTAGCCGACGATGACGAAGCCGTGGCGGCGGAACAGCGCGAGATTGCTGGTCAGCACGATGCGGCAGCCGAGCGTGATGCGCTTCGCGCCGATGCGGCGGGCGTCAGCTTTCGCGGCCTCCATCAAGGCGTTGGCGAGGCCGCGGCGGCGGAATGAAGGCGCGACCGCGAGCCGGCCGACATAGAGCGCATCGCCATCGATGGTGCAGAACATGCTCGCGAGCAGCCTGCCGTCAGCTTCGACGATGAAGCAGGTTGCGTCGCGCAAACGCACCGCGAAATCGGCCTCGGTCTCCTTCAGCACACCGGAGGGCGGATCGATGTCGAGCGCACCGAAGATCGCTTGCGTGAAGGCGTGGATTTCGCGAGCGCGCGAAACGTCAGTGCAGCGGCGAACCTGAAAGGGTTCCGGCATCAGCCCCCAAGCGCAGCTTGAATCGCCTCTAGTGCCTCTCCGGCCTTCGCACCGTTCGGACCACCCGCCTGAGCCATGTCCGGCCGCCCACCGCCTTTGCCGCCCAGCACCTCACCGCCTTTCCGCGCGAGGTCGACCGCGCTAAAGCGCGAGGTCAGATCGCTCGTGACTCCAACGACGAGGCTGGCTTTGCCATCCTCGGTGACGCCGACCAGCGCGACCACGCCGGAGCCGAGCTGTTTCTTGCCTTCGTCGGCGAGGCTTTTCAGGTCCTTGATGTCGATGTTCTCGACCGCGCGCGCCATCAGCTTGATGTCGCCGACCATCGTGACGCCGTCCGCGCCATTGGCCGCTTTCGCGCCGCCACCCATCGCGAGCTTGCGGCGCGCGTCGGATAGCTCGCGCTCCAGCTTCTTGCGCTCATCGAGCAGCGCCACGAGACGCGCCGGCATCTCGTCGAGCGGCGCCTTCATCTCGGCCGCGAGGTCCTTGGCGAGCCGGGTCGTGTGGTTGGCGACCTTGCGCGCCGCCCTGCCGGTGACCGCCTCAAGGCGCCGCACGCCGGCCGCGACGCCGGAATCGGTCAGGCCGAAGATCAGCCCGATATCGCCGGTGCGCTGCACATGCGTGCCGCCGCACAGCTCGACCGACCAGCCGAGCGTGTTGCCCAAAGAACCTGAAGGTGCCTCACCCATCGCGACGACGCGCACCTCATCGCCGTATTTTTCGCCGAACAGCGCGCGCGCGCCAGAGGCCCGCGCATCCTCGATCGCCATCAGCCGCGTGGCGACGGGCGAATTCTGCAGCACGAAGTCGTTGGCGATATCCTCGACCTTCTCGATCTCCTCAGCCGTCATCGGCTTGGGATGCGAGAAATCGAAGCGCAGCCGCTCGGGCGCGACCAGCGAGCCCTTCTGCGCGACGTGATCGCCGAGCACCTTGCGCAGCGCTTCATGCAGCAGATGCGTCGCGGAATGATTGCGGCGGATGTCCGAGCGGCGCGCGTGGTCGACGTCGAGCGCAAGCGCAGCGCCCACCTTGAGCATGCCCTGCTCGACGGTGACGGCATGAACGAACACGTCGCCCGCCTTCTTCTGCGTGTCCGTGACGCGCGCGCGAACACCGTCGGCGGCGATGACGCCCGTGTCCCCCACCTGCCCGCCCGACTCGCCATAGAACGGCGTCTGGTTCAGCATCACCAGCCCGCTCTCGCCGGCTTTCAGCTCGGCGACTTCCGTGCCGTCGCGGATCAGCGCGGTGACGACGCCCTCGGCACTCTCGGTGTCGTAGCCGAGAAACTCGGTCGCGCCGAGTTTCTCGCGCAGCGGAAACCAGACCGCTTCGGTCGCGGTATCGCCCGAGCCCGCCCATGAGGCGCGCGCTTTTTGCTTTTGCTCTTCCAGGGCGTCGGTGAACGACGCGATATCGACGCCAATCCCGCGCGACTTCAACGCATCCTGCGTGAGGTCCAAAGGAAAGCCATAGGTGTCGTAGAGGGTGAACGCTGTGACGCCGTCGAACATGTCGCCTTTCTTGAGCGACTTCGAGGCCTCGTCGAGCAGCGACATGCCGCGCTCCAGGGTCTTGCGGAATCGCGTTTCTTCGAGCTTGAGCGTCTCGGAGATGAGCGCCTCGGCGCGCGCGAGCTCGGGAAAGGCCTGCCCCATCTCGCGCACCAGCGTGGGCACGAGCTTCCACATCAGCGGCTCGCGTGAGCCGAGCAGCTCGGCGTGGCGCATCGCCCGGCGCATGATACGGCGCAGAACGTAGCCGCGGCCCTCGTTCGAGGGCAGAACGCCGTCCGCAACGAGGAAGCAGGAGGAGCGCAGATGATCCGCGATGACCCGGAACGATCCGGCGTTCCGCTCGTCCGGCCCGCGCCCGAGTGCCGAAGAGGTGGCATCGATCAGGTGGCGGAAAAGATCGGTCTCGAAAACGCTCTCGACGCCCTGCAGGATGGCGGCCATGCGCTCCAGCCCCATGCCGGTGTCGATCGAAGGACGCGGCAGCGGCACGCGCTCCTCCTTCGTCACCTGTTCGAACTGCATGAAGACCAGATTCCAGAACTCGAGGAAGCGGTCGCCGTCCTCCTCCGGGCTGCCCGGCGGTCCACCCCAGATGTGCTCGCCGCGGTCGATGAAGATCTCCGAGCACGGACCGCACGGACCCGTTTCACCCATCGCCCAGAAATTGTCCGAGGTCGGGATGCGGATGATGCGCTCGTCCGAGAAGCCGGCGATCTTCTTCCAGTAGGAAGCCGCCTCGTCGTCGGTGTGGTAGATGGTGACGAGCAGCTTGTCTTTCTTCAGTCCGAAATCCTTGGTGATCAGATTCCAGGCAAGCTCGATCGCGCGTTCCTTGAAGTAGTCGCCGAACGAGAAATTGCCGAGCATCTCGAAGAAGGTGAGATGCCGCGCCGTGTAGCCGACATTGTCGAGGTCGTTGTGCTTGCCGCCGGCGCGCACGCATTTCTGCGAGGTCGCGGCGCGCACGTAAGGGCGCTTCTCGAGGCCGGTGAAGACGTTCTTGAACTGCACCATCCCGGCGTTGGTGAACATCAGCGTCGGGTCGTTGCGCGGGACGAGCGGAGACGAGGGCACGACCTCGTGACCGTTCCGGGCAAAATAGTCGAGGAAGCTCGACCGGATCTCGTTGACGCCGCTCATGAAAATTTCGGCCTCCGACGCGCGCAGCGTCAGTCAGTGCTTACTTATTTTTCAAGGGCTTATTTAGCGGCGGGGGATCGATGAGTCTAGGAACACTCCGTCATGCCCGGCCTTGTGCCGGGCATCCACGTCTTGCTTGCTGAGGCGCTCCAAAGACGTGGATGGCCGGGACAAGCCCGGCCATGACGAAAGTAGAGACTTCTCCCCGCCGCTTCGCGGCC
The DNA here is from genome assembly GCA_049698215.1 of Xanthobacteraceae bacterium. Lineage (GTDB taxonomy): Bacteria > Pseudomonadota > Alphaproteobacteria > Rhizobiales > Xanthobacteraceae > PALSA-894. Next base: position 1,146 of record JBAVXH010000388.1, on the reverse strand, counting down.
ACCCTCTCCCGCAAGCGGAGAGGGGAAAGCGCGCTCGGGGAGAGGCTGTGCGCCTGCGCGTGCCTTCACCCCTCCGCGGCGCCGTCGTCCTCTTCGGACTCGCCCGCCATGATCTTCTCGGCGATGAGGCCGGCGTTCGCCCGGATCGCGACCTCGATCTTGGCGGCGATGTCGGGATTATTCTTGAGGAAGGCCTTCGCGTTCTCGCGCCCCTGCCCGATGCGCTGGCTGTCATAGGAGAACCAGGCGCCGGATTTCTCCACCACGCCCGCCTTGACGCCGAGATCAATGATCTCGCCCATCTTGGAGACGCCCTCGCCGTACATGATGTCGAACTCGACCATCTTGAACGGCGGTGCGAGCTTGTTCTTCACCACCTTGACGCGGGTCTGATTGCCGATGACCTCGTCGCGCTCCTTGATCGCGCCGATGCGGCGGATGTCGAGGCGCACCGAGGCATAGAACTTCAGCGCATGCCCGCCGGTGGTGGTTTCGGGCGAGCCGTACATCACGCCGATCTTCATGCGGATCTGGTTGATGAAGATCACCATGGTGTTGGAGCGCGAGATCGAGGCGGTGAGCTTGCGCAGCGCCTGGCTCATCAGCCGCGCCTGCGAGCCCGGCTGCACGTCTCCCATCTCGCCCTCGAGTTCCGAACGCGGCACCAGCGCGGCGACCGAATCGACCACCAGCACGTCGATCGCGCCGGAGCGCACCAGCGTGTCGGCGATTTCCAGCGCCTGCTCGCCATGATCAGGCTGCGAGATCAACAGATCGTCGACCTTGACGCCGAGCTTGCGCGCATAGATCGGATCGAGCGCGTGCTCGGCATCGATGAAGGCGCAAATGCCGCCCGCCTTCTGCGCCTCGGCGAGGCAATGCAGTGCGAGGGTGGTTTTGCCGGAGGATTCCGGCCCGTAGATCTCGACGACGCGGCCGCGCGGCAGGCCGCCGACGCCGAGCGCGATGTCGAGCCCGAGCGAGCCGGTGGAGACCGTGTCGATGTCCATCGACTTGTCGTTCTTGCCGAGCTTCATGATCGAGCCCTTGCCGAAGGCGCGCTCGATCTGGGTCAGCGCGGCATCAAGGGCTTTGGATTTGTCCATGGACGAACTTTCAACGACGCGCAGCGCAGCAGTCATGACC
>JBAVXH010000387.1:0-5722 GCA_049698215.1 Xanthobacteraceae bacterium | reverse complement strand
CCGCGGTCGCGGGCGGTGAAACAGCCGGGACCGTCGAGGGCGAGGGGGTCAACGCGGGTGCGGGCGCCGGCGTGAGAGCCTGTGGCGGTGGTGTCGGTCGTGGCGGTGGCTGTACTGAATCAACGCTGCCGGGCGCCGCTGGCGCCGCATCCGCAGAATGCGTGATGCATAGCAGCGCTACGGCCGCGAGACCGGCGAACGGCCTGAACATTCCTAACCCCCCAACGCCCGCGATAACGTCCTAACCTCGCACCCACCAGCAGCGCTGCACCGGCACGATCACGGTTCCGCTCGGCCGCCATTGCTGGGCCAGGCGAAACGTGCAGTCGCGATAGAGCAATCTTCCCGGATAAACCCGGAAGCGGGTTGGGGGCCGCCGCTCCTGCGCGGACACGTCTGTGGACGCGTGCGCGCTCTTGGACGCGGCGGCCGCCACATCACCAGTTCCAGACGCCACCACGCCCAGCACCGCCGCAATCACGACCCACCGCATGCGAAGTCCCTGAATTTCGTGCAGCTACGCTCCCGCATCATGGCGGCGGCGTCAACGGCTTGATGGAATGGATTGCGCCGCCGCACCGGCCTATGCTCGCCCCATGAGCAATCCGCGCGAGCGCGAGGAAGAGCAGCGGCGTGAGGCGCTCGCCTCGCTCAAGTCGCTCGGCGAAAGCGATACCTTCGCGACGTCGGCGCTCGCCCGCACCGCCAAGCGCGCCACCGAGCATTTTTCCGGGCGCGATGCGGTCGGGCCGGACGGGTCCGTCGATTCGATCGAATTGTGGGGCCGCCGCATCGGCCGCGGCCTGAGCCTCGTCGGATTTATCGCGCTCGCCGTCTACCTGTACCTGACGTACTTCGCCAAGTGATGGATCAGAATGACCCGCTCGCTTGGCGCGGCGCTTCGGCGCCGACGCTCGCGCAGTTCGAGGTCCTGGCCATCGAGGCGTTCCGCCGCCTGCCGGAGAATTTCAGGCTGATGTGCGCGGATCTCGTCATCAAGATCGACGACTTTGCGACCGACGAGGTGCTCGACCATTTGGGCGCGCAAAGCGAATTCGATGTGCTGGGGCTGTTTCAGGGCGTCGGCCTGCCGTTCCGTTCCGAAAGCGCGCCGGTGCAGATGCCGAACATGATCTGGCTCTATCGCCGCCCGATCCTCGATTACTGGGCCGAGCATGACGACACGCTCGGCGAGATCATCACGCACGTCCTGGTGCACGAGATCGGCCATCACTTCGGCATGTCGGACGCCGACATGGAGGCGATCGAGCGTGCGGCGGATGACGCCGCATGACAGGGGCTGCGCCGCACGTCGTCATCTGCGGCGCCGGCATTGCGGGGATCGCCGCCGCCTATCAGCTCGCCTGCGTGCACGGCGTCGAAAAGATAACGCTTGTGGAAGCGGGCAACCCGCTCTCGCTCACCTCCGACAAGTCGACCGAAGCCTACCGCAACTGGTGGCCCGGCCCCGACTGGGCGATGACGGCTTTCATGGATCGCAGCATCGATCTCATGGAGGAGATTGCGCGGGCGACCGGCAACCGCATCAATCTCAACCGGCGCGGCTACCTGTTCGCGACGGCGGATGCGACCAAGATCGATTTTCTTCAGACCATGGCACAACTCGCCGAAAGCCGCGGCGCAGGTGCCGCGCGCTTTCACGATACGGCATCGAGCGCCTACGTGCCGTCGCCCGAGCGTGGCTTCGACAGCGCGCTCAACGGCGCGGATGTCATCACCGACCGCAGCCTCATTCGCCGCCACTTTTCCTATCTGGCGCCTGAAACCGTCGCGGTTGCGCACGCGCGGCGCGCCGGCTGGCTCTCCGCGCAGCAGCTCGGTTCGGTGATGCTGGAGGCGGCGCGCGAGCGCGGCGTGAAGCTCGTGCGCGGCAAGATCGTCGGCATCGATGTGAACGATCGCGTGCGCGGCGTGACGGTCGAACAAGATGGCGCGCACCGCTCGCTTGAGGCGACGCACCTCGTGTTGGCCGCGGGTCCGATGCAGCAGGACATCGCCCGAATGGCGGGCGTTGATCTGCCCATCTTCGCGGAGCGCCATCACAAAGTGAGCTTTGCGGATACGGATGGTGTGCCGCGCTCGGCGCCGATGATGATCTGGCTTGATGCGCAGCATCTTCCCTGGAACGAAGACGAGCGCGCCGCACTCGAGGCCGACGACGAGGCGCGCTGGCTGCTGCAGGAGTTTCCCGCCGGCGTGCACGGCAGGCCGGATGGTGCACATGCCACCCTGGTGCTGTTTAATCATCACGGCGCGGCGGTCGAACCCGAGTTTCCGTTGCCCGAGCCGCCGTCGCACTATGGAGAGATCGCGCTGCGCGGCATGTCGACCATGGTGCCGGGCCTGCGCGCCTATGTGGGCAAGCCGTTCCGGCCCTACGTCGACGGCGGCTATTACGTGAAAACGCGCGAGAATCGCCCGCTGATCGGCCCGGTGCCGGTCGCGGGCCTCTATGTGTCGTGCGGTTATTCCGGCTTCGGTGTAATGGCCTGCTGCGCAGGCGGCGAGCTGATCGCACGCCACATCACCGGCGCCTCGCTGCCCGACTATGCGCCAGCGTTCCTACTGTCGCGCTATCAGGACCCCGAATACATCAGTCTGCTTGATCGATGGGGCGATGGCGGGCAGCTATGACACGAGCGTGACTTGACCGGCTGCACGCAAGCCGCCATGACACAGGCCGATCGAGGACGGACCGATGGAAAAGTTCACCAAGCTTGAAGGCGTCGCGGCGCCGCTGAAGATGATCAACATCGACACCGATATGATCATCCCGAAGAACTATCTGAAGACCGTGAAGCGAACGGGGCTTGGCAAGGGCCTGTTCGCCGAGAAGCGCTACAACGAAGACGGCAGCGAGAATCCGGACTTCGTGCTCAACAAGCCGGCCTATCGCAACGCCAAGATCATCGTGGCCGACGACAATTTCGGTTGCGGCTCGAGCCGCGAGCACGCGCCCTGGGCGCTGCTCGACTACGGCATCCGCTGCGTGATCTCCACCTCGTTCGGCGACATTTTCTACAACAACTGTTTCAAGAACGGCATTCTGCCGATCAAGGTCTCGCCCGAGGACCTGGAGAAGCTGTTCGACGATGCCGAGCGCGGCGCCAACGCGACGCTCTCGGTCGATCTCGAGAAACAGGAAATCCGCGGGCCGGACGGCGGGACGGTGAAGTTCGAGATCGATCCGTTCCGCAAGCACTGCCTGCTCAACGGCCTCGACGACGTCGGCCTGACGATGGTCAAGAAGGACAAGATCGCCGGCTACGAAGAAAAGGCAAGCGCCGCGCGGCCGTGGCTGTGAGGCGACTGCCTCTAAGCTGTAGGGTGGGCAAAGCGAAGCGCCTTCCATCGACACTCATCGGATGACGTGGGCACGGCGCGCCAAGTGCGCGCCTTTGCCTACCCTACGATTTAGCCGCGATCGCCTCCGCGATCGCGACCGTGCGGCGCGCCATCTCGGCATGCATGCGCTCGACCATGCGGCCGTCGATCTGCACTACGCCCTTGTTCTTGTTCTCCGGCAGGTCGAACGCCGCGATCATCTTGCGCGCTTGCGCGACTTCGTCAGGCGCCGGCGAGAAGGCCGCGTTGCACGGCTCGATCTGGTTCGGATGGATCAGGGTCTTGCCGTCGAAGCCGAGATCGCGCGCCTGCGCGCATTCCTCAGCAAAGCCGCCCGTGTTCGAAATATCGTTGTAGACGCCATCGAGAATGTCGAGACCGTGTTCGCGCGCCGCCAGCACGCAGGTGGTGAGCCAGGAGAGCATCGGGGCGCGGCCCGGCAGGATGCGCGCGCGCGTCTCCTTCGCGAGGTCGTTGGTCCCCATGACGAAGCCGGTGAGCCGTGTTTCGGCATCCGTCGCACCCGCCGCGATCTGGCGCATGTTGAAGATCGCGGTCGGCGTCTCGATCATCGCCCAGATGCGCACGCGCTTGTCCGTATGCATGCCGAGCATGCGCCCCGCGATCAGCTGAAGCTGATCCGGGCTCGAGACCTTCGGGATCAGGATCGCGTCCGGCGCCGCGGCCGTGGCGGCGGTGAGATCGTCGGCCGTCCACGGCGTGTCGAGGCCGTTGATGCGGATGAATACCTCGCGCGGGCCGAACCCGCCCGCCTTCACGGCCGCGACCACCTGCTCGCGCGCCGCCACTTTGGCATCGGGCGCGACCGCGTCCTCCAGATCGAGGATGACGCCGTCGACGGCCAGCGTCTTGGCTTTTTCGAGGGCGCGCGCGTTCGAGCCGGGCATATAGAGAACGCTGCGGCGCGGGCGGATGGTCATGCGGTCTCCTTTTGCCGTCATTCTTCTAGCCCTCATGGTGAGGAGCCATGCGAAGCATGGCGTCTCGAACCATGGCCGAGCACTCGGTTGTGGCCATCCTTCGAGACGCCGCCTTCGGCGGCTCCTCAGGATGAGGACCGAGACAAACCCTAGCCGCGATGCATCGCGCATGCCAATTTCGCCTCTGGATGAATACACAGACCTTTGACGTAGTGATCGTCGGCGGCGCGGCGGTGGGATCGTCCGTTGCGTACTTCCTCACCCATGATCTTGGGTTCACCGGCTCGGTTGCCGTCATCGAGCGCGACCCGACCTACGCGCAGGCCGCAACCACGCTCTCGGCCGCCTCGATCCGGCAGCAGTTCTCCACGCCGGAAAACATCCGGATGAGCGCCTTCGGCGTTGCGTTCTTCCGCGACCTGAAAGCGCGCTTCGGGGCGGACGCAGACATCGCCTTTCGCGAGCGCGGCTACCTGCTGATGGCCGGCGAAAGCGGTGCGGCGACGCTGCGCGCCAATCATCAGGTGCAGAGCGCAGAAGGCGCCGACGTCGTCCTGCTCGATCCCGGCGCGCTGGCGGCCAAGTTTCCATGGCTGAATACGACCGGCCTCACGCTCGGCGCATTCGGCCGCACCGGCGAGGGCTGGTTCGATGCGCACTCGCTGCTCACGCTGCTGCGCACTGCGGCCCGCGCCAAAGGCGCCCGCTACATCCACGGCGACGTCACCGGCATTTCGCGTGAGGGCAAGCGCATCACCGGCGTGACGCTCGCGAATGGCGAGCGCATCGGCTGCGGCACGCTGGTCAATGCCGCCGGACCGCAAGCGGGCGACGTCGCGGCGCTTGGCGGCGTCGCGCTGCCGGTCGAGCCGCGCAAGCGCAGTGTGTTCGTCGTTACCTGCCGCACGCCGCTTCCCGGCATGCCGCTGATGGTCGACCCGAGCGGCGTGTGGATCCGCCCGGAGGGCGAGATGTACATCTGCGGTGTCTCGCCGCCGGAAGACGCAGACCCCCGCGCCACCGATTTCGAGGTGGACTACGCGCAGTTCGACGATGGGGTGTGGCCCGCGCTCGCGCATCGCGTTCCCGCGATGGAGGCGCTCAAGCTGCAACGCGCCTGGGCCGGACACTACGACTACAACACGCTCGACCAGAACGCGGTGATCGGCCGGCATCCGGAGGTCACCAATTTCATCTTCGCGAACGGTTTTTCCGGCCATGGCCTGCAGCAGTCTCCCGCCACCGGCCGCGCCGTTGCCGAGCTGATCGCGCACCAAAGATTCGTCTCGCTTGATCTGACGATCTTCGGCTATGAGCGCATTATCGCGGGGCGGCCGGTGAAGGAATTCAACGTTATATGATCGGTCAGGACGATATCCGCGCCGCCTACGCGCGCATCAAGCCGCATGTGCGGC
>JBAVXH010000386.1:0-6579 GCA_049698215.1 Xanthobacteraceae bacterium | reverse complement strand
CAACAGCGGTCGCGAGGTGATCGGCCGCGTGCGCCAGGGCGGGCTGATCCCGCTGTTCATGACCATGGGGCGCATCGGCGAGGCTGGCCTGAAATTCTGCGCCGTGCTGCGCGACATCACGCAATGGAAGCGCGCCGAGGAAGACCTCTTGAACGCCAAGCGCACCGCCGAGCGCGCCTCATCGGCGAAGTCGGATTTCCTCGCGAAAATTTCCCACGAGATCCGCACGCCGCTCAACGCGGTGCTCGGCTTTTCCGAGGTGATCCTGAACGAGCAGTTCGGCGCGCTCGGCAACGAGCGCTACCGCGAATATATGCGCGACATCCACGCCTCGGGCGCGCATCTCGTGTCGCTGATCAACGACCTGCTCGACCTCTCCAAGATCGAGGCCGGCAAGCTCGATCTCGTGTTCGCGAGCGTGAACCTGAACGAGCTCACCCGCCAGTGCGTCGCGCTGATGCAGCCGCAGGCGAACCAGCAGCGCATCATCATCCGCTCCTCGCTCGCGCCCAGCCTGCCCCCGGTGACGGCCGACGCGCGCTCAGTGCGCCAGATCGTGCTCAATCTCTTGTCCAACTCGATCAAGTTCACCGGCGCGGGCGGTCAGGTGATCGTCTCGACCGCGGCGACCGAGCGCGGCGAGGCGGTCTTGCGCGTGCGCGACACCGGCCACGGCATGACCGAGAAGGAGATCGAGACCGCGATGGAGCCGTTCCGCCAGCTCGCGACCTCGACGCGCTGGGGCTCCGGCGGCACGGGACTCGGATTGCCTTTGACCAAGGCGCTCGCGGAGGCGAACCGCGCGAGCTTCGCGATCAAGAGCGCGAAGGATGCGGGCACGCTGGTGGAGATTACGTTTCGGGGGGTGGGGGTGGGGTAAAGCACGCCTCAACGCCCGATTATTTTTCGTGTAGTTTCAGCTTGTATTTCAAATCCAATCAAATTAGGTCGCCCGTCAACCAAGATCTCGATTGCCTAGAACGGCTCTGATATGAGCAGAAAATCCTTGGCTGTTTGGTATTGCGGTCATCGCACATAACCTGAATATGTTCGTCCTCCGCCGCGGCAGTAACAAGCTGATCCCGAACTAATCGGCGCTTCCACATCGATACGACAGATACCCTCGACCGTCTCGCAGCGAATTCGGAACATACCCCGCGGGACAGGGGTAGTGGCATAATCAGAATCGAGCGAGCCTACCGGTGCTCTACCCTGTGCAAAACGGACGATATCCCCCGCGTTAGCGGCCGTACTATCGACCGAGGCTTCCAGAATCAGAACTACCAAGGCAGCAGCCACCTGGGTACAGATGCTACGTGGTGTCATGGTCGTCCGCTCCGTTTGTCCTTCTCTAATTCTGATCACTCGGTACCGGGACGCGAAGGCAAGCCTAAGCCGCCTGGCTCCAATATCTTTGCTTGCGGCGGATCCCTCCGGCCATCCCGCTCGATGTCGACCTCGCGAAACTGATAAACATAAAGAACAAACACCAAGAAGAATGCGAAGGATACTACCAAGACAAATAATCCGATAACAGACGATTTGAGAACTATCTGGTCTTTCGCAATGCTGAGTTCGCCTGATAAAGCGGCTTGAGATGCTTTGCTGGCTAACACATAGCTGGCAGCCAACTGTACTGCAGCTAAACAGACACCGGATAGCGTTATCAATACGACCATCCATAACATCACGTCGTTTGCATAATACTGCTGGGTAAATGTCTTCTTCCGAATCTCCCAGTCGCTTAGTTCCCCCTGCATGCGGACAGTACTATAACAGTGCTGAGCAATATCCTTCAGAATAGCTATTTGAACCTGCTGCCCGCCAAGTGTAGCTCGTGTTTGGTCGATGCAATTTGCCATTGTGGGGAGTTTCAACGAGGATTCTGCCCCATTCCATCGGCTACCGGCAAGCCCCAGCAAAAAAGCGACGATACCTATAATTAAAATTATCAACGCATAGGCAAGCCGAAAACGCATCACCACTTTCTCCGTGCAATACACATAACTCGCAAATCAACTTTAGCCGTTAACATCGGCTGGACGTCCGCAAGAGTGCAGCCAAGTCAGCTTCGATCGCTCGCCTAGCCTCAGCGAGGGTTTTCCCCTGGCCCCGCAGATATCGATGAAACTCGGGGTCCTTATAGACCTGCGCCAGACCGCGCTTGACAGAAACAACGATTCTGCATGTCGTCGCTGGGTGATCCGGATCTCCGGTGGCACCTCCTTCAATTAAGCGCAGAACCCACAGACCATTTACCCCATGAAGAATATTCTGATTTGTCTTGAAGGTCAGATCTATACCCCACTGATCGGCATCTGTCTCGCTCTTTAACTTGCTCTGTTTGCCATGCGTGTCACCGAATACGGTCCGTAGGAAGTGATGTGCCATCTCGTGGCCGAGGGTCATCGTGTGCGCGGCGTAAGTAGCGTTAGTATACCGGGTCTGATGGTCTGGAATCAGTCGAAGCCTGTAACAATAATCAGCGCCAGCGCCATAAGCATTTTCGCAGAGAGGGCCAAGTCTCGCGAACTGTTCTCCGTAGCGATTTCTCGCGGCTTTGTTGTTAACTATTGCGTCCTGCACGATTCGCTCAAGCCTTCGCATATAAGTCGCGAAATGCCTTTGTCTCGCCAGCAAGTCTTCGGCTCCGAGTACCTCTACGCAGCACATTGCATCCGCAACTGACCTGTTAATGATGTCAATTGCCATAATATAACCAAGAGAGAACTCGATTGTTCTGGTAGCACCTATTTTTGTAGCATGGGCTCGAAGCCCCCAATTTTGCTTGTCGATGCTAATGTCGACAGAGTCGGCAATTCCAGCAAACTCTTGCGGAAGGGCTCGGACGATTCTGGGCTTTAACTGGTCGCGCAGTAATTTTTCTGCAGCACCTGCTATTCTTTCCCTGAATTCCTCAGGACTCAATGTGGAAGGCTGGGCAACCCCAGTCGAAACCGAGAGCACAGAAAGCAATCCTAGAATCAACACTCTAATCATTGGCGAGCCCCGGCGCTGCAACTTGCTGTAGATTCAACCCAAATCTTTCTGATGTAAAGACTTCCCCTGACGGGACGCATGCTGCAGTGCGGCGGCAAGTGGCGCGAAGGAGTGGATTTGATTTTGAAAACAAGGAAATGACCTCCCGAGCCCGGTAGCTATGAGCGCACAATATGCTAGAGCTTCGTCCAGATGTGCTCGCTCATCCGGGCTACGAAGCCGTTCTCGCCCTCCTCCGCTCCTCCAGCATCCTGTTCCAGATCGTCTTCACCTTCTCGAGGCGGTCCCCCGCCTCGTAGGCGAGCGCGGCGACCGCGTGGCGCCGGTTTCGTCATGTGCAGTGAGGCCGATCAGCCTCAGCGCGTCGGTGCCCTGAATCACCCCACCGCCCGCCGTGACGTGCTCTTCAGCGGCATGTCGAGCACGATATCGCTGTAATGGACGCGCGGCGCGAGCTGCCGGCCGGCGCCCTTCACGAAACGAACGAGGCCATAGCGCTCCATCGTCCGGAGCGTCCGGGAGAGATTGGAGCGTGCCCGCCCGGTCTTTTGGGCAAGCTCGTTCATCGACCCCGGCTCGGTCTCGGCGATCATCGACAGCAGCTCCCGGTTCTTGTCCGACAGAACGCGCGCGAAGCTCTCGATCGACGTGAACCAGACCTTCGGCTCGCCGGCGCCGGGCTTGAGCTCTCCGCGCGCCCTGGCCATCGTCCGGTCCTTGTATTGCTCCTAGCCGGCAATCCCGACCTTCAGCTTCTTCATCGTTTACCTCCTGTCTTTCACCCGTAGCCCGCATGAGCGCAGCGATATGCGGGTCGGCTTACCCCGGATGTCGCTCCGCTCATCCGGGCTACGAAGCCTGCCTCTCGTCCAGCACCTTATTCCACGTCTCCTCCACCACCCTGAGGCGGAGCGCGGCAATGCGGGCGAGTGCAGCGACGGCGTTGCCGCCTGTTTCGTCGTGCAGTTCCAGGCCATGCCCGATCAAGCGCAGCGCCTCGACGTACTGGGCGGCGTCCCGCAGCGGCTCCTCGATGTCGAGAAGGAGCGAAGAGTCTTCGCGGCGCTTCTTCTTCCGCCCGCGCGAACGCCTGTCACGTGCACGGCGGGCACGCGGCATGGTATGGCTCCACATAAGTCCTGATTCCAACATCGTACACTAAGTCAAACGTTAGTCAACATGTACATCATGTTGGACGTCTAACAAAATGCCGATCACGCCCGCCCAATGCCGCGCCGCGCGCGGCCTCGTCGAGATGGATCAGGCCGTGCTGGCGCAGGGCGCGATGGTATCGCGCGCCGTCATCATCGATTTCGAGAAAGGCCGCCGCGTGCCCAATCGCAACAATCTCGCGGCCATCCAGCGCGTGCTCGAAGAGGCGGGCGTCGAATTCACCAACGGCGATGCGCCCGGCGTGCGCTTGAGGAAGAAGAAGCGGTAGCGAGGCAGCCTCTCCTTACCTCTCCCCGCCTGCGGGGAGAGGTCGACCGAGCGTATGCGAGGTCGGGTGAGGGGGATTTCGAATTTGCAAATGCCCCTCACCCGGCTCGCTTCGCTCGCCACCCTCTCCCCGCAAGCGGGGAGAGGGAAAGCGGAGTTCGCGGCGCGCGTCGTGCTAAAATAGCGCGGCAGCCATCGCAGTGAGGCAGCGGCTATGAGCAAGCACGACTATCTCGTCTTGGGAATGGCGGCGGTTTTTTTCGTAACCAATTTTCTCGGCGCGGCCTTCACGATCCGGCACGTTCGTTCGCAACGTGTTCGTCAGTCAGAGCGTGTTCGCCAGACGGGAAGACCGGCGTCGGCCGAATAAAGGGCCGCCGCGTGCCCAACCGCAACAATTTGGCCGCGATCCAGCGCGTGCTGGAAGAGGCGGGCGTAAACGCCCTGGCGCGCGGCCATCCACGTCTTGTGTGTGAGACAAGGAAGACGTGGATGCCCGGCACAAGAGCCTGCCTCCGCGAAGGCGGGGGCCGGGCATGACGAAATGCCCTCAGGCGCTGAGGTGTTGCATCATCTCGACAGCCGGCGCCGGTTGGCGCGGACCTTCTTGCGATAACGCTTCACCACTTTGACGGCTGAATCGCCCATCAAGACGCCGGCGGCTGCGGGTGCCGCTACAGCGAGCTTTTCGGACACCATGCGCGCCGCTTCGGCGGACGCCGTGGGGCCTCCGGCCGCGAGCCGCATGCAGCGCAGCCACATCACCTGCTGCGATTCCACCGCGAGCATCCCGACATCCCACCACGCCTTGAACATTCTGATTTCTTCTCCGTTCCGAGTGAGGGCGTCCGGATCGATCCAATGTCAGGTGACCTTGTCGGCGTTCTTCGCCAACCAGTCCTCGTTGTCCGCAAGCGTCGCGTAAGCCTTTTGGCTCTTGCGGGCTTCGCTTCCCTCCTTCAACGAGCGCGTGGTGCGCACCGTCTCTGCAAGCTCGGCGGCCTTCTCGCGGTAGGCCTTGGCGTTGTCCGCGTGGGTCTTCTCGTCCTCGGTCATGCTGACCTCTTCGTTCCGCGAGTGCGGGCGTGACAAAAGCACGCCCGCGCCTCCTATCGCTATGCGGCTTCCGCCATCTGTGCGTGCATGTTGACCTCGCTCTCGGCGAGGCCGGTGAGCGCCGCGTCGGTCTTCTTCTCTTCGGCGAGCGTCGCGTCGAGGAGCTTCACCGCTTCGTTGTAACCAAGCTCGCCCGCCCAGCACTTCAGCGTGCCGTAGCGCGAGATTTCGTAGTGCTCGACGGCCTGCGCGGCGGCGAGCAATCCGGCATCGTGCGCGGGCATGTCCGCGTACTCATCCATGATCTCCTTGCCCTCATCGAGGATGCCCATGATGGCATCGCAGGTCTTCCCCTTGGGCGTCTCGCCGATCGACTTGAAGACCTTTTCGAGTCGCTCCACCTGCTGCTCGGTCTCGCCTTCATGCTTCTCGAAGGCGGCCTTGAGATCTTCCGATTGCGCGGCCTTTGCCATCTTGGGAAGCGCGGTGAGGATTTTCTTTTCCGCGAAGTAGATGTCTTTCAGCGTGTCGAGAAAGAGGTCCTGGAGTGTCTTGTCTTTGGCCATGGTTGTTGTCCCTTGAGGAAAAAAGAAGAACCCCGGCTTCTGAGCCGGGGTGTGTCTGAAGCGGCGCGGAGCTATTTCTGCTGCCCGCCCTGCTGTCCGGGCTTCGGCCGCCCGCCCTGGCCGGGCTGCTGAGTCTGCTGGCCCGGCTTGTTTTCCTGGCCGCCCTGCTGGCCGCCTTGTCCGGGCTGCTGGTTCTGCTGGCCGCCCTGGTTCGGATCCTGGTTTTGGTTCTGGTTGGTCATCGACATGTCCTTGTGATGGTGCCCACCTCGGCAACCTTCCGCGCGCCCAGCCGTTCCCCTGGGCGCGTCTTCCAGCGGGATTTATTTATTTCGCGGAGGGGCCTTGCGCATCAGCGGTGGCGCATCGCCGCGTCGGCAAACCGATCAGGCCCGCGATCGCGAGCGTGGTATAGGGGTGCGTACGCACCGAATTGCGAATCGCATCGTCGAGCGTGTCGCGCACATCGCGCGCGCCGCGCTTGGCTCATCCGGTCTACGGGAAAAGCAAACGAGCG
>JBAVXH010000385.1:0-4706 GCA_049698215.1 Xanthobacteraceae bacterium | reverse complement strand
CTCGGAGCAGGTCCTCAATCGCCTGTTTCCGACCGAAGAGATCCGCCGCCGCGAAATCGAGTTGAATGTCCCGGCAGGGCGCTTCGGAGAGCCGGACGAGATCGCCGCGGTGATCACGTTCCTTGCTCAGCGCGGGCGAGTTACGTCACTGGCGCGATGATCCCGGTCGACGGCGGATTTCTGCGGCTCGATCTGAAATAGGCCGGTGCCGGACGAAGCCTCGGCGGACCTTGCCCCTTTTGCAATCGGCGCCAGGGAAAGGGACGCCCGGCGACTTCCGGCAGCTCTTGAAGCGGCGAGTTTGGGTGGGGGGTTGTTTCTGCGGATGAGCGCTGGTCACGACCTCCGGGAGTTCCACGTTCCGCGAATTGCAGTAGTCTCTGCGACCTTGCTCTCGAGGGAGGATTCATGGCCACGCAGCGTGAACGGATCGGCTTCATCGGACTTGGCAGCATGGGCCGACCGATGGCGACGTCGCTGGTCCGCAAGGGATTCGCGCTGTCGGCTTTCGATACGGCTGCCACGCACACCGCGGTGCTGGTCGAGCGGGGAGCCACCCGAGCCGACGATCTCGCGGCGCTCGTTTCCGCCGCCGATGTCGTCGTCACGATGCTGCCGAACACGCCCGACGTCGCGGGCGTGGTCAGCGGCCCAGGCGGGCTCACCGAGACCGGCCGACCGGGCATGCTGATGATTGACATGAGCACGATCGATCCGGCTGCGAGCCGCTCCTTCGGCGCAGCCCTCGCCGGGCGCGGCATGCATTTCATCGATGCCGCGGTCGGGCGCTCCCCGGCCCATGCCGAGCGGGGCGAAAGCCTGTTCATGGTCGGCGCGGAGCAGGACGACCTCGCGCGCGCCCGCCCGATCCTCGAGGCCATGGGCAACAAGATCATTCATTGCGGGCCTCCGGGCAGCGGCATCTCGATGAAGATCGTCAATAACTTCCTCGCCATGGCGACGTGCCAAATCTCCGCGGAAGCGCTGACGCTCGGCGCCAAGCTCGGCCTGTCCGCCGCGACCATGTTCGACGTGATCACGAATTCGCTGGCAAGCAACGACCACCTCAAGACCTACTGGCCGACAAAGGTGCTCAAGGGCGACGTGGCTCCTGGCTTTGCCATCGATCTTGCCTACAAGGATCTCTCGATCGCAGTCGGCGCCGCGGCGGCGGCCGGCGTCCCGGTATTCACCGGCGCGGCGGCGCGGGAAGCCCTGGGTCAGGCGCGCGCCGGCCAGGGGCTTGGCGCCAAGGACATCACCGCAGTCCTGCTCGCCGCTGCCGCGAATGCCGGCATCACGCCGCCAAGGCTCTAAAGCGACGTGAACGCCAGCCTGAGTCCGAGTGCTAGAGCATGATCGAAAAGTGGACACCGGTTTTCGGAGAGATCATGCTCCCCCCAAGAACTACAGCGTGGTGGCGATTCAAAGAAGAGAGCCATCACGCTGTCGAGCATGATCCGATCCTGTGGAATCGTCATGCCTCGGCCTTGTGCCGACATGAGCTCGGTGGATCTCGTGACGACGAGCGCCCTCACCCCTTTACGGCGCCAGCGGATAGCCCCTGGACCACGTAACGCTGCAGTAACGCAACCAGAATGACGGTCGGCAGCAGGGACAGGAGGCAGATCGCCATTAGCAAGTTGAAGAACACGTGCACGTCACCGACCAGGCTTGCGATGATCACCGGAAGTGTCATGAATTCCGGCCGCGAGTTGAGGATGAGCGGGATTAGCAATTCGTGCCACGAAATGATGAACATGATCACCGCGCAGGCGGCCAGTCCCGGCGCGGAGAGCGGCAGGATGATTCGCCGAAATGCCTGGAAATGCGTGCAGCCGTCGATCCGGGCCGCGTCTTCGAGATCGGCCGGGATATTTGCGAAGAACGGTACCAGGATCACGATCGCGTAGGGCAGCAGGAAGCCGGTCTCGGTCAAGATCACGGCATGCAGTGTGTTGAGCTGCCCGAGCGAGCGTATCACCACGTAGAGCGGAATCATCAGCACGATCGCCGGCAGGAAGCGCGCCACCACATTGGCCTGCATCAGCCAGAGCGCCCAGCGCAGCTTCAGGCGGGCGACCGTGTAGGCCGACAGCGCGCCGAATCCGACGGTAAGCAGGGTCACGCCGAGCGCGACGATCAGTGAGTTGGCGAAGGCGCGGTAGAAGTTCTTGATGTTGTCGGGCAGGTAGGTCGCCTGCTCGAAGATGCGCCCCTTCTGCTGGCCCTGGGTCAAGATGACGGTGAAATTGTCGAGCGTCCATTCGGACGGGATGACGCGGCGCGATTCCCCTTGCAGCGTCTTCTCGGACTGCACGCTGCCGAGCACAACGGCGACGATCGGAAGCATGATGAACAGGATCACCAGCACGTTGGCGAGGTGCATGAGCAGGCGTGGCAGTCCTTTGGGTTCCATGACTCAGGCGATCCGCTTGTAGATGAGCTTGACATACGCGACGGCGAACAGGCCGACGAGGAGCGCCAGCACATAAGCCGAGGCCGCGCCCATGCCGATGTTGTTGGGCGGCGAGAAGGTGAGCTTGTAGCTGTACCAGGCGGCGACGTACGAGGCGTCCCCCGGCCCGCCCTGCGTGATCGCCAGGATCTCTTCGAACACCGCGAACGCGAACGAGGTGCGCAGGATCAGGATGATCACGATCACGGGCGCGAGCAGCGGAAGCGTGATCGACCAGAAGCGGTGCCAGGCGTTGGCGCCGTCGACGGCCGCGGCCTCGTGCAGTTCGCGCGGAATGCCCTGCAGCGCCGCATGGATGATCAGCACGGCGAACGGGAGAGTGCGCCAGATGTATGCGACGGCGACCGCGTAGAGCGCGGTGTTGGGATTGCCGGCCCAGTTCACCGGGTCGTTGATCAGCCCGAGCGAGAACAGGATGCGGTTGAGGAAGCCGAACTGGAAACTGTAGAGGAAGGACCAGATCAGGCCGTTGGTGATCGGCGGCACCCCATAGGGAACGAGGATCAGCAGCCGGGCGAGCCGCGAGGTCCACAGGCTCGCCTGGTTGAGCAGCAGCGCGATGCCCATCGCGAGCAAGATCTCGACCCCCACCACCAGCACTGTGAACACGATGGTGTTCTTGAGCGCGAGCACGAACAGCGGATCCTCGAACAGGCGCGTGTAGTTCTGCCAGTCGTTCCAGGGAAAAACCCCGCGCCGGAGCTGCGCAATGCCGACCTGATGCAGCGATAGATAGCCCGCATACACGACCGGATAGGCGAGCACGAGCAACAGCAGGCAGATGGTCGGCAGGTTCATCAGCGCGCCGAGCGCGCCGGGTGACACCTCTCGCGTTCCGCGGTAGCCATGCACGGGGGCCATCGCGGCTTCAGCCTTGCGGTCCGAGGACATGGCGATGGCTTGAACCCTGGCCTGGCTCTGACGAACGCCTCGAACCCGGCCGCGTCACGTCTTGCGCTTGGCGTCAGCTATTCCCTTGATCAGGTTGTCGCAGCACTGGTCGGCCGTGATCTGGCCGGTCAGGCACTTCTGCACCTCGATGTTGAGCTGATCGGTCCAGGGGAAATGCCAGGGTTGGTAGAGCGAGGGCACGACAGTGCCGATGTAGGTCGCCTTGTCCCACATCTTGAGGATGGCATCGACGTCGCCCCACGGCGCCCATCCGGTCTTGATGGCATCGCTCTGCATCACCGAGTTGTACCCCGAGCCGAGCATCGCATCCTTGGCGAGGTTGACGGCTTGCGTGTACTCGCCGTCCTTGGTCCGGCCGCCGAGATACTGCAGGAGCTTCCAGGCCCATTCCTTGTCGCGATGCGCGGACGACAGGAAGTAGACGTGCGCGACGCCGATCGTGCGGCCGTCACCGGGAAAGCCGTGCACCTTGACCTTGCCGGCGATCGAGGATTGCGTCTTGTCGTTGGCGACATTCAAACCGTAGTGATGGTTCGGGCCACGGTAGAGATTCTTGCCGGCGCCGAAGACCTTCGCGGACGTGGTGAATTGCACCTTGAGCGACTCCGGGTCGGCGATATCCAGCCCCTTCTCGAACGTGTTCGCCCACCACTTCAGAGTCTCGCGCGCGATGGAGCCGGCGCCGAGTTGGTGATTGCCCTGTTTGTCGAAAAACGTCCCGCCACGGTTCCAGGTGAGCGCGTACCACGTGCCGGGAAGCTGCTCGAGGCCGACACCTGCGACCCATAGCACTGGATAGCGGCTGTGGCCGTCCTTCTTGGCTTTGACGCAGTGCTCGATGAACTCGTCGTAGCTCGAGAACGGCTTGGCGATGCCGGCCTTCTGCATCATCTCTTCGTTGTAGTTCCACACCCAGATCGCCGCGAAATAGGGCAGCCCCATGAGCTTGCCATCAACGACGGCGACCTCCTTCGTGAAGCCCGAGTAGTCCTTCACGTAGTCGGCAGCACCGGGAAGCCCGTCGAGCGGCTCGACCATGCCTTCCTTGATGAAGTTCGGGAACGAGAAGGGCGAGGACTGCGAGACATCGATCTTCTCGCCGCCGGCATACATCGTGGCGAGCTTCGTCGGGTGATCGTTGAACGAGGAGATCGTGCTCTCGACCTTCACGCCCCAGTCGCTCTCGAATTGCCGGGCGATGCGGGCGTAGATATCGCCGTAGGTCCAGACCACGAAGTTGAGCTTGTCGACCTTGGACCTTGGCGCCGCGGCCCATGGCCCCGCGCCCTGGGCCAACGCGGCGTCCGGGCCCAGC
>JBAVXH010000384.1:0-2241 GCA_049698215.1 Xanthobacteraceae bacterium | reverse complement strand
AGCCGCCACAACAGCGCAGATGCCGCCACCTGCCGCAGCGCCGCCGTCAAACGAGGCGCCCGCCGCAACCCAAGCCAAGACGAAAAAGCCCAAGAAGCGCCGCTATGCGCGGTACGGCTTCTACGGTTACCCGCATTACCGCGGCGCACCCTTCTATTACTGGCACCCGCGCTTCTGGTGGCCGTTCCAGCCGCAGCGCTATCGCACCGCCCGCCCGCAGCGGCGCGCCTACTCCTACCGGCCCTTCTGGCGCTGATCGCGGAACTCCCATCCCGCCCGTGGCGCCCTCACGGCAACAAATCTCTGCGTGACGCGTTGTTGTTCCGGGAACGGCCAACCAGAGGGATGATGCATGACCAAAATCCTCACTGGCCTCGCGGCCCTGATGATCGTCGGCGCTGCGGCACTGCCTGTTCCGGCGGGCGCCGTTGAGCAGGGCATCACGAAGGCCCAATCGACCGACATAAGTTCGCAGCGCCGTTGGCGGCACCATGGCTATTACGGACACCGCTATTGGGGTCCGCGGCGCTACTACGGCCACAGTTATTGGGGTCCGCGCTATCGCTACGGCTACTATCCGTATCGATACGGTTACGCGTATCCCTACTATCGGCGGCCGGGTCTCGCCTTCGGAATCGGCCCGTTCGGGTTCGGCGTCTTTTAGCCGATACCGCGGGTCTCGGAGTGGATAGGTCGCCGAGGAGGCGACCTATTTCCACTCACGAACGTCGACGAATTTGCCGGCAATGGCTGCGGCTGCCGCCATCGCGGGCGAGACGAGATGCGTGCGGCCCTTGTAGCCCTGCCGGCCCTCGAAGTTGCGGTTCGAGGTCGAGGCGCAGCGCTCGCCGGGTTTCAGCTTGTCGGGATTCATCGCAAGACACATCGAACAGCCCGGCTCGCGCCAGTCGAAGCCCGCCGCCTTGAAGATCGTGTCCAGCCCTTCGGCCTCGGCCTGTTCCTTCACGATGCCCGAGCCCGGCACGATCATCGCGTAGATACTCGGATTCACTTTTTTGCCATTCGCGACGCGCGCGACCTCGCGCAGATCCTCGATGCGCCCGTTCGTGCAGGATCCAATGAACACGCGGTCGAGCGCGATGTCGGTGATCTTCTCCCCGCCCTTGAAATCCATATAGGCGAGCGCGCGCGTCAGCGCTTCGCGCTGATGCTCCGGCGTTTCATCCAGTGTCGGCACACGGCCGGTGATCGAGGCCACTTGCCCGGGGTTCGTCCCCCAGGTCACGATCGGCGGAAGCTTCGCGGCATCGAGCCTGATCTCGGTGTCGAACGCCGCATCCTCGTCCGAGCGCAATGTTTCCCAGTAGCGCATTGCCGTTTCCCATGCGCCCGCCTTCGGCGCCTTGGGACGGCCCTTGAGATACTCGTAGGTCTTCTCATCGGGCGCGACCATGCCGGCGCGCGCGCCGCCCTCGATCGACATGTTGCAGACCGTCATGCGGCCTTCCATCGAGAGCGCGCGGATCGCCTCGCCGGTGTATTCGATGACGTGGCCGGTGCCGCCGGCCATGCCGATTTCGCCGATGATCGCCAGGATGATGTCCTTCGCGGTCACGCCGGGCGGCAGCTTGCCGTCGACGACCGCGCGCATGTTCTTCGATTTTTTCTGGATCAGCGTCTGCGTGGCGAGCACGTGCTCGACCTCGGAGGTACCGATACCGTGCGCAAGCGCACCGAATGCACCGTGCGTCGCCGTGTGGCTGTCGCCGCAGACGATCGTGGTGCCTGGCAAGGTGAAGCCCTGCTCCGGGCCGATGATGTGCACGATACCCTGACGGGGATCAGTCTCGCCGTAATACTCGATGCCAAAGTCGCGCGCGTTCTCGGCCATCACGCGAATCTGCTCGGCGCTTTCCGGATCGGGATTGGGCAGGTTGCGGTCGGAGGTCGGGATGTTGTGGTCGACCACCGCGAGCGTCTTTTCCGGGGCGCGCACCTTGCGGCCCGACAGGCGCAGGCCGTCGAAGGCCTGCGGGCTCGTCACCTCATGAACGAGGTGCCGGTCGATGTAGATGAGGCAGGTCCCGTCCGGCTGTTCGTCGACCACATGGTCGTCCCAGATCTTGTCGTAGAGGGTGCGGGTCTTGGCCATTACGGGGTTCCTGTCGTCACGCAGTCGTTATCGCGCCACTCTTTAATGCGTTCAAATTGCGAGGGAAAGATAGGACCCTCCCGGGAACCCGCAACGGAGGCCTGCCATGCAGCCGATCACGCCCTATC
>JBAVXH010000383.1:0-21685 GCA_049698215.1 Xanthobacteraceae bacterium | reverse complement strand
GCGCGGTCGTGTGACGGCGCGGCCGCGGAACGGAAAATCTGCCCCGGTTGTGCCGCGCGTCGACGGCGTCAAGATCAAGGCGCCGCTCGGCTCCCGCTACACCGAGGTGCTCACCCCTGCGGCGCTGCGCTTTCTCGCCGACCTGCATCGCGAGTTCGAGGCGGGGCGCGAGCGCATCCTCGCGGCGCGCGCCGAGCAGCAAGAACGCTACGACGCCGGCGAACTGCCGGATTTCCGGCCGGGCACGAAGGTGATCCGCGACGACGAGGACTGGCGAGTTGCGCCGATTCCGGAGGACTTGGCTGACCGCCGCGTGGAGATCACCGGGCCGGTCGACCGCAAGATGATCATCAATGCGCTCAATTGCGGCGCCAACGTCTTCATGGCGGACTTCGAAGACGCCAACTCGCCGACCTGGACCAACAACATCGAAGGCCAGATCAACCTGAAGGACCGCTGGGCCGGCAAGCTCAGCTTCACCGATCCCGAAACGAAGAAACGCTATCAGATTTCGGACAAGCCGGCCGTGCTGATCGTGCGCCCGCGCGGCTGGCATCTCCTTGAGGAGCACCTCACCGTCGACGGCGAGCCGATCTCGGCAGCGCTGTTCGATTTTGGCCTTTCCTTTTTCCACAATGCCAACGCGCAGATCGCGGCCGGCACCGGACCCTATTTCTATCTGCCCAAGCTCGAGACCCACGAGGAAGCGCGGCTCTGGAACGATGTGTTCGTGTTCGCGCAGGAGCGGCTCGGGATTCCGAACGGCACCATCCGCGCGACCGTGCTGATCGAAACGCTGCCCGCTGCCTTCGAGATGGAGGAGATCCTCTACGAGCTGCGCGACCACATCGCGGGGCTCAATGCCGGCCGCTGGGATTTCATCTTCTCGTTCATCAAGAAACTCGCGAGGCACAAGGACTACATCTTGCCCGATCGCTCCCAGGTCGTGATGGGCGAAGCGTTCCTCGGCGCCTATGCGGCGCTGCTCGTGAAGACCTGTCATTTCCGCGGCGCCTTCGCGATGGGCGGCATGGCGGCGCAGATCCCGGTGAAGAGCGACGAAGCTGCGAACGAGGCGGCGTTCGCCAAGGTGCGCGCCGACAAGGAGCGCGAGGTGCGCGACGGCTACGACGGGACGTGGGTCGCGCATCCCGATCTCGTGCCGGTCGCGAAGGACGTCTTCGACCGGATGATGGAGGGCAAGAACCAGATCACTCGGGTGCGCCAGCACGTCCGCGTGCTGCGCGACGATCTCCTCAAGGTTCACCACGGCACCAAGACCGAGGAGGGCTTCCGGCTCAACATCCGCGTCGGCGTGCAGTACATCGAGGCGTGGCTGCGCGGGCGCGGCGCTGTGCCGATCTACAATCTGATGGAGGACGCGGCGACCGCGGAGATTTCACGCGCGCAGATCTGGCAGTGGATCCGGTACGAGGCCGAACTCGAAGGCGGCATCGTGGTGACGCCGAAGCTCTTCGAGCGCGTGCTCGACGAGGAGATGGAACGCGTCAGGCAAGAGATCGGCGCGGACGTCTACGCGAGCGGCCGCTTCCCCGAGGCGATCGCGCTGTTCCGCGACATTTCGCTTAGCGACGAGTTCGTGGAGTTTCTCACGATACCGGCCTATCGGCTGATTGTGTGAAGGCGGCCCGGCTTGTTCCCGATTTGGGAACATGCTATGGAAAATCCATGCGGATTGTCTCGCGGAATACGCTTGTCGGGTTCTGGGACAAGCATCCTGAGACGAAAGTACCGCTGCAGCGCTGGTTCAAGCTCGTGCGAGCGGCCGACTGGAAATCAATGGATGAGGTTCAGAAAGCACTACCGAGGGCAAAGGTGCTGAATCGCGAACGAGTCAGATTCGAAATTGCAGGTGGGAATTATCGTCTGATCGCTGCATTTCATTTTCCTTCTCGCGCCGCCTACATCAAGTTCATCGGCACGCATGCGGAGTACGACGAGATCGGCCCGCTTACAGTCCAGAGGAGCCGTTGAGTCATGGACGTCCGCGCAATTCGAAGCGATCAGGATCATCAGGCGGCCCTCGCCGAAATCGAGACGCTATGGAATGCCGCCGAGGGTAGCGACGAAGCGGCCAAACTCGATGCGCTTGTCACGCTTGTCGAGCACTATGAGGCCGCGCGATGGCCGATCGAGGATCCTGATCGCGATCCGATCGACGTCCTGCAGTATGTTATTGAAGAGGGCGGCCACTCCCAGGCTGAGTTGTCGGAAATGTTGGGATCGCGCTCTCGTGCCTCGGAGGTTCTGGCTCGGCGCCGAGCCCTGACGGTCGAGATGATCTACAAGATCAGCGAAGCGTGGAAGATACCGGCGAGCCTACTTGTCCGCCCGTATGCGGCTAGGCGCGTTGTGCGACGCAGAGCGAGCAAGCGCAGGGCAGCTTCCATGCCGCGCAAGAGAAGGCGCGCGTAATCCGCGTCGGCTGCGCCGCGTGCGTCCTTGATGGGGCGTCATGATCCGTTTGTGCGGATCACCGATTGCATCGGCATGGTGCCGCGTCCGATTGGTACACACCGATTTCAGCGATCTTTAACTATCGCGGCGTCACGCATGCCCGTTCTTTTGCAGGGCGTGAGCGCCATTAATCGTGCGGTGACACGATACCGCTATGCATGAGGCCGCTATCGCCTTCACGCCTCGGATGCCTCATGCTCACCGTGTACAACTGCATCGTCAACGAACACGACTTCCGCCTTGTCGGGCTCGCCGCCCTCATTTGTGCGCTGGCCTCGTTCACCGCCCTGACGCTGCTGCACCACGTGCGCAAGTCCTCTGGACAGATGCGCTATGTGTGGCTCGCAGTTGCAGCCACGGCGACTGGATTCGGCATCTGGGCGACGCATTTCATTGCCATGCTGGCGTTCTCGCCCGGGATACCGAGCGGGTACAACATCGCCCTGACGGCGCTGTCGCTGGTTGCAGCCATCGTGCTGACAGGTCTTGGGTTGGGCATCGCAGTGTCACGCTCGCTTCCGGGCCGCGCCTGGCTCGGCGGCGCGATCGTCGGCGGCGGGATCGCCGCGATGCACTATACCGGCATGGCTGCGTTCGAGATCGCGGGACGGATCAGCTGGGATCCGGCGCTGGTCGCAACATCGATCCTGCTCGGCGCGCTCATTGGCGCGCTTGCCCTGAGCACCGGGCTGCGCGGCGACGCGATCAAATCGCGTATTCACGGCGCGCTGCTGCTGACGGTCGCGATCTGCAGCCACCATTTCACCGCGATGGGAGCGGTGTCGATCGTTCCTGATCCAACTGTGGAAGTGTCAACATCGGCATTGCCGACAAGCTGGCTTGCTATCGCCGTCGCGCTCGCAAGCTTTGCGATCATCATTCTTGCCCTGGCGGGGCTCGCGCTTGACATCCGCGATCGGCGCCGCGCCGAACTCGAGGCCGACAGGATGCGCGGGCTTGCCAATGCGGCGGTCGAAGGCCTCATCGTTTGCGACGGTGATTTCGTCGCGACCGTCAACAACAGCTTTGCGGTTCTCGCGAACGTAAGCAGCGAGGACGCGACCGGGGTGAAGCTCGACAGCTATTTCCCGGACGAAGTCACGCGGTTGAAGCTTCTCGGCCGGCCGAACCAGCCGGTCGAAGCCCAACTACGGCAGGCGGACGGCCCCGACGTTCCGGTCGAATTGATCCTGCGTCCGATCGAATACGCCGGAAAGCCGCATCATGCGATCGCGGTGCGCGACCTGCGTGCGCGCAAGAAGGCCGAGCAACACATCCGCTTTCTCGCCCATCACGACGCGCTCACCGGCCTGCCGAACCGCTCGAGTTTCAGCATGAAGCTGGATCAGGAAATCGAGGCGGCGCTTCTCGCCGGAGAGCGCCTCGCCGTCCTTTGTCTCGATCTTGACCGGTTCAAGGAAGTCAACGATCTGTTCGGACACGCAGCGGGCGACACGCTGCTTCAGACAGTCGCCAAATGCGTCACCGGTGTGTTGAACCAAAACCAGATGATGGCGCGGCTTGGTGGCGACGAGTTCGCGGTCATCCTTCCGGCGATTTCGGGGCCGAGCGTCGCGGGCCGCGTCGCGGAGAACATTCTCGAGGCGCTGCAGGCGGAGAACGTGACCTCGGCAAGCGCGGCGCTCATCTCGAGCAGCATCGGCATCGCCATCTTCCCCAACGACGCAACCGACTGCCAGGCGCTGCTCAGTCATGCCGACACGGCGCTCTACCGCGCCAAGATGGAGGGACGCGGCACTTATCGCTTCTTCGAGGCGGCGATGGGAGCGGAAGTCCGCGATCGGCGCATGCTGGAACACGATCTACGCCACGCGATTTCGCGGCGAGAGTTGAAGCTGGTCTATCAGCCGCAGCAGGACGTCAAATCCAACGACGTAATTGGCTTCGAAGCCTTGTTGCGCTGGAAACATCCGTCGCGCGGCGACATTCCGCCAAGTCTGTTCATTCCGATCGCGGAGGAAAGCGGAGCTATCTTGCAGATCGGCGAATGGGTCCTGCGCACGGCCTGCCGCGAAGCGGCGAGTTGGAGGCGTCCGCTGACGGTCGCGGTCAACGTGTCGGCAGCCCAGCTGCACAACGTCGGTTTCCCGCGTCTGGTGCACGAGATCCTGCTGCAAACCGGAATGCCGGGCCGCCGGCTGGAGCTGGAAATCACCGAGACCGCGCTCATCCGCGATCTCGATCGCGCGCTTGCAACGTTGCGTCAGCTCAAGGCGCTGGGCGTACGCATCGCAATGGACGATTTCGGCACCGGCTATTCGTCCTTGTCCAATCTGAGGGCTTTTCCGTTCGACAAGATCAAGGTCGATGGCTCGTTCGTGCGCTCGATCGATACCAATGAGCAGGCCGCAACGATCGTACGCGCGGTGCTCGGTCTCGGCCGCGGTCTCGGCCTTCCTGTCCTGGCTGAGGGCGTCGAGACCGAGGCGGAGCTGCGTTTTCTCGAGAACGAATTCTGCGATGAGGCCCAAGGCTACCTGTTGGGCCGGCCAGCCGACATCGAGCAATTCCGGCATCTGACCCATGCGGACGGCGTCAAGCCGAGCGTGGAAGGCTTCGCCGCCGCGGAGCCCGCGACGCTGCGTGTTGCGGCTGCCGGATGATGACCGCGATCTGACGGCGCAGCGGCGCTCCGCACCTCGGCCGACCGTCAATCCGGATTGCATCGCGTTGCTGGCCCCAATAGCATTGCGCCATCTCGGGAGGGGACGGCTGTGCCGGCCCGCCAAAGCATCAAAAACGGAGCCTTGAGCAATGCCGTACAACATCCTCATCCTTGGCGCGGCCTACGGTTCGCTGCTCGGCTCCAAGATCCTGTTCGGCGGGCACTATGTGAACCATGTGTGCCTGCCGGCCGAGGCTGATCTCATCAATTCAGAAGGCTTCCGCGTGAAGCTGCCCGTGAAGGGCCGCAAGGACCCGGTCCTGCTCGACACACGCAAGCTGCCGGGCAAAGTCTCGGCCTGCGGCCCGAAAGATCCCAACCCGAAGGACTATGACCTGATCGGCCTTGCGATGCAGGAGCCGCAATATCGTTCGCCCGGCGTGCGCGAGCTGCTCGATGCGGTTGCGAAGTCGCGCGTGCCGACCATGTCGATCATGAACATGCCGCCGCTGCCGTATGTGAAGCGCATCCCGGGGCTCGACTACGAGGCGCTCAAGCCCGCCTACACCGACCCGAGCGTGTGGGACAATTTCGATCCGGCCTCGCTCACGCTGTGCAGCCCCGATCCGCAGGCGATCCGCCCGCCGGACGGCAAGGCGAACGAGCTCGTCGTCACGCTGCCGACCAACTTCAAGGTCGCGAAGTTCGACAACGAGAAGGGCAACGCGATCGTCCGCCAGCTCGAGGAGGAGATCGACGCGATCCGCTTCGATCCGGGCGACGGCACCAAGATCGAGCTGCCGGTGAAGCTGCGCGCGTATGACTCGCTGTTCGTGCCGCTGGCCAAGTGGTCGATGCTGCTTGCCGGCAATTATCGCTGCGTGACCGAGGACGGCATGCGCACCGCCCAGGAGGCGGTGCACTCCGACCCCGCGACGTCGAAGTCGGTGTACGATTTCGTGTTCGACCTGTGCGTCAAGCTCGGCGCCAATCCGGCCGATCTCGTTCCGTACGAGAAATACGCGGCGGCCGCGCAGTCGCTGACGCGGCCCGCATCCGCGGCGCGCGCACTGCAGAACGGCGCGCCCAACATCGAGCGCGCCGACAAGCTGGTTCAGCTCATCGCCAAACAGAAGGGCCTGAGCCACCCGGGGATCGACGCACAGGTCGCGCTGGTCGACCGGCGCATCGAGGCCAACCGCAAGAAGGCCGCTGCGGCGTAACGTTCCATTTTCGAGGGCGGCGTAGTTCCAATCGACAGTCGAAATCTGTTCAACTAAAACGCTTTCATAAAAAGAGACACGACTTTAAACTGTCTCCGAACCTTGAGGAGATAGTTATGACCGGACGAGGATTGTGGGGCGCGCGTATGGCAATGCGCGCGGCGAGTACGGCATCGGGTCCTCCCGTCCCCGTTCCGCCGTCGGACTACAAGATCCATCTCCCTGCCGATCAGTACCGGCATGTTGGCGCGCCGACCGAATGGTGGTGGCACATCGGCACGTTGAAAGCCGGCGATCGCATTTTCGGATTCGAGATCAACGCGGCCGGCTATCCCGACTATAACCCCCTCATGAAGTATGCGTTCACGCAAGTCATGTTGAGCGATGTGGCGAAGGCGAAGCATTACCAAAAAACCACGGGGTATCTCCCGCCGAATGTCGACTTCGACACCTGGGCGCAGTCAGATCCCTCGAAGCCCTGGCATGTCGGGTTGGGCAGACCGGCCGACGGTGCGTACGTGGCGATGAATGCACCGCAAGCCGATCCCACAAAAAATATGACGGTGCAGGCGCACATGGCGGATGAGGTGACCAAGACAAAAATCGATTTCGACCTGATGCTGTCCCAGCAGGGCCCGCCCTTCATGGTGTTTGGAACGGGCGTCAAACTCAACCCTGACAAAAGCGGTCCGCCCTTGAAGATGAACAATTACTACTACTCGCTCACCCGGGTGCAGGCGTCGGGCACGATCAAGATCGGCGCCGAGTCGTTTGATGTCACCGGCATGACCTGGATGGACCACGAGTATGGCAACTTCGGCAGCCCGAGCGATCCCGTTAAATGGATCCTGCAGAATGCGCAGCTCGACAACGGCTGGCACCTCATGAACTTCGTGAGTTTCGGCAAGGACAAGCCTCCGGCGCTCGGAGACCCGACGCCCAGCAATGTGACGCTGCAGGGTCCCAACGGCGACATGTACTATTTCGACGCGGACTCACATCAGGCCGTCATGACCCCGACCGGCAAAACCTGGACGAGCCCGACGACCGGCATCACGTACTTCCTGGAATACCTTGTCGAAATTCTCCCGTTCAAGGCGACGCTGACGGTCAAGACCCTGATGGACGATCAGGAGTTTCCCGTGGACGACGGAAAAGGCGGAGCCAAAGGCGGAGTCTACGAAGGCGTGGCGGTCGCGTCAGGGACGTTCCAGGGTCAGCAAGTCTCCGGCACGGCGTGGAACGAGCAACTCCTGTAACAGGAGTTATCGGCTGGCCGCCGGCCCGAACCCGCCGTCCTTCCAGTGCTTCGCATTGGAAGGATCGGCGAGGAATTTGACGAACGCGAGCGCGGGCTCCGGCGTTTCGTTGGCCTTGAGCACCGCGGTGCCGTAGACGTTGTTGAGCTGCACGTCAGGCGGGATCAGGCCGACCACGGTCACGCCGTCGTCGTGCAGGACTTCGCTTAAGGGATAGAGCCCGATCTCGGCCTCGCCCTTGGAGACGGCCGAGACGCCGCCATCGAGCGCGTTGCGGAACGTGAGCTTGCCCTTGAGCGCATCTGCGATCCCGAGCTGATCCCACACCTTGGCGAAATGCGCGCCGCTCGGCGTCGCGGCGGGATTGGCATGCGCGATCGACTTCGCGTCAAGCATCGCTTTCTTGAAAGACTCGAGCGAGGCGATGTCCGGCTTCGGCGCGCCTTTGCGCACGATCAGCCCGATGCTCACCGTGCCCAGCGCCGTCCAGCCGTCGCTGCGGAACATGCCGTTCTTCACACGCGCTTCGATCGCCGGCACCGGCATCAGCACCATGTCGGGCTTTTCGCCCGCGGCGAGCTTCTGCTGCATGGCGTTGATGACGATGTAGGTGAAATGAACCTTGTGGCCGGTCTTCTTCTCGAACTCCGGCGTCAGGATCGCGAGCACCTCCTTCGGAGCGCCGCCGCTCATCACCTTGATGTCAGCTCCCAAGGCCGCACCTCCCGAAAATCCCAGCACGCAAAGCGCCGTCAGCAGACAAGCTCGCACGCGCGCGATCATTTGGGCTCTCCTGTTCCCTAAGAGACCGCGGAGCGTACCCAACGGAGAGAGTGGACACGCATGCGGCTGATTGTCCATCCTCCCGCTCGGCAAAGAGGAAAACCATGCGCATCATCGATCTGTCACGCGAGCTTTATCACCGCACGCCGAGCTATCCGGGCCAGCCGCCGATCATTCACGGGGTGTGGAAGACCCACGAGGAAGCCTTCGCCGAGTCCGGCAATGTGCACGGCAACAGCGTGATGTACATCTCGATGCCGGATCACGGCGGCACGCACATCGATGCCCCGCGCCACTTTGGCAAGGAGGGCATGCCGATGGACGAGTATCCGCTGGAGAACTGTATCGTTCCGGGCATCTGCATCGACCTGCGCCACGTCGCGCCGCGCGCGGAAATCACGCCGGACGATCTCGATGCGGCGGTGAAGAAGACCGGGCTTCCGGTCCCGAAGGGCGGCACGATCCTGCTCTGCACCGGGCACCATGCGCGCACGTTCCCGACCGCCGCCTACACCAACGACAATCCGGGCGTGAACGTCCCGGCGACCGAATGGCTGGCGCGCACCGGCATCGTGCACTTCGGCATCGACTCGATGCGGCCGGGGCCCGAGGGCAAGGTGAATGCGCTGGTGCACAAGGCCTGCCTCGAGCTCGGCATCACGCACATTGAAAGCCTGTGCAATCTCGAAACGCTGATCGGCGCCGGCGAATTCCAGTTCATCGGCCTGCCGCTCAAATGGCGCGGCGGCACCGGCTCGCCGATCCGGGCTGTCGCGGTCTTCGAGGATTAGGGCGCGGCTTGAATCGCGATCGCGCCGTCAACCTCAATCTCGCGATGCGGGGCGATATTCCACTTCGCAGAAAAGCAGAAGTCTTTGGCTCAGTCATAGTAATACCGTTCGTGACCTGAAGCAGAAAGCGAAGTTCTGCGCAGCTGACAAAGCGATGACGCTTTGCTGCCCTCGGATACCTTTTATGTCGTCATTTTTATCACACTGACTCGCAACTCGTTTGCAAATGCCGCTGCATTCGGGATTTGCACTCGTCCGCAGCATTCGCTCGCGATACGCGTTGGTTCCGATAATCGCGTCGAACCCCGGAGACCACGCATCATGAAAATCGCATCGCTGTCGGCTGCTGCGGCATGTGCGTTGTTGCTGGTTTCCGCAAACGCCAACGCCGCCGACCTGCCGGTGCGGCCTGCCGCCTACGTCCCCGGGGTCGTCACGACCTACAACTGGACCGGAATCTATTTCGGAATAAACGGCGGCTGGGGCTGGGGTCAGCAGGATCCCTTGAACATCATCACCAACCGCTTCGATAATTCTTCGGTCGGCTTTTCGGGCGGCTTGTTCGGCGGCACATTGGGCGCGCAGATCCAGGCGGGCCACGTCGTGCTGGGCTTCGAGTCGGACATCGACTGGGCCAACCTGAAAGGCTCGTCGAATCTCAATCCGTCAGTGGCCGGCGGCTTGCTGGGCTTGGTCAGCGCGACAACCAACATCGACTGGGTCGCAACCGTGCGGGGGCGCGTCGGCTATGCGTTCGACAACATCCTGCTCTACGGCACCGGCGGCGTCGCCGCGCTTGGCGCCAAGACCAGCCTCTCGCTGGTGCCGGGGGGCGCTGCCTGCGGCGCCATCCTGACGGGCTGCGCGGGCGCGAGCCGCCAGATCGGCGCCGTGCTCGGCGGCGGGGTGGAGTACGGCATTACGCCGAACCTGAGCGCGAAGCTCGAGTATCTTTACGTGAGCGCGGTGTCGCTCGACGTCTCGCATCACGGCGAAGTGCGCGCCGGCGTGAACTACCGGTTCGGTGGGAACTAGAACGGCTACGCTTTCATGCGCGAGATCGCCGAACCTGGTTGCCTGTGGTCTGCCGGACTAACCCGCCGCCGCGCTGAGCGCCGCATCCTTCACGCGATAGCGATCGCCATCGGGCCGCAGCGTCAGGCCGTCGATGGAACGCGCCTGCCCGCTCAAATGGCGTGGCATCTTGCGGTGTTCGAGGACCAGGCAGGCTAGGGTTTCACGTTCTCGAGCCGGACGCCCCGTCGCGCCCGCAAGCTCTCCCGTGCACGCTCAATGCGATGCAGGAAGCGCGGATCATTTTCAAGGCGATAATCAAACCAATCATCTTCCGACTTGAACCCAATCAGCACCCCCGCAGGCTTGCCGTGGCGAGTGATGACGATCTCCTCCTTCTCTGCTTCGCGCAGGAAATGGGAGAGGTCGTCTTTTACCTCGGATAGTGGAATCTCCCTCACGCGAGATTTCCGAATCTGGTCAACCATGACTCCGCCTCTGATTTGCTGACAATCGCGAGAATCTCCACGCTCGCGCCTGACACGTCGTAGAATACTCTGATCTCGTCCACTCGAAGTCGATACTCGGGACGACGATGGCCGCGCAGCCGTTTGATTCTGCTTCGGCTTGTCTTCGTTGGTTCGTGCCGGAGATGCGTTTCCAGGGTGTTACGAACCCGCGCTCGCACAGCGGCTTTCAACCTCCTGAGGTCGTCCACGGCTTCCTGAGCCAGTACGATCTCGTATCTCATTCTGGCCAGATTGTAGCCAGATTATTTCAGGCCGTCAATCAGCCCGCCGCCGCGCTGAGCGCCGCATCGCGCAGGCGATAGCGCTCGCCATCGCGCACCAGCGTGAGGCCGCGCTCGTGGAAAGCGGCAAGCGTCGAGCGATGCCCGATCGAAATGACGGTCGCATTGGGTAGCCGCTCTTTGATGAGCTTGTAGAGCTTCGCCTCGGCCGGCTCGTCGAGCGAGGCGGTGGCTTCGTCGAGGAACAGGAAATCCGGCGCATGCAGGATCGCGCGCGCGATACCGAGCCGCTGCTGCTCGCCAGGCGACAGCGTCCGGCTCCAGTGCGCAGGTTCCTCGAGCCGCTCGGTCATTGCGGGTAGTCCGACCGCGACCAGAAGATCGCGGACGCGCGCCGCATCGAACGTGCCCGGCCCGGAAGGATAATTGATTGCGGCTTCGAGCGTGCCGATCGGCAGGTAAGGCCGCTGCGGCAAGGTCATCGCCTTCGCGCCCTGCGGCACTGTGACGGTGCCCTTGCCGAACGGCCAGATTCCGGCCATTGCGCGGAACAGCGTCGACTTGCCCGAGCCCGACGGCCCCGTCAGCAGAACGTCCTGGTGCGGAGCCAGCGTCGTGTCGGCGGCGACCAGCGGCTGTCCTGACGGCAGTGCGACCTCGACGTCTTTGATTTCGACGTTGCGCACGGGCGCCGCAGTGACCGCGATGCTCGGCGCGCGCGCTGTGCACTCTTGAGCATTCGCGATCGAGACGTTGAAGCCGGCGAGGCGCGCGATTACGGCGCGCCATTCGGCGATGCGCACATAACTGTCGACGAAGAACGAGAGTGCGCCCTGCACACTGTTGAAGGCGGATGCGGTCTGGGTCAGCGCGCCGAGCTGGATGCGGCCGGCGAAATAGGCCGGACTTACCACAATGATGGGAAAGACCACCGAGGCCTGGCCGTAACCGGCGGTCAGGAACGTGAGGCGCTTTTGCCGCGTCATGATGCTCAGCCAGTTGTCCATCACGGCGCGGAACCGGTCCATCAGCCTGGAGCGCTCGGCGGTCTCGCCGTGCAGCAGTGCGATCTGCTCGGAATTCTCGCGCACCCGCACGAGATTGAAGCGGAAGTCCGCCTCGTAGCGCTGCTGGTCGAAATTGAGCTGGATCAGCGGGCGCCCGATCAGGTGGGTGAAGAATGTGCCTGCCGCCGCATAGCCGAGCGCCGCCCACACGAGATATCCCGGGATCGTCCAGCCGTAGACCGTGAGCGGCGCGGCCTGCGACAGACCCCACAGGATGATCACGAACGAGACGAGCGTCACGATCGCGTTGAGCAGGCCGAGCCCGATCGGAAGAATCCCGACGCCGTTCGATCCATCGATGAATTGCCGGATGTCTTCCGCGATGCGCTGATCCGGATTGTCCGCGGCGTCGCCCAGCATCTGCATGCGGTAGTGGTTGGCGCCGTCGAGCCATTGGCCGATGTAGCGCTGGGTCATCCAGCGGCGCCAGCGGATCTGGAGCCATTGATTGAGATAGAGCTGATAGACACGCACCACGATGTAGACGGCGGCAAGCATGCAGAAGAACAGCAGTTCATTGACGAAGTTGTCCCAGTTGCGGTCCTGCAGCGCATTGTAGAAGCGCGCATTCCATTGGTTGATCAGCACCGAGAGGCCGACGACCGCGAGCTCCATCGAGACAATGGCACCGAGCAGCAGCCGGCCGGGCCAGCGGTCTTCGGAGCGGAAATAGGGGAGCGCGAGCCGCCAGATCGTGGCAAGCGTCGTCAAAAAGCGGGTCAAGGGACGGCTCCTGTCGGTGGCGGGCGGATGACCTTTGGTCCGTCCGCTCGAATGCGCCCTGATGGCGCGATTTTCAAGGCCACGATTGAGCATGCTTGCCCGGCTTTCTGGCGGCCCGGAAACTGGTATCCGGTGACGGTTCGATTCGGCGAAATTGCGGGAGGAGATGTGATCCTCCATACCGGCCGCCACTCAACGGGAGTTCTCATGCGCTGTTGCGTTGCTTTTGTTCTCGGCCTGCTGCTGGCGCCGGCCGCGCAGGCGCAGGATTTTCCCTACGATCGCGACCTCGTGCTTGATGCGCGGCCGATGCGTGGCGGAAAGCGCGTGCCGGTGCTCTCGGTCGATGCCAGCGGAGCCGCGCAGATCGATCTGTGGTGCAAGCGCGGGCAGGGGCAGGCGGTGATCGCGGGCGACACCATCACGATCATCGTGCGCGAGATGGCTGATGCGGCGTGCACGCCGGAGCGCGCGCAGGCCGACGAACAGATGATCCTGGCGCTCTCTCAGGTGACGACCTGGAATCTCCGTGGCGATGTCGTGACCTTCAATGGCGGCACGCCGCTGCGCTTTCGCGCCGCGTCGCATTGAGCGGGCATAAGAGAAGGGGCCGCGTCATGCGGCCCCTTCGTTTCTTCTTGTTGTCCGGAAGGCGAACTTAGAAGCCCATCCCGCCGCCCATGCCGCCGCCGCCGGGCGGCATCGCCGGCGCCGCGTCCTTCGGCACTTCGGCGACCATCGCCTCGGTGGTGACGAGCAGGCCCGCGACGGAGGCTGCATCCTGCAGCGCCGTGCGCACGACTTTCGCCGGATCGACAATGCCCTGGTCGATCATGTCGACGTAGTCCTCGGTCTGCGCGTCGAAGCCGAAGGTCTCGGACTTGTTTTCCATGATCTTGCCGACCACGATCGAGCCCTCGACGCCGGAGTTCTCGGCGATCTGGCGGATCGGAGCCTCGATCGCCTTGAGCACGATGTTGATGCCGGCCTGAACGTCCGGGTTGTCGTCGTGGATCTTGCCGACCGCCTTCTTGGCGCGCAGCAGTGCGACGCCGCCGCCCGGCACGATGCCTTCCTCGACCGCGGCGCGCGTGGCGTTGAGCGCGTCCTCGACGCGATCCTTCTTCTCCTTCACCTCGATCTCGGTCGCGCCGCCGACCTTGATCACCGCGACGCCGCCCGCGAGCTTCGCAAGCCGCTCCTGCAGCTTCTCGCGGTCGTAGTCGGAGGTCGTCTCCTCGATCTGCGCCTTGATCTGGGCGACGCGCGCCTCGATGTCCTTGCGTTTGCCGGCGCCGCCGACGATCGTGGTCTTCTCCTTCTCGATCACGACCTTCTTGGCGCGGCCGAGCATGGCAGGGGTCACGGTCTCGAGCTTGATGCCGAGATCTTCGGAGATGAGCTGCCCGCCGGTGAGGATCGCGATGTCTTCGAGCATCGCCTTGCGCCGGTCGCCGAAGCCCGGCGCTTTCACGGCCGCGACCTTCAGCCCGCCGCGCAACTTGTTGACCACCAGCGTGGCGATCGCCTCGCCCTCCACATCTTCGGAGATGATCAGCAGCGGCTTGCCGGTCTGCACCACCGCCTCAAGCAGCGGCAGCATCGACTGCAGGCCGGAGAGCTTCTTTTCGTGCAGCAGGATGTAGACGTCCTCCTGCTCGGCGATCATCTTCTCGGCGTTGGTGATGAAGTAGGGCGAGATGTAGCCGCGATCGAACTGCATGCCTTCGACGATCTCGACCTCAGTGTCGAGGCTTTTGGCCTCTTCCACCGTGATGACGCCCTCGTTGCCGACCTTCTGCATCGCCTGCGCGATCATCTTGCCGATGGTGGCATCGCCGTTCGACGAGATCGTGCCGACCTGCGCGACTTCGGCTGACGATCCCACCTTCTTGGCGCGCTTCTCGATGTCCTTCACGACCGCCGCCACCGCAATGTTGATGCCGCGCTTCAGATCCATCGGGTTCATGCCGGCGGCGACCGACTTCGCGCCTTCGCGCACGATCGCCTGCGCCAGGACGGTCGCCGTGGTGGTGCCGTCGCCCGCCATGTCGTTGGTCTTCTGCGCAACCTCGCGCACCATCTGCGCGCCCATGTTCTCGAACTTGTCCTCGAGCTCGATTTCCTTGGCGACGGTCACGCCGTCCTTGGTGATGCGCGGCGCGCCGAACGACTTGTCGAGCACGACGTTGCGGCCCTTCGGCCCCAACGTGACTTTCACGGCATTGGCGAGAATGTCGACGCCGCGCAGCATGCGGTCGCGCGCGTCGGTTGAGAATTTGACGTCCTTGGCAGCCATATTATTCGTCCTTCGTTTTGTTCGGTCCTCATCCTGAGGAGCGGCGCGCAGCGCCGCGTCTCGAAGGATGGCCGGTTTGTTGAATGTCGCCGTCCTTCGAGACGCCTGCCCGCGGCAGGCTCCTCAGGACGAGGTTCGATGTCAGGCGATCACGCCCACGATGTCGGACTCCTTCATGATCAGGAGGTCCTCGCCGTCGAGCTTGACCTCGGTGCCCGACCACTTCCCGAACAGCACGCGGTCACCCGCCTTCACACCCATCGGGGTCAGCTTGCCGTTTTCGTCGCGCCCGCCCGGGCCGACCGCGATGATCTCGCCCTCCGACGGCTTCTCCTTCACGGTATCCGGAATGATGATGCCGCCCTTGGTCTTCTCGTCCGCTGCGATGCGGCGGACCACGACGCGGTCGTGCAGGGGACGGAACTTGGTCTTGGCCATGCGGTTCCTCGCTCAACAATGCCCGCGCGCGGCGCGCCCGGGACCCGAAATCTGTGTGCGGATAGGTAGTTAGCACTCGCACCTTCGGAGTGCCAGCGGCGTCCGAATATGGCGTTGGGCGCACCCTGTCAAGGCGCCGCCGGGGTTGCCGGTTAACCGCAACGGCGTACGTTGCGGCGATCCTGCCCTGTTTACGTCTCTTTATTGGGGCGAGGTTAGGTTAATGGCGCGAATACAATTCGGCCGGACGGGTTCAGCGCTAAAACGCCGCGCCAGCGCGCGCGTAACTGAAAGCGCGACAAGCCGCGCCCATCGAGGAGGGGACATGTCCAATCGCCTGCGTCTCTCGGGCGCCACGCTCGCCAGTCTTGCGGCGATGCTGCTCGCCGGCTGCGCCTCGCAGCAGATTTCCTGGGGCGGTCTCGGCGGATCCGAGCCGCCGCCGGCCGCTCAGCCGTCGGGCACGCTCTTGCCGGCGAGCATTCCGGCGGCCGACCTGGTCGGGCGCTGGGGCCTGGCCGCCTATCACAAGGACGAGGATCGCGGGCGCACTGAAGCGGCGGCGCGCAGCCAATGCCGCCAGCCCTACACCATCCAACGCGGTCCGGGCGGCGGTGTGATCATGCATCTCGCCGACCAGGCACAGGCGACCGAACTCAGCCTCAAGGGCGGCGCCGACGGCAAGAATTACATCGGGCCGCCCGATGAGCCGGCGCCCGGCTCGCGCGATCGCGAGATCGTCTCGTTCGACGGGCGCGTGCTGGTCACGCGCTTCGTCGATCCCGAGATCGCGGGCCGCTACGGCACCAGCGTCTATGTGCGCTGCGGTGCCGAGTCGGTCGCGGGCAAGAAGGGCGGCGCGAAAAAATAGCGCCGCGCGTCCCTGGTCTGGCGGCTCGCCACCACGGACGATATCCGCGCTTCTAGAATTTCACGTTGGCGAACGCGCGCACGCTCGCGCCCGGCATCAGCACCTGGTCCTTGGTGTAGGACACCGAATTGCGGATGTCCTCGTTGAGTAGGTTGTTGCCGGCAAGGCCGACGGTGAATTCGCGCGACTCGCCGGGGCGCGGGTTGCCGACCCGGTGCGTGTAGCTGATCTCCGCGCGGAGCAGATTGTAGCCGGCGGTCGGCGTTTCGAATGGCGCTGTGTCGTTCTGCGGGAAGGCGTGCAGCAGGTTGACGCGCGCGAGCCAGTTGCCGTCGCGGTAGAACACCCCGCCGCCTGCGCGCATCGGCGGAATGCGCGGCATGTTGGTGCCGTCGATGAAGGTCGCGCGCACCACATCGAACTGGCCTTCGAGCCCCCACACGCCGCGCAACACACGCGCCACGTCGTACTGCGCCTGGAACTCAGCCCCGCGGAAGATCGCGTCGCGCTGCGAATAGACCGCCTGATTCAATTCCCCGGCCGGATTGCCGCAACTCTCGAACGTCTCGTCGCACCTCACGCCGGTGAGGCGGCGGAAGATGAAGCCTTGGAAGCGCGTGTAGTAGGCGGTCGCCTCGAAGCGCAGTGGTCCGGTCGCGCGGCGCAGCCCGACTTCGAGCGCGTTCGCGACCTCGATGTTGAGATTGGGATTGCCGATGTCGAACGTCGCGGTCGCATCGTGCGGGCCACGCGAGAACAACTCGGCCGGCTTCGGCGCACGCTCGACGCGCTGCGCCGTGACGCTGCCGGCGAGATCCCATGGCAATTGCTGGATCAGCCCGATGCTGATGCTCTTTGGCGTGAATTCCGGGCTGCGCGGGATTGCAACGAGCGGATTGCCGTCGGGCAGGAAATCCGCCGGAAAGTCCGGCATGCTGCCGTTGAGCCTCACATGCTCGATGCGGCCCGCGATCTGCGCCTTGGTCCAGTCCGAGAACCTGAATTCGTTGAACATGTATCCGGCGACGCGCCGGTTGTCGTTCGGATCGAACAATCCGCTGAACGTCCCCGGCGTGTCGCCCGGCGCGGTCAGCGTCTGTTGTCCGGCCTGCACCCCGAGCGCCGTCGTCAGCGTCGCAAAGCGCAGGTTGAGCGGCAGGAGCTGCACTTCGACGCGTCCGTCCTGCTCCTTGCTGGTGAAGGTCTGGCGCACGCCGTCGCTGAAGACATCAGCCGGGTCCGCAAGCCCAAGCTCATTGTGCTTGTAGTCGGTCGCGCCGAGCCAGAAGCGCACCGTATCGACGCCGCCCGCCTGCGGACGGTACTCGCCCTTGCTGGTGAGCTTGGTCTCGTGCGCGTCGATGCGCGTCTTGCGCGCCGCGCCGTCGACGCCGGGGATCTGGTAGAGCGCGTTGTTCTGCGTCACCGCGAGCCCGGCGAAGCCCTCGCTGAAAATGTACGACGCACCGGCGGATTGCGTATCGGTGCGCGCCGCGGAGTTCGGCTGCCTGCCGTTGAACGGCAGGCCCGGCACGAACAGATACGGGTAGCTCGGGATGCGATAGTCGTCCGCCTTGCGGCCGAACGCGTCCGCATGGACCGCGATATTGCCGGCCGCGCCATCCACCAGCACGCCGCCTTCGAGTCCGTTATCGACGGATGTGGCGGCGCCGCGGAATTCCACGTTGGCGCAGGCATCTGGCGCCCTGCTCACCGGGCCGATCGCTTTCACCGGCAGCGATGAGAACGCACTGATGACCGTGTACTGATCGCGGCAGGGCGGGAACGCATCCGGAATGCGATTGTTGGTCGCGCTGACCACACCGCCGATCGACTGCGAGCCGTAGCGCAGCGTCGCAGGGCCGCGGATGACTTCAATTTGGTTGCTGGCGAGCGGATTGATTGGGACGAAATGATCCTCGCCGAGGTCCGACACCCCGCCTGCGCCGAGCCCGTTCTCCGTAATGCCGACGCGATTGACGTCGAGACCACGGATGATCGGGCGAGACGCTGCGCCCGGCGCGAAGCTCGAACCGGTAATGCCCGGCTTGGCGAATAACAGGTCGCCGAGCGTGGCCGAGGGCGTGCGGCGCAGCTCTTCGTTCGGAATGACGGTGACGGTTGCAAACTCGCCGGTGACGATCGGCAAGACGCCAACAGGAAACTGGGGAGCTGGCGCGGGTTCGGCTGGCGTCTCGGGCGCTGCGGGAGCGGGCGTCGCCGCAGGTGCGGGACGTCGCACGATGGGGCTTGGTGCGGTGACGCGAATTTCCGGAAGCTGCGTTTGCGCGTTCGCCCCTTCGGTAGCTATCAACTGGATCAGGGCCGGGGCGCTGACCACCACCAGACATCGTGCGAAGGGTCTCCTCACAGCCCACCCCTTACCCTGCTAGCGTAATGTTATATTGTAGTGTTACAATGTAACATTAGCCGAGCGAGGATCGTCAAGGAAGCTGCCAAAGAGAGATACCGAGTGTGCTTTTCGCGACACGGCCAAGTCCCATGTGTGGCCAAGCGCCCGCGCGCCCGACTGATGCGGGTGCCGACCGTCCCGCGCGCGGAAACATCATTCCACTAAGACGGACCGACGCTGCGGACTCGTCGGATGAGGCGCCGATGCTCCGTGTGGGCGAGAGCGATCGTCCTGCACCGCCTCGGTCACACATTGAGGCGCGATATCGCCTCGCGCTCATTCTCTGCGGCTCGCTCATCGTTCACGCCGCGTTCTTTGCTTTCTTTCGGACTGAACCCGAGATGACGGCAAGCGTCGGCGAGGATGTGATCACCGTGGAGATTATTGTCGGAGCCAATTCTGCAGCCGGGACCGCCCAAGCGCGGGGTGACGTAGAGCCCGAGCAACAGTCCGCCATGGACGTGCGGCAAGACGAACCCGCGCAGGAAAAATCTATCAGCGAAAAGCCCACGCAGCAGCCCGAGGCGACTTTGATGCCCGCCGAAGAGCCGATTGCGGCGCTTCAGAAAGAGATCACTCCACCGGAGCGGAATGTCGAAGAGACGCCGCCTGAGCCAAAGCCCTTGGACCCTTCGCGGCCGAAACCAACGCCGTCGACCGCATCGGCACCCGCCGCTAACAACATCGGGCGCGGGCGAATGACGGGTGACGCCAATTATCAAGGACTCGTCGCGGCGCGGCTTGCCCGCTTCAAGCGGTTTCCGCCGGAAGCACGCCGGCGGCGCGAGCAGGGCAGTGCACTCGTCAGCTTTGTCATCGATGGCACGGGCCGTGTGACGTCGATACGGCTTGTGCGAGGCACAGGCTTTGCGGCGCTCGACGATGAAGTTCAGGCAATGATCCGCCGCGCTTCACCTTTTCCGCCGCCGCCCCGCGGGGCTGAAATGAGTTTTTCGGCGCCAGTGACCTTTCACCTAAACTAAAGGCGTCCGCCGCGCGCGCGGGCGCGCTCCTCGGCAATTTCCGCCCGGACGGCGTCGACCCGGTCGCCCACCTTGGCGATGATCGCGGCAAGACGCTCGCTCGAAACGCCAAGCGCTTTGGCCCAGTATTCGGCCTCCGAAGCCTCGCCGAGATTGATGCGCGCGCTCTCGCGCCCGCCGCGCCTGTCGCGACCGACCATGGTGTCCCTTCGTGTCCCTTCCGCCTGCCCATCCTTGCCCACAAGAAAGGGGGCGCAGCAACGTTGGGTTTCGCGCTGCATAGCCGCTCTGCCGGTACGTCAATGCAAGGGGAGGACGACCGGCAAACGATTGCCCGGTCAAGGAAAATATCGGCCGGCCAGCGCCGGTCTTGTGGAGAAAAGCCGGGTCGAGACGGGTTTTGCGAGAGTCCGTCCGTACCCGCCAGGGTTGATGCGGGTCCCGAGAAATCCACCCGGCTCAAGAGCACCGGGTCAAGCGACAGCGTCGCTCAATCCAGGAGCCACTTTTCCGCGCTCGGCGGGCGCAGAGCGAGCGCGCCGCTCGCCGCGAACCCGGCGGCGCGCTGAACATAGGTCGACAGGTCCCGCGGCGGGCAAATGATGCGCTCCAGGTTTTCGATATGCTGCATCTGGTCGAAGTGAACGGCAAATCCTTCGGCGAACCGCCGCACGACATGCCCGACACATCGCCCGACTGCGAGGCGCGTGCCGATCTCGGGGTCGCAGTCGGCCGAGACCGCGACGCCGGACGGCGAGATGTCGATCACCAGGCAGTCGAGCGTCGTCCCGTCAGCAAAGATCAAGGTGGAATGCGGCGTTTTCGGCACGATGCGCTTCTGGGCGCGCGCATCGATAACGACGTCGTCCTGGCGCTTCTTCAGCCATGCAAGCTGAGCGACGAATTTCTCGCGCCGCTGCCGCGGCAGTTCGATGTTGAGCAGGAAGCCGCCTTGCGCGATATCGGTGATCCAGCCGTCGAGGCTTCCGAAGTCTCCGAAATAGGTGACGACGCGTTCGCCCACGGGTCCAAGCACCGGCACCGAGACGTGCATCTGATAGGGCGAGACGCGGCTGGTGCGGCAGGCGAACTCACGACGGGCGCCGTGCGTGTCGTAGCGGCTCGCCAGGCTGTAGCGCCCGCCCAGGCTGAGGTCGATCGACCGGTGTTGAAACAGATCCGCGGTGGACACGGCGCCTACTCCGGGTACTCCCCGGCCTTACCTATGCGCCCGGCTAACTTAATGAGATTTTTCAATAAATCAGTTCCATGAAGTTCCATCGTTCCTGGTTAAAGGTAGCTGAGTAGGAACTCCGAAAGTGTGCCTCTCGCTGTGGGTTTCTGCTGGATTGCAACCTCCGATTATCGCGACGCTGGGTGATTCAATTTCGCGGCCTGAAAAGCAAAGCCAGCTCTCGTTGTGCTAGCCTTTGCGCGACTCGATGCCAGCCTTCCGCGAATTCATTGCCGGTCCCTGGCGTGCCGTTGCGGTCCTCGGCGTCACGCAGATCCTCGCCTGGGGCGCGATCTTCTACACGCCGGTGCTGATCCTTCCGCTGATCGCGGAGCAGCGCGGGTTTTCACTGACCTTTGCGATGGGCGGGTTTTCCGCGGGCCTGCTGGCGGCGGGTTTCATCGCGCCGACCGTCGGCTCCCTGATCGATCGTTACGGCGGGCATTGCGTGATGCCGTTCG
The DNA here is from genome assembly GCA_049698215.1 of Xanthobacteraceae bacterium. GTDB lineage: Bacteria > Pseudomonadota > Alphaproteobacteria > Rhizobiales > Xanthobacteraceae > PALSA-894. The sequence continues at coordinate 271 of JBAVXH010000383.1, read as the reverse complement.
GCTCGCTTGCGGGCGCGGCGGGGCTTGTGGCGATGACCTATGCGAGCCATCCGGCCGCCTATGTTGCGGTGTGGATGCTGCTCGGCTGCGCGATGGCGGCCTCGCTCTACGATCCGGCGTTCGCGACGCTCGGCCGCATCTTCGGCGCGCGCGCGCGCCAGCCGATCACGGTGCTGACGCTCGCCGGCGGCTTTGCCTCGACGGTGAGCTGGCCCGTGACCTACGCGCTCTTGAAGCCGCTCGGCTGGCAGGGCACGTACCTCTTCTACGC